>JBKDRW010000430.1:0-3460 GCA_046341255.1 Planctomycetota bacterium
GCCTCTGGCCGGTCTGAATGCATGATCTATTGAAAATTGATCAGACCGAAAATCGGCTGTGCACGTCAGGTAATGGCCACTTTGTCAGCGCGGGCGCCACGGAATTTTTCGTATTTCACCCAGATCTCATTTCCTGCAGGATCTTCCTTTCCGTCGGTCCGCATCGAAACCGTCAGGCCATCCATGTCGCGCGGCGGCACTTTATTGGTCTTTTTGCCATCCAGAGCAAATGCGCTGGTGTGGCAGGGGCAGAAAAAATCACCTTCGGCCTGTCGATAGTTGACCGAACAGCCCAGATGCGGGCAGATCGAACTGAAGGCCAGAATCGGTCCGTCACCGACCTTTCGAAGCCAGATACTGCCGATCGGAACATTCGGAAAGCGATTCCATGCGTCGACAATATCATCCAGCACTGTGACCGAAACCGGAGTTCCATCCGCCGGAACGGAGTCCCGCGTGATGTCGAGCCGAATGAATCCGGCTTCATCTTTACGGGCTGCGGCCGCACCAGTTTTGTCGCTCCCGGACTTCTTCTTGCGCAGAATCGGATCGAGAAAAAACAGCCCCCCGAGACTCGCGGGAACCGTCACAATCACAAAACTCAGCGCCGCGGTCAGCAACTGCACAAGGACACCGCGGCGAGGTGTTTCCGGCGCTGCACCGGCAGACTCACTGCCCGAAGATTCTGACGTCATGACTTGTTTTGACCTGTATGGAGACGAGAGGCCGGATTCCGAACCGATCTGGCGAGACGGTGCAGGCCAGTCCGCAGACTGATCTGATGTCACCGCCGAAATGATCTGGTCCGTTTCGGCCTGATGGACAGAGTTGCCGCAGATCTGCAGACGCAAAATAGAAATGCAGCCCGCAGACAACTCCAAGGGAAGGTTTACTGAGGGCCTCTATTTGATTCACTCCGGCACTCAATGACAACCGACATTCCGGTTTTTGCCAACTCAGCAGTATGGCAATTCCGCATCGAGGCTGAAAATCCTTCCGATCAGACTTTCATTCGAATGCCATAATTTGCAGAGATTCCGCGGAACGGATCAACTCTGTCGGTCTGGCAGCTCGCTCGAGGATTTCCCATCGTTTTCCCCGATCTTCTCCGGCGTGCTCTGAAACCTCTGCTGAGGCATCCAGGATGGCGACAAGGTCATCACGAATCCCCCGAACGGATGGCTGCGGCATTCGCATCAGTTCAAGCTGAACCGTCTGTTGCTGCCAGAGCAAGAGAGACCCTGCCCTGGAAATCGGCTGAGTGAATCGTGCGTCAATAACCCTCCACAAATCTCCCCGACCTTCGTAGATGAAGACATCACGAAAGCAGCCCTCGTTCAACGCCTGTGATGTTGCTGTCCAGCGGCTGAGTGGTCGGGGGTCAACCCAGAAGGATACGCCCGGACGAATCACAAGGTACGGAGGTGGACTGAGCAGGCTGTCATCGGATTCTGCGTCATCCCTGAACAAGACGAATCCCGGTTCATCATCCGGAATATCAGATTCGAAGACCTCCTCAGATTCCTCGACGCAGAATAACGGTGGATCGTCAGCCTGATTCAGGATCAGACCATCAAATCCTGCTTCCGCTCGGGCTTCCGCGATGGCTGACCGACATGCAAGCTGAGTGTCCGTGGCTTTGACGAAGCGCGTGACAAAGCAGCCCATGTAACGGTGTTCACCGTCGACATCCATCATCAGATGTGATCCACCGACCAGCACTCGGAATATTTTCATTCTCTCAGCCTCTGATCTCTCAACGGGTGAGCCGAACCGTCTTAACCACGGTGTACCGGCTTTCGCAATCGGACAAGTTGACCTCAGATCGGGTGCAGTGCTGACTGTTCACTTCCGATTCGCCATCAGATCGGGCATGCCCACGCTTCCACAGGCCGTTCCGAATTCCATGTTGACCACGCCAAGGCGAACGGAATTTCTCCGCGTCGGAATGATCCAGATTCCCGAAGACTGCCCACGCCTTCGTCGGCAGTCTGTGCGGGCAGTCTGTCAGATCTGCACAGTCAGTTCACCTCGCCCTTCATTTGACCCGCTGCACGGCGGGGGGGGCCCAGTCTCCTTTGATGACCGAATCCTCCGGCCAGTAGAGCCGCATGACGACATACATGGGACCGTCGGGAGCAGGTAGCCAGTTGGATTCGAGATCTTTGCCCGGCGAGTCCTTCTGAATGTAGATGGTCAGAGAGCCGTCGACATCTGGCTTCAGATCCAACAACATGGGCGTGTTGATAATGTAGCGGTCCAGCGGGTTCTCGATCAGCAACTGCGTCTTCGCGTCATACATGGTCACCGACCAGAATGCCTTCGCGGGAGGAAATTCGTCTCTGGCAAAAGTCAGTGTGTAGCGGTGTTTACTGCTGTCGGGGACGTTGCCTTCACTGTCTGTGGCCAGCATCGGATACATCGCCTCGACAGCCGAGTTTCCATAGATGCCAGCCATGGCGACGGCCGCACGAAGCAGCCAGTCGCTCTTGTACTCCGCTCGATCGACAAAACCATCGGTCATGATGCGCCAGCCGTTTGCTGCTCGCCCAAGGTTTGCCACGCGTTCCTTGATTTTTGCGTAACCACTCTTCATCCCGGCGACCACCTCAGCTCTCTGCTCTGCATTCAGCCTGTCGAGTGAAAATGGTTTGCCGGCCTCTATCCCGATCTTCGCGAACCGATCGCGTAACGGCCGCTCGATCTCCGCCGGCCCCGCGAGGGGGCAGAACTGCAGCACAAAGTTCAGGTAGACGAATGGAACTTCTGCTGCCGACTTTCTGTCAATCTTCGGCCATTCAACTTTCGGAGGAGCGGGCGGAGCGGTCTGTCTGAGATAGGCCGAAAGGGTTTCCACCCGGTAACCGGCCTGAACCGTTCTGACATTGTCGATGTCATGTGGACCAAATAACTGGGTCCGATAGGCTGCCAGCGAGAATTCGGTCTCGCACCAGAATACTTTTTCGACCCCCGGAGGCGTTTCGCCCTTCCAGCCGGGGCCGGCGATCATGTACCTGCCATGCCGGTTGCCGGTGGCACGCGTGCCGATGTACCCATATGTGAATGTGTACATGTCGAAGAGTTCTACAGAATAGTATCGCCCCTGTGCGACTTCCGGCACACTCAGGATCAGCGGTTCGGCACGCAGATCCATCCACAGGAGAGAATACGGCGTGTCGCTGTTGGGAGTGACAATCGCCGTATCTTTCGGCGTGAAGACCCTCGCCGTATTGTTGATCTGATTGAATGGAGCTTTGTACTGGGTTGAGGACGTATCCACAGCATACTCGTACAGCGTGCCGTAGTTCATCACCATCGGGAATGCGTAAATCAACGCCTCCTCGGCGATCTGCTGAGCCTCACCGCTCGCAAGATTCTGCTGAGCCACGCAAGGCGCCACCGCGGCCATGAAAAGTCCGATTGCCAGAACTGTCTGGTTCATGGTTATTAACCGCATGTG
>JBKDRW010000431.1:0-12726 GCA_046341255.1 Planctomycetota bacterium
GATTTGTCGCTCAGATCGACACCGAATCGCTCGGTCTTGCAATTATTGCCCTTGGTGGTGGACGAAAGATGATGGGCGATGTGATTGATCACTCGGTGGGGCTGGAAATGCTGGTTCGAGTCGGGGATCAGGTCGATCGCGGACAACCTCTCGTGCGAGTCTTCTCAAAGACTCCCGAGACGGTCCGCGATCAGATCCTGAATGCCATTCAGATTGCCGGGCATAGCACACCGCTGCCTTTGATCGTCGATCGAATCGCGTCCTGAAGAACGTCACTCACTGGCATCCGGATCGTATGTCCTTCAACTTCGGAATGGATGGAAGTCTCAACATGAACGTCATCATTTTTCTGATCGCCGTGCTCAGTCTTTGCCTCGATGTCAGCGCCGATGAACCAGCATCGCGGGCATCCGACGACAAGTCGTCGAAGCGTTATGAAAAGCGTGCTGATCATGATCCGAACGGGATCGGTAAATTCTATATGGAACGCGAGATCGCGCATGTGATGGGTTTCGCCGGGGCCGACTGGCTGGAACGAGAAACTCGCGAGGAAGAAGAACGTCTCACGCTGCTTGTGAGATCACTCGCGCTGAAGCCGGGACAGGTTGTTGCCGACATTGGCGCGGGAAGCGGCGTCATCTCGATCCGCATGGCCGAGCAACTGCTGCCGGATGGGAAGGTGATGGCGGTTGATGTGCAGGAGGAAATGCTGCTCAGACTGCAGGAGAATTGCAAAGCCTTTGGAATCCGCAATGTGGAACCCGTCAAGGGAACTCAGGAGGCAACCAATCTGAAACCTGAGTCCATCGATCTCGCAATCATGGTCGACGTGTATCATGAATTTGAATATCCGTACGAGATGCTCCGGGACATCTCCAACTCCCTCAAACCCGGCGGCCGCGTTGTCTTCGTCGAGTACCGCAAGGAAGATCCGGCCGTTCCTATCAAAGAAGTTCACAAGATGAGCCAGGCCCAGGTTCGTCGCGAGGCAGAGCTTCCGGAATTCAGACTCCGCTGGACGGAGACCATCCACATTCTTCCACGCCAGCACGTCATTGTGTTTACGAAGCAGCCGCTCCCGTAACGAATTCCGTTCCGAGACAGTAATGAAAGTAAATTTCGGTCGCGAGGTGCAGTTCACGAACAGCAATCCACTCGTCCTTCGTATGGGCCTGGGCGATATCGCCCGGGCCGAAGACAACGGAGGGAACGCCAGCGGCGGCAATGCGAGACGCATGAGTTCCATACGGAACACCGAGAGCCTGGCGAGGGCCGGCAACACCTGAGATCGTCCTCAGCAGTTCTTTGGCAAGGCTTCCGTTCAGGTCATCCGCCAGCGGGGTGCTGAGACAATACGGGGATTCGTGAATCAACTCGAAATCCAGCCTGCTGCTCAGATAATCGATGATCTCCTGCCGCGCCGCCATACCGTCCTCGCCTGGTAATGCGCGACGGTCGAGATCAATGACGCAATGATCCGGCACAACATTGACACTGCTGCCACCGGAAATCAGACCGACGCTGAGCGTCGCAGGGCCGCACAGGGGATGCTCAGGTCGCGATCGAGGCAACCACGCAGCGTACTCTTCCAGACATCGGATTACTGACGCCATTCGATAAATGGCATTGATTCCATCGGACGGTCGCGAACTGTGGCACGCGCGTCCGACCGTGCGAATCTGCCACCGCATGGCCCCGCGGTGTGCGACAACCACATCGAGCAGCGTCGGCTCAGCCACGATTGCAACATCCGGTCTGGCTGGACAAAGTTCGTAACGACGGCCACCGGGTCTCCAGCTTTCGACCAGATGGTTGATTCCGAGGCTCGTGGCTTCTTCGTCACACGTCATCGAAAGCACAACGCTGGCCTTCAGTTTCTCTCGTTCGAATGCCAGCCTCGTGAAGGCCGCCAGCATTGAAGCAAGGCCACCTTTCACATCGCACGAGCCACGACCGTAAATGCGTCCCTCGATTTCACGCGGTTCGAATGGAGGAATCGTCATCCCATCGACAGGAACGGTGTCCTGATGAGCGTCCAGCAGGATCGTCCGCGAAGACGAAGGAACGTCCAGCCGACTCAACACGTTACATCGGCCGGGAGCTGTTGCGACCACTTCGACGGGCAGATGGACGGACTTCAGATACGCGACAAGCCATTCGGTGACACGAGTCTCGAGATATTCTTCCCCCTGCAGGTCTCTCCCCATGGGATTCACACTGGGAATGGCAATCAGTTGCTTCAGCAGCGGAACAGGATCAGTCACAGCCAACTCCGTTAATGCAGAAAGGTGACTCCATACGCCAGAAAAATTCCCGTCAGCAGTGCCAGCGTCAGCCCCAGCTGGTTGTGCGAATGAAACTCCATTTCGGGAAGCAGATCGCTCAGCGCGATACACAGAAACACGCCCGCTGAAAACGCCAGTGCGGCACAGACGGCAGCATCCTGCATCTCCGACAACTGGTGGACTCCGGCAAGAAAGATGCCGGCACCGATCGGACACATGCAGGCAAACAGCAGATTGACGGTCAGTCGAGATCGGGATTTCCAGCCACTATTGGCCATCAGTGATGTGATGGAAACGGCATCCAGCGGCTTGTGTGCGAGAATGGCGATGAAAGTCCCGAATCCGGCCAAAGGAATCAGCGATGGTCGCATCATCGGAGCCTGAACACTTGCCGCCAGTGCCATCCCATCAATCAGTGTATGCAATGACAGGCCGATTGCGATTCCGACCCAGCTCAGCTGATGCGCATGATGGCAGAAAGGTTCTCGCAGCTTTCCCTGAACATGATCCGAGTGATGGTCGTGATCATGATCATGGTCATGGCCTGCACAGGGCTCTTCCTTCTCTGCTGAAATCTCAAGCGGTCCGTGGTGATGAAAATGAAACCAGCGGATGATCAGAAACGTCGTCACGATGCCGCACATCATCCACCAGACGGCGAGCTGAATCGTTAAACCGTGCGTCGCATGGGGCAAAAGATGAAATAACGCAATACCCAGCATGAAACCGCCAACGACACTGATGATCGTCTGCGTGCCTGTGTGTGTCAGTGTCATCAAAGACGGAAGGTAGCCTCCCAGAACAGATGCCAGCATGATGCCTGCGCAATAAGCGACAACAAGCCCGATTCGTTCCGCGGTCACCGGTAACGTCCGGATCTTCGGCGATGTTGCCGGAAATTCGGACCGCGAGGCGTTCGGTTCACCTGCAGCAGGAGTAATCACCACAGCCGACTCAGAGACAGCAGCCGTACCCTCCTGCGCAGCAATGTCCGGGAATGTCATCAGACAGGCTGCGATGAGCGGTCCTGCAACAAGCAATTGCACTCGGAGGTTATTCACGACGAAGGCTGACACCAATCAAGTCAACGGATTCCGGGTCTCGGCTGACAATGGCCGCAGATGCAGGAACGATACGTTCTTGGCTCGCCTCTTGCGACCGGTCACACCCCTCTGTTCTTCACATTTCTCGCCCATTCCACCCGCAAACCGGAATCCTCGATTCATCGGGACAGGCGTTTCGCCACCCAATGTGTCTGAACATCGCATCACAACTCGTTTCAGATCTTCGGGCCGACAGAGAAGGAATCAGACAGGAGAACATGAAACTGACCATCGGAGCCTCCGCACATGACTGAAGGGCCATCTCAAACCGTGAAACGGAGAGTCCTGTCGGCCTCCACAGCCTTCGGTGACGCGACTTCCTTCCAGATGTCCCTGCACAGTGATGACGGCCAGGCAATGTCCGGAGGGAAACTGAATCAGGGCGAATCGAACAGGAACGTTTTCGCTTCCTGGAACAGTCGTCTGGGATCGAAACTGGCTATAATCTGCAGTCGGGCTTGCCCGTTTTATTGGTTCCGATCATTTTCCAGAACGACTCCTTGACCATGGTTCATATCGATCGAATCTACACTCGCAGCGGTGATCACGGTGAGACCAGCCTCGGAAATGGCGATCGCGTCTCGAAACTGCATCCGCGAATTATTGCCGGGGGAGCCATCGATGAAACGAATTGTGCGATCGGCACAGCGATCGCCGCCGGCAACATCGATGAGCTTGAAGAACTTCTGCGTTCGATTCAGCAACTTCTGTTTGACATCGGAGCAGATCTGTGCGTGCCGATTCCGACTCATGAACCGGATCCCCTTCCCGTGCGTACCAATAACTCTCAGGTCGCTCAGCTTGAGGCTTTGATTGATCGATTCACCGCGCGACTTCAGCCACTTCGCAGCTTCATCCTGCCCGGAGGAACTGCAGCCGCGGCATCCCTTCACCTCGCACGGGCCATCTGCCGCCGCGCGGAACTGGACGTATTAAAACTGCAGGCGACCGAACCGATCAATCCGATGATCGTCATCGCGCTGAATCGCCTTTCAGATCTCCTTTTTGTTCTTGCTCGTATTGCCAATCAGGATGGCCGGCTTGACGTTCTCTGGAGCCCGGGACGAGGACTGAAAGCGGGTGACGCTCAGCCAGGGTCTGTCTGATCCTCTGAATATGAACTGACAGAAGCTGAGCACCGTTCAGTCTCTGATTGCGATCCTCGAAGTCAGACCCGTTCAAAGGTTGATCGGGTCCTTCGAATCATACGAGTCCGACACTTCTCACGCCGCCTACATCATGCTGCCGTGGAAACCCGCTTTGCGGACGGGTGAAGCCGTCGAATTGCGAAAGGCTTCAAGAGTATCGCCCAGCGTCTGATTGCTCGGTTCGAGCTTTGTCGCCATGGACAATGCCTCGATCGCAGCGGCCGTCTCGCCACGGCGAAAATGCACCCGGGCCAGGGTTTCCAGCGACGACACATCAGACCCGCTGGTCAATCCCACCGCACGCTGAGCCGCTGAAAGTGCTGTGGAAAGATCAAGACCAACAACGTCACTGTGTTCTGCCAGAATCCAGGCAAGTTGGTTCAGGCGAAGGGAATCGTCCCGCAACTGCCCAAGCAGAGCAGCAGATTGCGTGTTGGCAGAGTCTGCCATTTCAAACCGCAGCTGATATCGCAGACGCAGCATCTGAAACTCGACATCGCTCGGAAACTGTTCAAGCAGCCCATCGATCAGACGAAGACACTCTTCGGCGTCGTTGGATACCCGTGCCAGGGCCAGACGATCCCGAATCTCTCGTTGCGAGGATTTCCGATATTGTGCCCACTGATGAGCCTTCCGCGCGGCGGCAATATCCCAGTCGCCCGCGAGAATTCGTGCCACGACAGGTTCGCATTGATCGGCAGCTCCGATCCAGGCAACGATCCCCGTTTGGTCGATGACAAAGGATGCAGGCAGCCCCTGCTCAAAGCCAGCCAAAAGAAACTTTTCTTCAGTTTCCCCAAGATGGTCTGCTGCGATGGCGAACGTCAGATAGTCTCTCCAGAGATGTCCGCTGCCGGGTCTGCTGGAATTCAAAAAGCCATGGACGGCTTCCGGCGTCTCGAGAGAAACACCAATGATTTCAACTCGCTCGCCGAATCGCTTTTCCAGCAGAGGACATCGCTCCATAGCCGCCACGGATGGCTCGCTCCACGTGGCCCAGAACGTGATCACCTGAATTCGACGGGGTTGATCGATCGTTGGTTCCTCGCGTTCACGAATCCATTGTCGGACGGCAAGTTCTGGCGCCTGATCGCCGACCTGAAGTTGAGGTTCGGAAGGAAGCGAGAAATTCGACTCAACCTGCCGGAACCCGGATTTCCGCATCGGCGACATGCCCGCATCCGGCGTCGAGAGACGAGGGTGAGAAAGATCTGCCGGCGGTTGATCACCAATGGACACGCTCACTGAAGCCTCAGGATTCGGCAACGCTGTGACCGCCGGAATCATCATTGGGGAGTTGTGCTGACCGAGGCCATCACTTGCCATGGGATCTTCAGAGTCGGAACATCCTGCAATCAGAAAACCACATCCAGCAAGTCCGACCATCATGAGGCGGCGATAACACCTGCCATCGGCCTCTGCTCTGCTCAATACGTCTCGAACACTCAAAAAGCTCATGCTCGCAATCCGTTGCAGCGTCTTCAAAATGATCTGAAAGGCCGTCATTTTTTTTGTTTTCTCTTTGCAGGAGACGGAACCCACGTATTTGGGCTCGTCACCTGAATCTCGTGCGCTTCATCCGCTGAGATCGGTCGATTCGTTCCCTGAACCATTGGCCTTGAGTCTGTCACTCGGCGCGGCAGGTAGTTATTCGTTCCATCATCTCGTTTATTTTTGTGAGAGACGAAAAGAAAGCTCAGACTGTTTGATGGAAGTCTGCCTGTCCGCTGCAGCACGGCAACCACGATAAACACGACCACAATCCCCGTGATGACCGAAGCCGCCAGGGTAAACGATTCCGGGTACAAAGAGGCAACAGTAAACAGGCAGCATCCGCCACCCATCGTCAGAATAAAAACGGATGCCAGCATACTCCCGTCTTGTCTGTTGCCGCTGCTCCCTCGTTTCCCCATAAAACTCTCTGCATTCATAAAGAGACCGAAACAACTGAAAAAGTTTGAGCTCTTTCTGAAAATTGCCAAATTGTCACACGTTGATTCTGAAAGGCAATCACTTCAGCCACGAATTGCATTCCCCGGCCGGGCTGACGATGAATGCCTCGGTCATCACTGAAACAGACAAACTGCGATGTTGCACAACATCGCTCATTCTGAACTACGGTCAGCACAGGGATGAGGAAGGTGCTCAACGACCCCGGGAACCTCGCAGCCGCCCTTTCATCGGGTCACGGTGTCAGCCTTTACCGCGAGTTTTGCGCGTTTTCCATATCCGAATCAACGAATCAATCCGCGAGAACCTCGTAACGCGGCGGACAACCTTGTTCGAAACAAGATCGTCCGTTTCCAACGGAGCAGCCTATCAGTTGCGTGAAAAGCTGAGAACACCAGGTCGACCAGCACACACTGAAGGAAAACACTCCCACTCGCCAGCAAACACCCTCACTTGCAAAAGGGATTCTGACTCGCCGCGACGTCAGGATTCAAAATCATCCTTCAACGGCTGTCACGGCAAACCCGGATCGATACGATCTCGTCAGCAGGCGACTCGCTTGTTCATGCCCCTCAAGCATCATGGACTCTGCATTCCAGGTGAGTTCATGACGCGGCAGTCGAGCGGCGATGTTGCCAAGCTGCACGGTTTCCGTCAGCGGACCTGCGTAATCAAATCCATCCGTCGTCTTTTTGCCATTCAAGACAGCGTCAACCCAGTCATGCCAGTGATTGGTTCCCTGCACATCGGGCAGTTTGTAATCCATCACCTTCTTTTGCGAATACAAGCTTGGTTTGCCAACATGCGGGAGCAACATGACGCCTCCCTCGCCGATAAAAATGGAACCAGCTCCGGGAAGTTCTATTCCGTCGGGCAACTGGGCAAGTTCACGAGTTGGCTTCAAACCCCCATCCCTCCAGATCACGTTCAGTGTTTGTCCCAGAGTACGTTCATTGCCTGGGAATTGAAATGTGATCGTCTCGGGCCCTGGCCAGACTTCATTGTTCGTGCCGTCGTTTTCTGCAACGATCGTCGTGGGCGCCTGCAGGCCCAGCGCATTGAACACCGGATCAAGAATATGGCAGCCAAAGTCACCCATCGCGCCTGATCCAAAGTCCTGCCAGTTTCTCCAGTTGAAAGGATGATAAACATTCGGCGCGAACGGACGCTCGGGAGCCGCACCGAGCCAGAGGTCCCAATGGATGCCAGGCGGTGTTGGAGCGGCAGTCGGCCGTTCCGCCAGCCCATCATTGTATTGGCGTCCCTGCACACCAACCCACGAATGAACCTCTTTCACTTTGCCAATAGCTCCATCCTGAATCAACCGCACGCCCAGTCGATACTCTGCCGCAGAATGAATCTGATTTCCCATTTGGGTCGTCAGATTCATTTTTGCAGCCATTAGCTTCATCTGCCGAGCTTCCCAGACCGTGTGGGTCAGCGGCTTCTGACAATAGACATGCTTGCCCATCTGCATCGCTGCCATGGCAATAGGTGCGTGCATATGGTCGGGAGTGGCGACAATCACCGCATCCACTTTTGCTTCGAGTTCGTTCAGCAGGACGCGGTAATCGGAATAGTGTGGAACTCCCTTGAATTCAGCGTCGACTTTGTCGAATCGAGCATCGTCGATATCGCAGAATCCAACAAACTGCACCCCCGGGTGCTTTCCGACGCTGGAGAGATCCGTCCATCCCATTCCATTCACACCGATCGCCGCGACATGAAGTTGCTTCCGACGATGCGACGCAGACATAATCGCCGGCGTTGCAAAAACAGACGCCGACAGAGCCGCGGAAGCAGCAAGAAATGAACGTCGGGATGTTTGATGGAGTGGCATGACCTGTCTCCTCGGAAGGCACGCGGGGCTTAAAATGAAACGCGGCACTGATCTTAGCAGGCGTTCAGCTCCGTTGGCCACATCATCAGCCCTGCTATGCGCGGATTTGCTCATGACTTCTCTGCCGACCGGAGGTGGAGTTCACCGACCAGAGGCGACAGAGTCAAAGCGGTCAAATTCGAGCGACGCAAACTCGTGCCAAGGATCACCGTTCCGGGGCAAGGACAGCCCGAACATCGATACCGTTTACGGAATGACATCCTCAAGCAGGGAAATACTCACAACCTGATCCAGTCGAACAAATACAGATTTTCGATTCGGCTGAATGCCGTGAACCCGCGCGTCCCGCACGTAAACCTCTCGTGTGGTTGTGGAATCTCGAAGATCATGAACGTCCGCATTTTTCAGTGACAGCGTTTTCTCGTCCACTGCTGAAAGCTTTCCCACGTACACAAACATCGATTCCACATCGACAACCACCTGTTTGCCTACAAATTCCAGCATCGGGCATGCCCACATTCGAGTCTACAGAAACAGCAGCACCATTATCCCGCGGATTCGAGATCGCGTCGACCGCAGACACATCACAGATGACACCAGGAATGGCCGGATCGAATCAGATACGACCGGCCATCGCCAGATTCATCCGTAACAATTCAATCCCGTCAGAAATCGTCATCAAACGCCTCAGGTTTTCGACGCCCCGAAGCTGCATCGCCCGGAAATCACATCGCGACTGAACGAATTCTCGGACGGAACAGTTCACCACCCTGCGTTTGAATTGTATCACGCCGTCGTGAGTCGCCAATCATTCCCGCGGCAAGTCTTGATCGCGTGTTCTATCGACTGTTTCACAGAGAATACCCCAGCCCTGTTCGCAGCACTGATTCCGATCGGTTATCCTTCACAAAACTCTGTTCCGCCATGAATTCAGGTGCGCAACGGATCACTGCGTACTGCGACCTGCCAGCACTTCACACTCAACCTGTTGATCTGTCGTGCGAAACATCACCCGGACCTACTCTGACCCTTTAGAACTCGTCTGGAAGCATGCAGCTCGCCAGATGGGAATGAGCATCGACCGCAGCACTGAAGTGAATGCGTCATGGGACGGAAGACACACACTCACGATCGGCACTCCTGACACGCTGGATGCGGATGATTGCCTCGCCCAGATCATTCTGCATGAAGCCTGTCACGCACTGATTGAAGGGCCCGACTCGCTGCGCAAGCCCGACTGGGGTCTGGAGAGTCTCAATCCGCAGAAGAAGGTCCACGAACACGCCTGTCTCAGGCTTCAGGCGGTTCTCGCAGACCGACACGGCATGAGGCATTTTTTTGCATCAACCACCGTCTTTCGCCGCTATTACGACCAAATCCCTCAGGATGCCCTCTCGCCCTCCGGGGATCCCGCAGTCGAGCTCGCGCGGGCCGCAATCAATCGCCCTGAATCCGGGGAATGGCTCAGAATTCTGGACCACGCGATCCATCGAACCAGCCTCATCGCGCGAGCCGTCAATGACATCGCCGATGCCGACTCCCTGTGGAGCTCCGCTTGAATCATCTGGTCAACGCGACTGAGTGACGTCCGTGGGAGATTCCTGATTCGCCCGCTGGGCGGCAGCACGGTACGCAGGCTCTGAGCCGCGTCGACAGGGGAATCTGATGATTTTGTCGTGATGGCACCTACCGGTCTTGCAAGACCCGCAAGAGCTGCTGCCCGAATTGACAGTAGGCTCGTCTCGGGCAAACACTCCCAGCAGACGTTACAGGCATTGCACATTCGATTATGCTCCCTTTCAGATCGAGGGCATCGAGGTATGAGGCAGTGCACTTCTCTTTTTGAGCGAGGTCTGATCCGACATCGGAACAGGCACTGAACACGATCCGTTTCGGAGATTCAGGCCCCTCTTTCCGCCGCGATCAGATGTCGATGAAAGGGTTTTCTCTGTGGATCTGGAACTGACTGGAAAAACAGCACTCGTGACGGGCGGCTCGAAGGGCATTGGATTGGGGATCGTCCGAAGATTGATCGCTGAAGGGGTTCGTGTGGCCAATGTGAACCGCAGTGAGGCTGAGGGACGGCAAATGGAGAAAGAGTATGCTTTGCAGGGCAAAGACTGCTTTTTTATTCCGGGAGACTTGTCCGAAATCAATGCCTGCCAGAATGCAGTATCACAAACTCTCGATCGATTCGGGCGCCTGGATATTCTGATTAACAACGCTGGTGTCAACGACGGAGTCGGTCTGGACGCCGGAGTCAATGCGTTTGTCGCATCGCTTCGTCGGAACCTCGTTCACGTCTACGCGCTGGCTCACTTTGCCCTCGAGGCACTGAAGGCCTCAAAAGGTGTGATCATCAATATCGGGTCCAAAGTCTGCGAAACCGGCCAGGGAGGAACTTCGGGCTACGCCGCATCGAAGGGCGCCATCAACGGTCTGACGCGGGAATGGGCTGTCGACCTTGCACCGTTCGGAATTCGGGTCAACTCGGTGTTGCCTGCAGAAACCTGGACTCCACTCTACGAAAAATGCCTCGCGGCGATGCCGGACCCGGCAGCGGCAAAAGCCAGCCTCGAGAAAATGGTGCCGTTTGGTCGGCGATTCACGACTGTCGAGGAGATCGCCGACATGGTCGTCTTTCTGGCATCACCTCGATCCAGTCACACCACCGGTCAGATGATTTTCGTAGACGGCGGATACACACATCTGGACCGCAAATGCACTGCGCCAGAAGTCTGCGACTTTGGCGCAGCGGAAACAGAACGATGAAGCGGCGACGTTCCGACTGATCCGGAGGAGACGACATGACATAAAAACGATGATGGCCCGGAAGCATCTGAGGATGCTTCGAGCCATCATCGTTTTTTGCTTCACCTGACTTGGGGAACCAGCACGTGCGATCTGCAACCTACATCAGGTCGTCGACGCCGGGACCGCCATCTTCAGCCAGCAGTCGGTCCAGCTTGTCAACCAGAGCTGAATCATCGTCCACCGACTTTACGTTGCCGGACGTGTCGAGATAAATTTTGTCACCCATGATTTCGGCTACCACGATCTGCATGAGATCCTTGGTTTGCAGATCCACAAGCGGCCGGGCACCTCGATTCAGAGCCACCATGCGTTTCTGAATCAGGGCTGTCATCTTGAAACGACCACCGACCTTGCGAGCGATTTCGTCTTCTCGGAATTCATCAAGCATTTCGAGCTTTCTCCTCCGCCTTCAGTATCTCACAGATCTCGCTGACCGCGGTTTCCAGCTGATCGTTTACAACCACATATTTGTAACGCCCGGACTGCTGCAGTTCTTTTTCTGCCGTCGCAAGCCGCCGTTGAATGATGTCTTCAGATTCAGTGCCGCGATGTCGCAGCCGTCGTTCATATTCTGCCGGGGACGGCGTCTGCAGAAAAATGGTAACAGCATCCGGATACTGCTGCATTACCTTCATCGCCCCCTGGACATCAATTTCCAGGAAAGCCCATCCGCCGGCATTCCACGCCCGATCCAACTCAGATCGAAGTGTTCCGTACAGGAATCCTGAGGAAAACACCTCGGCATGTTCAATAAATTCCCCCGCGGCAAGTTTCGTTCGAAACTCGCCATCATTCAAAAACCAATAATCCCGGCCATGCTGTTCACCCGGCCTTGGAGGTCGAGTCGTTGCCGACACTGAGATCACCAGATTAACCGGGGCGCGATCGACCAGATGCCGAACCAGCGTAGTCTTTCCACTTCCGCTGGGTCCGGACAGCACGACGATACGTTCGCGTTGCCCTTGACTCATTCCTGTCCCCGACATTCGAAACTTATTCGACGTTCTGCAGAACTTCCCGGATCCTCTCAATCGCAGATTTCATCTCCACCACGCTGAGAGCAATCGTCACATGATTGGCCTTGGAGCCGATCGTATTGATTTCCCGAAACATCTCCTGACCGATGAACTCCAGCTTTCTCCCCTGTGATGAATCACCATTCAACAGCCGCCGAAACTGCTCCGTGTGACTTCTGAGCCGGGTAATCTCTTCGTTGATATCGCAACGATCCGCGAACATTGCCACCTCGCGGATGACATCATTTTCACTGATGCTGATCGATGCATCGCCGATCAAGCGGCGTACACGATCGAGAATCTTGTCGCGATACTCCATGACAACCTGCGGAGCCAGAGTCGCGACCTGTGACAACTCGGTCTCGATGACCTCGCACTGCCGCTGCAGGTCCAGCCGCATCGACTGCCCTTCCCGGCGACGAAAATCTTCAAAATGGTCGAGCGACTCACCAAGTGACGCTTCTACAGCCGGCCAAAGTGAATTTACGAACTCGTCCGGCAGTTCCGTTTCAGAAACCACTCCGGGGAGTGAAAGAAGATCTCCCAGAGATGCAGAGCCAAGACCCAACC
>JBKDRW010000432.1:0-9766 GCA_046341255.1 Planctomycetota bacterium
GACCAATGCCGTCCGGAGCGGCTCTGCGGGAGAGTTGACCGGCGTCGAATCCCGCTCAAAGAAGGATTCCGGTTATTACGCTCTGATCATCACGGCCATCGGCAGCGGTCTGCTGTCATTGTTTACTCCGTGTGTGTACCCGATGCTGCCAGTGACAGTCGCCTTTTTTCTGAAGCAGGAAGAGAAGAAGGCCGGAAGTTCGCTGGTACTGGCAATTGTATACAGCCTCAGCATGGTGATTGCCTTCACCATCTTTGGCGTCGGGATGTCATTCCTCTTCGGAGCGTCTTCAGCGAATGTTGTCGCCAACAATCCGTGGCTCAATCTGTTCTTTGCCGCAGTTTTTATGGCATTTGCGCTGATGTTTTTCGGCGTCTTTGAGATTCATGTTCCTTCATGGCTGCTGACCTGGACATCGAAACGTGAAGCCTCGGGGGGGCTCATTGGTGTGGTTTTCATGGCCTTGACGTTTACGCTCGTCTCGTTCACCTGCACGTTTGCTTTCGTTGGTCAGATTGCCATCCTGGCTCAGGGCGGGAGCATCTTCAAGGCGATCGTCGGCATGGTGGCATTCGGAGCGACGTTCGCTTCGCCGTTCTTCCTGCTTGCCATGTTCCCGTCGGTCCTGTCCAGAATGCCAAGGAGCGGCGGGTGGATGAATCGCGTCAAAGTGACAATCGGGCTGGTTGAGCTGGCGATGGTGCTGAAGTTCCTGAGCGTTGCCGACATCGGATTCAGCAGCAACGGTCTTCCGGTGTTTCTTGATCGAGCCAGTTTCCTCGTCGGCTGGATGGCGATTTCTGTCGTGACCGGGTTTTATCTGCTGGGTCTGTTTCGTCTGACCAGTGATATGGAGGTCAAAGGCGTGCCTGTCCTGCAGGTGTTGCTGTCGATCATGTTTTTTGCCGTCGGGGGCTATATCGGCGTTGGTTTGTTCGCATCGACTCCTCCCTCCGGTTGGGTGTGGGGGCAGATTGTGGCGATGGCCCCGCCTGATTTTCAAACGGGGACCGGGACTTCGCATGGCGGTGGTAAACAGGCCATGACAGTCCGCAAGGATGATGTTTTCGGATCGGTCGTGGAACACCATGGGCTGGTCTTCGGGCTGGACTTTGATCGCGCCGTGGCTGAGGCGACTCGATCCGGAATGCCGCTCTTCATTGACTTCACCGGCGTCAATTGTCCGAACTGTCGCAACATGGAGCATGATGTCCTGTCACAGCCACAGATGATTTCGCTGCTGTCGAAGATGGTTCGAGTACAGCTTTACACCGACACGGTTCCCGGCGTGGAAAACCGAGAGGAGCGAGACCGCATTCTGGAATTCAACAGAAATCTTCAGGAACAATGGTTTAAGGATTCGTCTCTGCCTGGATATGCCGTCGCGACGTCCGATGGCAAAACCGTTCTGGCCGAGTTCGCCGGATACGACAACAGCCGAGGTGTTGACTTCGAGCGTTTTCTGACCATGGGCCTGAAGCAGTTCGAGAAACTTGCTCAGCACCGCCCGACGGAGTTGAAGCCTTCCGCAACTTCCACTGCAGCGATGGAATAAGTTGCCTCGGACGGGGCCTGCCTGCTGTACGAGGTGTCTCGCTGGACATGCGTTTTCATCAGGGCTGGGATACACAACTGGTGCTGGTTGATACCGAGGCATTCCTGCTCATACAGGAGCGGCGAAACGATTCGAAACCTGACCACGCGCCCAGGTTTCGTCCTGGGCAGCATCACCAGCAATGTCTTTTGCTGCAGAGACCCGATACCCTGCCACTGACCAGATCATATGCCGTATGGTTCTGCGCAGATCCTGGGGAGTGCCCGAGGATGCTGTTCTGCTCTGGTCGGTGAGCCTGAATTCGCGAGCTTTCCTGGCATTCTCTTCAGGAAGTGACTGTGGGCCCTTGTGTGAATTCAAAAGACCGTAGCACCACTGCCAGCGGGATTACTTGAGCACCTGTTTCAGCCCGGCTGAACCAGCTGCCAGCTCTGGATCTTCATAAGGCAGGGCCTTCAGGAATTCGACCAGATCATTGATTTGTGAATCGGACAGGTGACTCGTGACACCGTGCCGATCATTTTTGTTGCACGTCGTCAACACATCCTTCAGCGTTGTGGCCGTGCCGTGATGAAGATATGGAGCTGATCGATAAAGACCGAGGAGCGTAGGAGTATCATACGCAGGGGACATCAGTTCCGTCGGATCATCCTGGCCCGTACCAACATCATGGAGCACAAACTGACCGTCGGCTTTTGGCTGTGAGTCACTGTACAGCGGCCCGGAATGGCAGTTGGCACATGTCGTGGCAGCCGAAAAGAAGATCTCGCGGCCCCGTGTGGCTGCATCGCTTAACCCTGCTTTCGCATGCGGACTCATCGGGAAACGGTGGGAGTTCGTGTAGGCCGCCAAGGCGTCCAGAGGCTGGCTGCGCCCGCTGATCGGATCCTTGAGTGCATCTGGAAGTGGGCCTTTAAGGAGGCCCTGTCCCTGCATCAGCTTGCCACGAATTGTATGCTCAAAATCCTGAACTTCGTCGCGATCCGCTGACCAGTGGACCGGATGAGTCCACGATAATCCCGCCAGCGGCTGAGTCTGTCGCAATCCTTCCGGCTGTTGCCAGGTCCGCCCATCAGCATCTCCATCGGGATGGCAACTGGCGCAGGAAATCCAGCTTCGCGCGGACATGGGCTGCAGCGCTGTGTAAAACAATTTTTTGCCGAGGAGAAGTTCGTCACTCAGTGGATTCTCTGTGACCGTGGCACGGGCCACCGCTCGAAGGTCGGCCAGATCATATTCAACAACCTCAAAATCGAGTGCGTTGTAGACGACTGCTGTTTTTCCCGATGGTGTTATGCGAACAGCCCGCGGGTTGTTTCCTACGACCATGCCGTTGGAGTAATCCAGTTCGCTGAAGTTGTCGTTGATGACCCTGGCGACGTACATGTCGTTGGTGCCGGCAAATACAACACAAAGAAAACTCCCATCGGAAGCGACATCGCAGTCCCAGGGATTTGCGGTGACTCTGGCTCCGCGGAACGAATCCATCGGCACTCGCAGACGCGTCCCTGTTTTTTCTCCGGAGAGCCTTGCCACCGAGACATAGGGAAAGATCGATCCGTTGCCGTGAGCAGCCGTCACCCGCGATCGAATATGAGTCAGGTAAGCTTTGCTGCCATCGGGAGAGAGTACGACCTGCCGACACAGGTTGTCGGTCGATGCCGCATCCCACGATCTTCGGACTGATCCGTCGTTTGCTGAGACTTCGATCAGTTTCGAAGAAAGGTATTCGGTGACAAACAGAGATTGATCATCGCGACTGATTGCCAGTCCGCGAAGCATGGATCCGGCATTCCATTCCCGAGTCACTGTCACCGTGCCCGTATCAATCTGAATGACCTGCCCGGGATATTCCAGCGTGACAAACAGTTTTGAACCGTCGGAGTTGCTCACCACCCCGTAGGGTTCGTCAAACACATTCACTGTGGCCGCGATGGTGCCGGCTGATGAATCTATGATGACGACCTCGTCGTCTCCGTAGACGCAGCAGGCCAGCAAGGCGGAGTTGCCGATCCATGCAATTCCTTCCGGATGTGAGCCTGCATGGACCTCGTGCAGGATTTCCAGTTCGGGATACTTCAGAATCGTCACGGTGCCGCTGTCTCGATTGGAACAGGCAAGTCGATCTCCGGACGCATTGAAGGCAAGCAGTCCGGCTGATCGCGTCTGTCCGAAAGTGGTCGAGGCAGCCACGGTAACGATCATCAGAACAAGCAGCTTCTTCAACATCAGAACGGCAACTCCTGAAGTTCCGGTGGGATCAAAAGGTGAGTCGGCAAGGCGACCTGCACGCAGTATTCTACAGGCCGCGTAGGTGCAGGCGAACGATGCAGAACTTTTCCTGAGTTGAGCCAGACGCAGCACGTCTGGTCGTCCCGATTTGTGAATTGGATCACCCCTGCGAGTTCTTTGATCGTCCGGAAAATGCCTTCAGCAATCCGATCAGTCCACCCACAATGACGCCGACCAGTCCCGTCCCGCCGATTCGAGACAGATCAAAACCGGAATTCTTCGGGGCGGGCGCCTGGAAGGAGTTCATCATCTGCTCAAAAGTCGCTTCGTGCTTCGCGAAAGCAGTTTCCGTGGATGAGCACGTGATGATATAGCTCTTCCCGTCCCCGGGCACCATGTATTGACGCTGCCGCAACGGAAGCTCTATGCCGGGAAGTGTCATGCTGTAGTCGATCACGTAAACGTCCTGCGAAGAATATGTCTTCACGGAAGCCTCGACACTGGAAATACTCGCGCCCATCGACGAGTACTGCTGTGTGATCATGTTCCGGAGTTCGTTGGTCCGTGATGCACTCACAGGAATCTGGGAGTCATTAACGACCACGTTCAGGCTCTCAAGGTATTCTTCATCGCCGTTTCGCATGATCATGACTGCGATCTGGCTCAGATCAATCTGCTTCCCTTGAATGGCGTTTTGCAGTGCGGGAGGCAACTCAGATTGAATCTGCCCCTGCTGCGCCTTTGACAGCGGAAACCAGCCGTCCGGGTAGTTGATTGAGAAGCCGCTTGGATCGGAATAGACATCCGCAGATACCCTTGATGCGTCTGCCAAGATGCTGGAGAGCACAACAAGTGTCAGCGTCGTCAGATTGAAATGCCCCGTCATGGTATCCTTCCTTCACAAGGAGAATGTCAGCCAGTCCTGCCAGTCCTCTTTCACAAACACACTCACAAGATGAAATCTGAAATGTCCGGATCAGCGGGCCAGCGCGGGAACTCAGAGAGTTCTTCCGGATTTAAGATGATCAAGACCTGTCCAGGCTCTTCAGGAGTGTGCCGAGTATTGTTCAGCGAACTCCAGCACGATCCCGTCTACGATTTGCCTGAGCACATCGAGCGTGGCTTCCTTGAGAAACCGGAAGTTCGTGCGATTGAGCGATTCGCGGTTTCGAATTGTGCCTTTGGTCGCAACCTCAATGATATGAGTATCGTTGAAAGGACGGATCAGCACTTCGAGGCGGCTGTATTCATTCCTCGCTGTGCCGCGCCCCAGTCGAATGTCATCTCGACTGATTCGAGCGCCCCAGCCTTTTTCATTGAGGACGGTGTCGTAGTCAAAACCCGGAAAATGATCACACAGACGCCGCAGACATCGCTCGATGTGTTCGGTCAATTCATTTCTCAGGGAAGAATGCTTCATACGCAGTTCTTCTTCCGTCGCTGCATCCGCATCGTGGGCTGCACCTGCGGATCCGCGAGCCTGCTGTCCGCGTTGAATGGCTTTCTGAAGTCGTTCATCAAAATCTGACATGTCCGTACTTTCCGTATCAGCCGGTGGAAGGCTGTGGTCTCTTACACAAATCGAGCATTTCGCGGCACAACGACAATTCCCTCGTCGGAGATCGTCAAACCGTGACGCAGATCCTCGTCGCGATCCATTCCAATCCGGATACCGTCCGGGATTTGGACGCCCTTGTCAATAATCGCACGGTCAATCCGGCAATGTCGGCCCACTTCCACACCCTCAAAAAGGATGGAATTGGTCAGATGAGAGTAACTATGAGCGCGAACTCGAGGTGAGAAAATGCAGCGTTCCACCGTCGCCCCTGACACAATTGATCCCGAACAGATCAGGCTGTCCATCGCCTGTCCGACACGACGTTGTTCCCCATCCACGTTGTTGAACACGAATTTTGGAGGTGGCAGCGGTGGCTGATAGGTCCGAATCGGCCAGCCTGGGTCGTACAGATTCAGCTGCGGCTGCACGGCCACAAGATCCATATTGGTCTCGTAGTAGGATTCGATGGTGCCGACATCACGCCAGTAGCCCGGCCCTCCGGTCTCGGGATCCTCAAACGGCCATGCCATGACGCGATGAGATTCCACGATTGCCGGAATGATGTCTTTGCCAAAGTCGCGATGACTGCCCGGTTCGTTGGCGTCTACGCAAAGCTGTTCGAACAGAAAGTCCGTGTTGAACACATAAATGCCCATCGATGCCAGACAACAGTCTGAACGGCCCGGCATTGGGTCTGGCTCTGCCGGCTTTTCTCGAAAGCGAACGATTCGATTGCCGTCATCCACCTGCATCACACCAAATCGCTTACCGTCAGCGAGCGGAACAGGCAGGCAGGCAATACTCGCCTCCGCTTGTGATGACATGTGATCACGGACGAAGCGGCTGTAGTCCATTCGATAGATATGATCACCGCTCAGGATCACGATGTGGGATGGCTTCACCTTTTCAATGGTATAAATATTCTGATACAGGGCATCGGCAGTTCCGACGTACCAGTTCTCATCAACTCTCTGTTCGGGCGGGCGTACACTGACAAATTCGCCCAGTTCGGTGGGCAGAAAATGCCAGCCCTGTTCGATATGTCGTTCCAGACTCGCGGCTTTGTACTGAGTCATCACGAGCATTTTTCTCAGCCCGCTGTTCAGACAGTTCGACAGCGTAAAGTCAATGATTCGAAAACATCCGCCGAACGGAACAGCCGGCTTGCTGCGATCGCGGGTCAGTGGCTCCAGTCGAGAACCTTTACCTCCCGCAAGAATCACTGCCAGGACATTATGCATCTCATTCTCTCTTTCTTCAGAAATGCGGAAACCACGGGGCTGCCGCCTGAGCATTCCCGCACACACTGCAAGGCCTGAGATACTTCGGCGTGCTGATTCGCACAGTTGCGGCAGCCGTCGAGATACAAATCGAGATTTGAGAGGCTGTTGCTCACTTGCCAATCATCACAAAACCCAGTCGCCGTGTCGATGATTCGCAAGTGTTCCACTGAAATCAGATTTGAACAGACCGTGGCACCTCCTTTGCGACAACTTTTGTGCCGACTCGCCTGTGGTGTCAGATCGTAAATCGATGAGATCGGGTTCGTTGCTTTGAAATTCCACGCAGGCTCCATCGGCATTTCTTTCGTTTCCCGATTCTTGTGGTCAGACATGTATGTCCCGTATCGATCTTCCATTGCAGGTGTCTCACTCAGAAGAATTCGAGAGCGTCTCCGAAGGGAGGCCTCTTTCTGCCCCGCGTCAGCGTCCTGCGGCCGATGGGAGGGAACTGATCGGGGAGGATTTGCGTCACTCGAAGTTCGGTGTTTCGAAAACGCTGGTCAACTTCTGGCTGGATGCGATGTTGATGGTGGCGTTCGTCGCACTCAGCGTTGTGTCGGTGATCGTGCAGTTCGTCTTCCCGCCGGGAGTGAATGCCAGAGGCTGGCTGCTGTGGGGCATGTCGCTGAATCACTGGAGCGGAATCCAGTTTGGCATCCTGGCATTCCTCGGTTTCGGGATCGTGGTTCATGTGATGCTTCACTGGGCATGGGTCTGCAGCGTGGTGGCAAGAAAGTTGCTGAAACGGAACACCATCCCGGATGCTGGGCTCCAGACAGTTTATGGCGTTGCTCTGCTCATTGGACTTCTGCTGTCTGGAGCAGTGGTCGTGGGGATTGCGACGATGACAATTCAGATACCGCCGCAATAATGTGCGGGGAGTCTGCCTGTGGGTGGTTCCCTGCGAGTCTGATCTTCAACGGAAAGAAGGAATTGAACCATGATCACTTTGAACAAGATCCTTGTGCCAACGGACTTCAGTGATTTCAGCAAACCGGCTCTGCAGTACGGTTGTGCCATGGCTGCGAGGTTTGGTGCCGAGCTGCATTTGCTCCACGTGGTTCCGGACCCGGCCATGCTGATTCCTGAGGCAGCTGCGTTTTCGGTTGAAGCGATGCAAAGCCAGACTGAGCAATTAACGATCGACGCCAATGCGACGCTGGACAAGATGCCGGGTGATGGGTGGGAAAACGGTCGACCGGTTGTCCGCGCTGTTCGGGTCGGTACCGCGTTCCTCGAGATCATTGATTACGCCAAGAAGGAAGAGATCGACCTGATCGTGATTGGAACGCATGGACGGTCCGGGCTGATGCATGTTTTGATGGGCAGCGTCGCCGAAAGAATTGTCCGTAAGTCTCCCTGCCCGGTTCTGACTGTGAAGCCTGAAGGACATCAATTCGTGATGCCGTAAGCACGGCCGGGAAGCCTCGAACGCTTGACGCGCCGGGGCATTTGGCTGACATTCGCCGGGATTCGGCGGTCACGGCTGAGACGATGTGCTCAGTTTGCAGGGCCGCAGCGGATCCTCGGAGCTATTGTCCATGCGCCCGTTGCGACGTTTGTCTCTGGCACTTGTTGGCCTCATTTTCCTGTCTTGCGGGTTCCGTCTGCAGGCCTTCGGAACTGATGCTGCGCGGCAGATGCAGGTCGGAATTGCCTCGGTCGACATCACGCCTGACTATCCTGTACGGCTGAACGGCTTCGGGATGCGTCGACAGCCCTCTGAGGGTGTTCGACAGCATCTTTATGCCAGAGCGATGGCGATTGGCACCGGCGATGAGAACACTGCAGTGATCCTGACGGTCGATACTCTGGGGATTCCGGATGATCTGACGGAGCGACTGGCGTTGAAGTTATCCGTTCGGGGAATTCGTCGGGAGCAGCTGGCCATATGCGCGTCGCATACTCACAGCGGCCCGATGATTCGCAACTGTGCGAATACCCTCTTCGGCGAGCCGATCCCGGACGATCACTGGAAAGCCATCGTCAGCTACAGTGATCAGCTGGAACGCAGTCTTGAGCAGGTCGCTCTGAAGGCTCTGGATGATCGACGACCGGCGAGCGTCTTTTTTGGCATCGGACAGGCTGGGTTCGCGGTGAATCGTCGCACCGCTGGTGGACCCGTCGACCATGATGTTCCTGTTCTGGCGATTCGCAATTCTGATCACTCACTCCGTGCCGTCTTTGTGAACTACGCATGTCATTGTGTCACACTCAGCGACAATCTGCTGAGCGGTGACTGGGCCGGATATGCGATGGATCATCTGCAGCGCATGTATCCTGATTGCGAGGCACTCATTTCGATCGGATGCGGTGCGGATGCGAATCCACGCGGTGGCGTTCTGGGCTCTCAATCTGACGTGGCCGATCAGCTGGGACTGGAGCTGGCCGAAGCTGTTCGGAAGGTGCTGAACGGCTCGATGACGCCAATGACGGAATCTCTGGACTGTCAGCTTGAACGAGTCATTCTTCCTCTCGATTCGTTGCCAACTCGTGATGAATGGCTGGACAAAGCGAAACGAGACGATGCGATCGGACATCACGCTCGCACACAACTGTCCCGGCTTGACCGGGGTGAGCCGCTGATGACGGAAGTCAGTTACCCGGTCCAGTCCATCTCCTTTGGCGGCGAGTTGTCAATGGTGTTTCTGCCGGGCGAGGTTGTGGTCGACTATGCCACACGACTTAAGGGGGAACTGGATCGAAATCGACTCTGGCTGCACGCGTATTCGAATGCCTGCCCCGGTTACATTCCTTCTGAACGGATTCTGCGTGAGGGAGGTTATGAGGGCGGCGCGGCGATGGTGTATTATGACATCCCGACTCGTTATCAGGCCGGGATCGAAGACAAGATTGTGCGGGCCGTGATCCGGCAGATCGGAAACCGTCTCAAGCCAGAGCAGGATGCTTCGAGGACAGATGGCATTGCCCCGAAAACGCCCCGTGAGGCACTGGCTTCGCTGCAATTGAAGCCAGAGTTCAGCGCGGAACTTGTGGCGGCCGAGCCGCTGATTGAAAGTCCGGTGGCCATCGCGTTTGGTCCGGATGGGCGGCTTTGGGTCGCAGAAATGAGCGACTACCCGCAGGGCCGCCCCGAGGGTGATGGTGAGCATGAACCCGGTGGCAGCATTCGCTGTC
>JBKDRW010000433.1:0-3965 GCA_046341255.1 Planctomycetota bacterium
CCGCACCGGTTCACGGACCGCTTTCAGAGGATGTGGCATGCCGGAACTCCGCTTCCCGCAATTCGTCGGTCCGGCATAAACTGCCGAAGTCGTCGTCTCCCTGAAAATCACGGCGAGCGGAACAAATCTGGCGGAGGAGACAGAGAGTCGCCGACAGGAGTCCGGTTCTGCGGATTGACCACGACTTCCGGGATCCTCGATTCCGCCCGACCGTGTGATCCGTTTGTCATCTGACTTCCTGCGTTTTCCATCGATTCGCCATTGCCCATTCGCCATTGCAACGCAGTGGCTCCCTGCTGTTCTCGAACACTCATGGATGAGTCCTCGACAACCACGCATCCTCGGCAACAGCAGCTCTTCGGCTTCCGTGCGAGAATCGTCACGTGTGTTGCACTCGTGCTGCTCTGCTGTGGTTGCCGAAGTGTTCCCGTTTTACCACTGAATTATGCTCAGGCCAAAACGCTGAACGGGCAATTCCTGCCACCGGAACGACAGTTCTGGCTTGCCTTTCGGCAACCGTCACAGTTCAACGCCGAGGGTCTGTATCTGCTGCAGCCATACGAACGGGGTCGGGTGCCGCTTGTGCTGATTCATGGCCTTGCCTCGGATGCCTACACGTGGGATGACATCATCTTCGCACTCAAATCAGATCCATCGATCTGCCAGAAGTATCAGATCTGGGTGTATCAGTACCCAACCGGCGTGTCTTACCTTCGAAGTGCAGCACAGCTTCGTCGTGATTTGCTGATGGCGCGACAATCTCTGGATCCTGACGGCTCGGATCCCGCATTCAATGAGACGGTTCTTGTGGGCCACAGCATGGGCGGCCTGCTCGCGCGCCTGCAGGTCTCGCACAGTGATGATCGGCTGTGGCGTGCCGTGTCAAATCTGCCGATGCAGGAAACGATACAAAGTCAATGCGTACCTGAAGCCACGCTTCGTGCCTTTGTGTTCGAACCGGTTCCGTTCGTCCGGAAAGTGGTCTACATGGCAACACCTCATCGCGGGTCCAACTGGACACTTCAACCACTTGGACAATTCAGTCGCTGGCTGATCGAACTGCCTCAGAATGTCCGAGACGAATGGAAAACGCTGGTCAGGCGAGACAATCGTTTCAACAGCCCGGCCGATCCCCCGACCAGTCTTGACCATCTGACACCCGGGAACCCGATCATCGTTGCAATGTGCGGTCTCCGTGAGTCCGGCACAACGTCCGCTCATTCGATCATCGGCGATGGATACCTGGTACCGGACGGCTACATGGGCGATGGGGTCGTCCCTGTTGTCAGCGCTCGATGGCCACGCGTTCGCAGCGAATACTTTGTGCGTGCCACGCATTCAGGCATTCTGAAGACCCCATCCGCGATGAGGGAACTGGTTCGAGTGCTCCGCGAGTAGGTCGTTCTTCAGACCGAAGTCACAAATGTCTGACACGTTTTTTACATCTCCGCGCGGCAGCAGAAATGACGGCATATTTTCTTCGAATTTGTGCCTGCACACGTCTAACGGCAGAACGCCTCTGCGAATTTCGGGAACAGTCTTCCGCTTCGGGGCGTCAGTTGAATCGTGAGTCGCAGTTGACGCGGTTGTTCGGATGGAAGTCCGGTTCGCCGGCTTCCGTCTGGTTGAGTGTGTTTGAATCAGTTACCCTTTACGTCATCGATTCTGATGGACATGCGACGAATATTTTCTGCGGCAACCATCAGTCTGGTTTGTCCCCCTGACTTCTGCGGCCCGGCGAAATGGATCGGCACTGGGGATGCCCGGGTAACCTGATCATGGCCGACAATTCCGCAGCCTGACGCAAGAAAGTAACGGAAGAGAGTATTCGTGTCTGTTCGCGTCATCACCATGTCTCAGCCCGGGCAGTGCCGATTGCCGGCTTCCCATGTCCGGGAGCGTTGATTCCGTATGTTGACAGGACCATCATTCGATCTTTTTCGTGGGCTCTGTGCCCGATGTTGAACAAAGGATTTCCCATGCGCAACGCGCTGATGTGTCTCGTGGCGGTTTGTTTCGGTTCAGCAGGTTTGATGGCAACAACGATGGAGAAGCCGGTGGCAGATACGCGATCGGAGGCGAGGAAGTTATTCGGAGAGAATAACTTTAATGACGCACTGAAGCTGTACCGTGAGTTGCTGTCTGACAAAACCAATCAGGGAAAGGACGTCGCGGGAGATCTCCGCGCGGCAAACGACTGCCTGTCAAATCTTGGACTGATTCATGAGGCGGACGCTTTGATCGAAAGCGCCGTCCAGTTGCACTCCGACAATGCCTGGCTGATCGCTCAGGCTGCCGATTTGTATGGCAGCCTTCAGAAAGACGGCTTTGTTATTGCGGGTAAATTTGAACGCGGGGGCCATCGAGGTGGCGGTCAGTGGGCCAGCGTGGCGGCGAGGGACCGAGTGCGATCGCTGCAGTTGTACCTGCAGGCCATCGAACTCAGCAGGAGGTCAGACAAAGCCACTGGCGACGAAATCGGAACCTGGTGGCACAGCATTGCATCACGAATCGGCCCACACGGTTCGGGAGAAGCCTGGAAGCTCCAGGATCTGACCGATCTGACGAAGCTGCCGGACTTCGAAATCAACGAAGATGGTCGATGGGGAGGATTCGGCCGCGGCGGCTGGGGCGTTCCCTCCAAAGGTGCACCGGTGGACGCTGAGGGCAATCCGGTCTTTCATCAGAGACCGGGCTCATGGGAGACCGCAAAGTCAGACGGTGAACGCTGGCGCTGGGCTCTTGCAGAGGTTGTGAAGCACCAGCCAGCCCGAAGAAGCGGCATTGATGTCGAATGGGCGTCGTTTCTGCAATCACAATTTGGCGTCGGTCAGTCTGCCATCGGCGGGCCTCCGGTGATTCTTCTGGGCGAGGATTCTGGCGAAGGCGATGAGAGCAAGCCGGCCGCTGCTGATCTCTGGGCGGCTCATAAATTGCCGGACACCTCAACGATTGCCAGGCTGACCACCGGCGTGAAACGATTCGCTCTGCCGGACGAATTCAATCACATCGCCATCGTGAAAGCAGTCATCGAACGCAACGATGGTGAAAAACGTAATGCTCTCGAACTCCTGATCAGCGAGCGAATGAATCGACATCAGTATGCTCAGGCCGCGGAATTGCTCCACGAAGTGCTGAAGCTCAGCAGTGACAAAAACGACCGAAAGACAATCCAGGATCGGATTGATCAGATTGTGAAAAACTGGGTGCAGATCGAATCCGCCCCCACATCCGCCGCCGGCAAGGGAGCAACCTTCGAGCTGCGATTCCGCAACGGCAATCACGTGGACTTCGAGGCCGCTCCGATTCGAATCAATGCGCTGCTGGAGGATGTTCGCAAGTATCTTGAGTCAAAGCCGAAGGAACTCGACTGGCAGAAGACGCAGATCAACAATATCGGCTGGACGCTGGTTCAGGGAGACAGAAAGAAGTATCTCGACGCGCCAGTCGCGAAGTGGAGCATCGATCTTCAGCCACCGGCCAGTCACTTTGATGCTCGACAGACCATCTCGACGCCGCTCCAGAAAGGCGGCGCGTACTGGATCACCGCCAGGATGAAAGACGGTAACTCGTCACAGGCCCTCCTGTGGGTCGCCGACACGGTGATCAGCACCAAGCGAATCGAAGCCGGTTCCATGTACTTTGTCGCCGATGCGGCCAGCGGCTCTCCAATCGACAGAGCCGACCTCGAATTCTTTGGCTGGCGTCAGGAATACCGCGGTCCACGCGACCATGTGATCTTCACCAGCCGCTTTGCGGCACGTACCAATGCCGACGGGATTTATGTACCGGAGCCGAAAGATCTTGATCCGCAATCTCAGTGGGTCGTGATGGCTCGCACCAGGGACGGCCGATTCGCGTTCGACGGTTTCATGGGCGTCTTCAATCCGGAGACGCTGCAGCCGTTCAGCTACGCTCCACTGAAGGTGTATGCCATCACCGATCGTCCGGTCTATCGTCCGGGC
>JBKDRW010000434.1:0-10561 GCA_046341255.1 Planctomycetota bacterium
GGATCACGGTGTGGAATGCACTGCTTGATTTCGTCAGTGTTCACGAAGCCTCCCTGAATTCAGTTCGAACAAACGGGCCGAACCGCACGATGCGAGGTTCGGCCCGTTGGGTGTCTCGATGGACTACAGCTCGATCTTTAATTCTTCGATCTTGCGGTACAGGCTGGACAGCCCAAGTTTCAGCCGACGAGCAGCTTCTTTTTTGTCCGGGCACTGACGCAGAACCCGCGTGATGTGCAGGCGTTCGTAGTGACGAAGAGCGCTGCGCAGGTCGTCGGTATCGGGCAGAGATGATCCTCCGCCGAGCAGATCCGGGGGCAGATCATTCGGCGTGATTTCTTCACCTTCGCACATCATGACGGCTCGTTCGATTGCATTATCGAGCTGTCGGACATTGCCCTTCCAGTGTGCGGCCATGAGCGTGCGAATCGAGTCACTCGTCGCGCCGGTGACGCGTTTCCCCATGGCATCTCGGTGTCGAACAATGAAGTACTCAACGAGTTCCGGGATGTCGTCCAGTCGTTCGCGAAGTGCAGGAATCCGGATTTTCACTCCATCCAGCCGGTAGAAGAGATCTTCCTGAAAGTTTCCGTCTGTGACTTCCTGATTCAGATCTCTTGATGTGGCAGCGATGATGCGAGCATTGACCTTCACTGGCTTTGAGCCGCCCACCGGCATGACTTCCGAGTATTCGATCGCTCTCAGGATTTCAGACTGCGTGCCTGGCGGCAGGGATGCCACTTCATCAAGAAATACAGTTCCCGTTCCTGCCATGCTGAGGGCGCCCTCCTGGCCGTCTTTGGTGCCGAAAAGCTGGGCTTCGAGCAGTTCGACGGGCCGCGTTCCGCAGGCAATTGCAAGGAACTTCTCATCCTTATTCGGTCCGGCCACGTGAATTTCGCGGGCGAACAATTCCTTGCCTGTTCCCGTTTCGCCAACCAGCAGCACATTGGAGTTCGTCGCAGCGACCTTGCGAATGGTCTTCAGCAACTCCTGCAACGCCGCGCTGGATCCGACCACCTGATCGAACCCTGCACTGCGCGCGAGGTCTTTTCGGAGCCGCTGGTTTTCACGATAGAGATCCTGAAACTTGAACAGTCGCTGCAGTCGCTTGACCAGCTCTTCAAATCGCACCGGCTTTACAAGGTAATCAAATGCACCCGCCGTGAAGGCCTCGACTGCGTTCTCCACGGTGGCATAGGCAGAGATGATCAGGACGAACATCGCCGGATTAATGCGATGCAGCTGACGCAGGACCTTTACGACATCCCCATCAGGAAGCTGAATGTCGCAGATGCCGACATCATAGTCGCGTTCCTGAGCCACTCGGATTGCTTCGGCGGCTGTGGCTGTTGCCCGAACTTCAAAGCCTTCACCCATCAAAAATTCAGCGAGCGTTTCCCGAATAATGGGCTCATCTTCGACAATCAAAATCGATTTACGCTGGGCGATAGTTCCTGACACCGTCTTCTGACTCCGATACAAACGACTGTTGAGCTGAGGTCGCCAGCCGCGAACTCGCAGCTGCCCACGATCCGTCGACTTCGTCGCGTTCCCACAAAGAACGTGACGGCTCATCCCGGGAGACGTCGACACCCAAAACTCAGCTCATGTACCGAATGCACCTGCATTCGGCGATCAAAGATACAGCACTCGAAGGACCGAGCATCCCACTCTATTTTGAGGCTGTCGAGAGCTTTACAAATCAAAAACCGGCCTAAAGACGCTCATTCCCGCGTCCGGAGCCAATTCAATCGCCCGATTATAGCGAAATCCTGAAGCTGGACGAAACGTGCACTGCCTTCAGGGCTCAAAATCCGGCCTTACGACAGTTATAACGCTCATGAACCATGCGATCGCCATGAACTGTCATCCGAGGGAAAACGGGGGTTTGCCCTCACTGCGGAACACCGGGCGAGCCAATCTTCGGACTTTTTCCACGGGGAAATGTCGTGTCTGCTCCGTATCTTGAATTTGTTCGGAGAAACCAGGATGTCGAACTTCCCTCGGATCAGTTTCCGGGCTGCCTTGGTTTCGTGAAGAACTTCCGCGTTGAGTTTCGTTCACCCGTGACATTCTTCGTCGGTGAAAATGGCTGCGGCAAGTCGACAGTGCTCGAGGCGATTGCTTATCTGGTTGGCCTGCCCGTTGCAGGAGGCAGTTTCAATGAGGACGGCGCGGGGCATGGTCCGGAGGACGAGAGTCTGCTTGCGCGGGCGATACGCGTCGGATTTGCTCGCTCAATTCCCGACGCCTATTTCTTTCGAGCCGAGTTTCAGGCCCATTTTGCCTCGCTGCTCGATCTGCGGCGTTGCGATCCGGATTTTGGCGGTGATCCCTATTCTTCATATGGCGGACGTCCGTTGCATTCGATGTCTCACGGGGAAGCGTTTCTGTCGGTCATGCAAAACCGTTTCCAAAAGGGGTTGTTTCTGCTCGACGAGCCGGAGTCGGCTCTGTCGCCAAAACGCCAACTGACGCTGCTGGCCATGATGCACGATCGGGTCCAGCGAAAGCAGACACAATTCGTCATCGCCACCCATTCTCCGATTCTGCTGACGTATCCGAATGCACAGATTGTCTGTTTCGACGACGCCAGTCTGCCCAACGTCTCCCTCGACGAGACGGCTCATTTTCAGATCACTCAGGGCATCCTGAATCGTCCAGAGGCGTATTGGAAACATCTGCGAGATTCCGGGGACGAACGGAAGGACGACTTGTGAGACTTCCCTCGGCAAGCGATAGTGATCGTATTCCACGTTGTCAGCATCCTCCTGCCCACCTGTTGGAGCTCCCGGTGAGTTCTTCCCGTTCGTCAATCACTTGCAGCCACGGTCCTGATTATTCGTCGTCGCCAGTCTTGCGAATCACATCTGTCGACTGTCTGGCGATCGCCATCCGGCAAGTTGTGTTTTCAATTGCAGCGGTCTGTTTTGTCGGTTGCATGATGCCAGCCTCTCTCGCGGAGGACTGGCCCTGGTTTCTTGGGCCCAAGCACACGGGCGAATCCAGCGAGACGGGACTCAACCTTGACTGGACCCAATCACCTCCTCCGACGCTGTGGAAGCAGGAGATCGGAACTGGCTACAGCGCACCGTCCATTCTGGGTGATCGTATCGTGGTGCATCATCGCGAGCAGGCTGAAGAAATCGTTTCATGTCGAAAGGTTGAAGACGGTACAGAGATCTGGAAGCAGGCGTATCCGTCCTCCTTTGAAGATCCTTACGGTTACAACAACGGACCACGCTGTTCTCCGATTCTGACCAGAGACCACTGCTATACCCTGGGTGCTGAGGGCATGCTGATGTGCTGTTCGATGCGGGATGGAAACGTGATCTGGAAGGTGGATCTGAAATCCAGTTTCCGGCTGCCCGAATGGTTTTTTGGTGTCGGCTGTTCTCCTGTTCTCGACGGCGATCGATTGTTCGTGCTGGTTGGCGGTCAGCCGAATTCCGGCGTTGTGGCGTTTGACTGTTCCACGGGCAAGATACTTTGGGAAGCTGTGGGACAACAGACATGGGATGGCGTCATCACGTCGGAAGGCAAACCGTACAAATGGACGGGCGATGAAATGGTGGTCAGCTATTCGTCCCCGGTGATGGCAGAAATTCATGGTAAGAAGCATTTACTCTGCCTGATGAGACACGGACTTGTGTCGCTTGATCCTGACACGGGTGCTGAACATTTTAAATACTGGTTTCGTGCTCGTGTTCATGAATCTGTGAATGCGGCTCGACCGGTTGTGATCGAAGATCAGATCTTTATCACAGCAGCTTATGATGTCGGCTCCGCGTTGCTGAAGGTGAATTCCGATGGGAAAAGCTTTGTCGAAGTCTGGCGTGATCGAAAGAACCTGCTGGCGCACTGGTCGACGCCGATCCATGTGAACGGAAGTCTTTATGGTTTCACGGGGCGACATGAAAATGAGGGAGAGCTTCGTTGTGTCAGCGTCACCGATGGCAAACTGGTCTGGGCCAGCATCGGGTATGATGGTCCGCTGACGGGATTGGCCCGCGATCGTACGACGGGGAAAATCATCGATGCCGCCAGCGGTCAGGTGATTCCTTATCCGTTCTTCGGACGCGGTTCGATGATCCGTGTGGAAGACCGATTGATCGTACTGGGAGAACGTGGCACTCTGGCCGTGGTCGACGTGAACAACGAGAAGTTCGTGGAGCGGGGCCGGTATTCGCTGGATGAGATTGATTACCCCGCCTGGGCCGCCCCGGTGATCGCCAATGGTCGCATGTACCTTCGGAGTGAGGGCTGGCTGGTCTGTGTGGATCTGCGGAAGAAATAGTGCCGTATCGTCGTGGCTCCTCCGACGTCGGCGACGTCATGGCTTTCAGCGTTGCGGGGATGTTCATGATTTGACGCCATCAGTGTCCACAGCCGACGGACCCGGTGCATGGCGAGACTGCAATGATCTCATTTGCAGAGACTTCCCACAGACGCGGCACACCGTGTCGGCGAGCCACCCGCCATCTGAGATCCATGGAAGCGACTCGGCACGTTTCACAACTCGGTGCCGATTCCAGTTTGTCCGGGTTTCCCTGTTCGTGTTGGTCTGTCCGGAACAGATCAGCCACAAATAAAATCAGAGCGCATGGAAAAGACCTGCGCCGAAGGTGGTTTCCATCGGATTGCGAGGCACATCTCCATGATGACAGGTTTGTGAAGCGGAGGGGTCTTCGCGACTGACGGAAGATCAGTTTCTGGTGTTGAAACCGTACGATGGCAACTCGGGGGCAATGCAAAGCCAACTGGCGATTCGTCCGTTGGCCTCAAGGTGCACATCAGCACGGCGACGTGTCGGCGGAGAGACCGATTTACGGGAGCAGTCCCTTTTCCCGAAGTTCCTGAATGTTGCTCGGCGCGCTGGAGATGACACGTTCGGATGCGTAGCGAAAGATGGCGAATCCGGCCAGTTCATCCGGAGCGGACAGAATCGCGACTCGATCCTCCTCTTCGTCATCCAGTTGGCGATTGAGCTTTGTGACGGCCTCTTCAACGGTATCCGTCACGATTCGCGTCGGTCCGGCTTCGTTGGCGAGACGAAGGTTTGAAAAGGCGGCGGTTCGAGACATTAGAAACTGAATCAGGCCGGTGTCTTCCTGTTCTTCAAAAAAGTTGCGCAACTCCGGATGCATGGTGTCGGGCGTGATGATGCGAGCCCGACTGATCGTGACGTGGCCGCGACGGATCCTGACCATTCGATCCGAGCCGCCGGAGGTCACCAGAAAATACGGAAGGTCGGAGTCTCCGAAAGTGAACAGCCCATACTCAACAGACCGCTCAACTCTGATGGAATCCCATGCCTCACGAAAACGGCGGAACTGTTCAAACTCGTCGAAAAGCGACATGAATGGCTCGGAAACAGACTTGGGAAGACTCGTTGGGAAAAACGAAGGGGTCATGTCGCGGGATCTGCGGTCAGGCCTGCACACGACGCACGGCATGTTCGCTTGAAAACCAGCAAAGTCAAATCGTTGAACGACTTCTGAAACCTGGGCTTCTCGTCTCTGAGCGCAGAACGTGCTTGCAGTTTAAGAAAGCCGGTGCTACCGTTCCCGCTCGTTTGACGGCCGGGGTCGTTTCGGGCCCGGTACGCGCTGCGATCGGCCAGATCTGGCCGGGTGATCGGGGGCTTTAAGACGGCTGATTTGGCTCTGTCCATTGATCGCCGCCGGGAACGCTCTTCAACCACGAAGCAGGTGCTGCAACAGCGTCCTGATTCGCCTTTCTTACATTGACTGAGACGGTTCTCAGTCGTTCCTTGATGGGGTTCAATTCGATGGCAAAAGCAAAGTACGTTTACACTTGGGGTGATGGTAAGGCGGACGGCGACGGCTCGATGAAGGCGCTGCTCGGCGGCAAGGGTGCGAATCTTGCGGAAATGACCCGCATCGGTCTCCCGGTGCCTCCCGGATTTACCATCACGACCGAAGTCTGCACCTACTACTATGCGAACAAGAAGTCCTATCCGAAGGAACTTCAGGCTCAGATGGAAGCCGGCATCAAGAACATGGAAAAGATCATGGGCTGCAAGTTCGGCGATGCCAGGGGCATGCCACTGCTCGTCGCCGTGCGATCAGGTGCTCGTGACTCCATGCCGGGCATGATGGACACCATTCTGAACCTCGGACTCAACGATGAAACCGTTCTGTCGCTTGTTGCTGCAACAAAGAACGAGCGTTTCGCAAGGGACTGCTATCGCCGTTTCATTCAGATGTACGGTGACGTCGTTCTCGGCGTTCAGAAGCGCGAAGGCGAAGATCATGAGCCCTTTGAAGTTGTTATTCATAACTTCAAGCATCAGAAGTACCACCGTGACATTGTCGACAGCGAACTGACGGCCGACGACCAGAAAGAACTGGTCAAGCGATTCAAGGCTCTGGTGAAGGAACGAACCGGCAAGGTGTTCCCGAATGATCCCTGGGATCAGCTTCGCGGTGCTGCTGGCGCGGTCTTCGGGTCATGGATGAATGACCGTGCGATTGTTTATCGCCGCAAATATAACATTCCGGCCGAGTGGGGTACTGCGGTCAATGTGCAGGCGATGGTTTACGGGAATACGGGCGACGACTCCGGTTCGGGTGTGGCCTTCACGCGTAACCCGGCCAACGGGGCCAATGAATTCTATGGCGAATTCCTGATCAACGCGCAGGGTGAAGACGTTGTGGCCGGCGTGCGAACACCTGAGCCGGTGAGTCAGCTGCAGAAAGAGATGCCGAAGGCGTTCGCAGAACTTATGAAAGTTCGCACCACGCTGGAAAAGCACTTCAAGGATGTGCAGGACATTGAGTTCACAATTCAGCAGGGCAAACTGTTCATGCTGCAGACTCGTAACGGCAAGCGAACTGCTGCTGCCGCTTTGAAGTTCAGTATGGATATGGTCAAGGAAAAGCTGATCGACTGGGAAACCGCGATTATGCGAAATCCTGCCGACCAGCTCGAGCAGTTGCTTGCCCCTGACTTTGACGCTGCGGAAATCAAGAAGGCCAGGGTTCTCGCGACCGGTCTGCCGGCGGGTCCCGGTGCTGCGTCGGGCATCATTTATCTGAACGCTGACCGAGCGGCTGCCGCGGCTGAGAAAGGCGAAAGCGTTCTTCTCGTGCGTAATGAGACGTCTCCGGAAGACCTGCGAGGCATGATCGCCGCTGTGGGTATTCTGACAGCCAAGGGTGGTGTGTCTTCCCACGCCGCACTTGTTGCCCGGCAGATGGGTAAGGTCTGTATCTGCGGCGCGAGCGCTGTTGAGATTGACTACAATAAGAAGACGGTCAGGATCGCTGGCCAGACCTTCAAGGAAGGTGTGGACCACCTGAGCATCGACGGCACCGCTGGCACGATCTACGGTGGCAAGATCAAGACTGGTCCATCCAGCATTGTGATGGGCCTGCTGTTTGGCGACAAGGCCGCAGCCAGGACTGAAAAGTTCCAGTCCTTCAAGCAACTGATGGAATGGTGCTCCAAGGTCACGAAACTGGCTGTTCGTACGAACGCCGACAACCCAGAGCAGACCGAACAGGCAATCGCCTTCGGTGCTCAGGGCATCGGTCTGACACGAACCGAGCACATGTTCTTCGAAGGCGATCGCATCGACGCTGTGCGCGAGATGATTCTGGCGGACAACGTAGATGATCGTAAGAAGGCCATCGCGAAACTGCTGCCTTATCAGCGAGAAGACTTCACAGGAATCTTCAAGGCGCTGAAGGGTCTGCCGGCGACCATTCGTCTGCTCGACCCACCGCTGCATGAATTCGTACCTCACGACGCGAAGGCTCAGGCTGACCTCGCGAAGAAGATGGGTGTGAAGCCAGACAAGGTCAAGGCTCGAGTTGACGCTCTGCACGAGTTCAATCCGATGCTTGGTCACCGTGGTTGCCGACTGGGCATCGCGTACCCGGAAATCACCGAAATGCAGGCACGAGCGATCTTCGAAGCGGCCGCCGATGTGGCGAAGAAGAAGATCCCTGTGAATCCTGAGGTGATGGTTCCGCTCGTCGGTTTCAAGAAGGAACTTGACCTGCAGGTCGACATCATCCACCGTGTGGCGAAGGAAGTGATGACCGAGAAGAAGGTCACCTTTAACTACATGGTGGGCACGATGATCGAAGTTCCTCGCGGTGCTCTCACTGCGGACGAAATCGCGAACACGGCAGAGTTCTTCAGCTTCGGTACGAACGACCTGACTCAGACCGCTCTTGGCATCAGCCGCGACGATATGGGCAACTTCCTCATGCCGTACACCGAGAACGAAATCTTCAAGAAGAATCCGTTTGCTACTCTGGACCAGACCGGCGTTGGTCAACTCATGCAGATTGCTGTCGAGAAGGGACGCAAAACTCGTGCTGACATCAAGCTCGGCATCTGTGGTGAGCACGGGGGTGATCCGGACAGCGTGAAGTTCTGCCACAAGATCGGTCTGAACTACGTCAGCTGCAGTCCATACCGTGTTCCTGTTGCCCGTCTGGCGGCTGCTCAGGCAGCGCTGGAATCAGCAAAAGCTGAAAAAGTGGCGAAGGCGAAGAAGTAGCCTGATGACGATGGACGGACAGGCCTGTTCGTCCTTATTGATCAATTCAGAAGCCCGGCATCGCCAGATGCCGGGCTTCTTTCATGGAGTCTCTATTCTCGCCGTAACGCGGTTTCATCTGACAGTCTGGCGCTGGTGTTCACGGCGTGACGTCATGTGGTTTATGGAACGGAGCGGGCCAGCGGAGTTCCATCATGGCTGAAGGCGCGAGTGTCGATGCCGCATCCCTGATGATGTCAGGACTGATGGACGTAGATGTCTGTCGGGTCGGTTGAGAAGTATCCAACCTGTTTTGGCTTCGGGCGGAGCCTCAAGCGTGTGCCGTCTTTCTGCCATCTCGACAGGAATCATGTTCAGGAACACGCACTGTTTTTGTCGCACCACCGTGAAGGCGAGCTAAGTTTTTTCATTGCTCGCTGCTCTGATCTGCGGCTTGAGGTTCCTGTCGGGTGACGATGGGAACGTAGCCGATTTCAATTCCGGCTGGAGGAGAGACGATCAACGCGGGGTCGAGGTCAGCGAGTTGTCCGCTGGCAGGTGGTGCGAGGTATTCGCGGTCTTTGGTCCAGTGGCGGTGCAGTTGTTCGACTCGAGACTGCACGATTTCTCGCTCTTCATCCGACAGGCCGGCATTCAGCATCGCGGGCTGATCAGCGAACCGGTACCAATAGTATGTCACGACGCTGCCGTCGCCGGGATAGGCCTTAAATGGACCGGCTTTCGGACCGGGGACCTTCCAGCAGCTGTCTGGCTCGTCGGGAGTCACATAGGTTTTCGGTTCGCCATCACGTTTTCGATCAAACCGCACATCGGCGAGACCGGTTTCGGGAGGAACTTCAGATGCCGGGATGGGCGTCCAGACAGGCTTCTGGCGATCATTCTGTGTCAAGCGAAAGTATTCGGGGAGCACCACCAGACTTCCGCCGCTGGCTTCGTCCTGCTTCACCCATGCGGAATTCCACTTGTACCCGAACGTGTTTGCATCAGGTGCGAAAGGAGTGGCAAATGAGTTCCATTCGACGGGAATCTTGTCGTCTCGTTTCGTCCCATCCGGATAAATCTTCCACGTTGCGCCGCCGTGTCCGGGGAACTTGTGCCGTATGGCACCTTCAGTTTTGATGGCTCCCGTCGCGACGTCTCCTCCGCTGAACCACGTCTGTACGGCATCCCACAGAGCCAGACGATTGTAGGAAGTGACATGATGAGCAAGCACGGAGTTCCCTTCCGAATCACTCGGAAACTGTGTTGGACTGACTCGTGCGAATGTCACACCATTTGAATCTTTCGCCTGCACGCTCGGAATATGCTGCGTTTCCATCTGCAAGGCACGATTCGGATCTGAAGGACGAGTATCCAGCAACTGACCTGCGAATCGAGGTTCGCGGACCGCGTTACGAGACCAGAAGTATGGCGTGAAGAACGTGACAGGGCCTTTGAAGTTGCGCGAATTCAGAAACAATGTCCAGCATTGATTGCCTGTCGGAATCTCCTGCCCGTCCGTCTTCGTCTTTGGTTCCGTCAATGGAAGTGGCAGATAACCGTAGCCAAACCATTCGCCTCGAGTTCCCTGTTTGAGATTCAGGCCGTCAGGTGGCCACAGCACCCATGGGCTTAACTGAGCCACAGCATACTTGCCGTTTGGTCTGGACCAGTCTCGACCTTTGCCTGCTCCCGGACCATTTGCCCACTCGACGAAGTCCGGCGCAACTCCACCCATGATGAACTTGGGCGTTTCTGTTGCGTATTCGGTGTCACGCCACCAGCCCAGTCCGCCCTCGATGTCGGAATATGCCTTCTCGAGTGGTTTATCCACTGGTTGTGCGAACATCCATGTTCCTGGCAGACCCGATTGAAAACGTTGTCCCGGATACTGCTTCAGTAATGGCCACGCCGCGATATACATCGAGAACCCGGCATCGAAGGATTTCGGAACTTTCTCGTTCGGAACAAGCAGATAACCGGCCATTTCCCCGGACGTTTGCTCTCGCTTCGCTGGCAGTGGCTCTGGCATCGGCTCCGCAG
>JBKDRW010000435.1:0-12967 GCA_046341255.1 Planctomycetota bacterium
TTTCACAAAGTCGTGCGGTCTGCACGCGAGTCCGCCATTAAGGAGGTTCTAATGGTCGCTCATTACCACGATGATCATTGCACGACTCTCTCGATCTGGAATATTCAATCGCCGTCCGTTTTCAATCAGGGAGCGTTGGTCGTTGCTGGGCGGAAGCGGACTCGGCTGCCAAATGCATCGAGATCCAGTATGTCGCCTTCCAGCTGTTTGAGATGCACGTAGCCGTTCACGGATCGGATCTGAGCCTTGTAGTTGAGTCTGGAAAGTCCATCCAGCCGCCTGAATCCTTGAATCGACCATTTCTGAGCGGTGCCGCCAAGCCCGGGCATGATCATGCGGTTTGCCCTCGCATCCGGAGAGTCATCATTCAGAATCAGCAGGAATGGTACATGATCCGCCTGAAAGGCGGCAAAAGAAGGTTTCTTGAATTCTGTATTCCACGCGATCTGTCCTGTCACGCGACTGACGACTCGCAGTTGTTTGCCAATCGCTTCGAGATTTTCCGTCATTGACATTCCGAGTAACTGAAAAGCACCATCATCATCAAGTTCTGTGACATAGTAGTTCACGGCATCACAGAAGATTCGGATTGACGAAGGGTCAATCTCCGGGAGCTTTTCTTCGGGTGATGCGAAACTCACATGGTGTGTCGCAGCTGTCTGAAGATCAACGACGTCAAACGTTTCATCACCGCTCACGATCGCCAGCGTGTTGGCATCCAGAAATGTGCAGGACTCCATCTCGTCGATGTTAAATGTGTGAACGACTTCGCGGGTTGTTGGTCGAATCCACTGGATGCTTTTCTTTCGCCGACCGCCAAATCCTGCTTCCGTCATGACAAGAGTGTCGGCTGTGCCCGTGAGGAAGCGGTCCCCGATGGCGTCCCGATCAACGTCGGCCGTTGATACTGTGCCATCCAGCGGGTTCAGCAGTTGCAGATTGCCGCCGTTCAGCCCTGCGCCGGACTGAAACCCGAGTAATCCTTCGCATCCAAGTACGCGCAGGGTCAAATCACTGTCGTGAACCATCGTCCAGAGATTGCGGCCGTTCAGCAGGTCGATGACTTCGATCCTTGAGCCGGACTGAAGACAGATCCAGCGGTAACTGAAAGCTCCTACGGGATTACCGAATTGGTAGTGCAGTGACAGACGAAGATTTGGAAACGTCATGCGATCCAGCATGAACCGCCGTCGACTGCTTTGCCCGGCAACGGGCCGAGTCCACAGCCAGCGGTGATCGATGGCTGAAAACGCGGAAATCCCCGCCGAGTTCTGCAGCAGAATGACGCTGCCGATTCGATGAATCTCCTCGTCAGAATAAACGACGGAATTTTCCTGTGCGGTCAGCTTCAGATTCCAGGTTGATGTCCCTGGGTTCAGGAGTGATTGAGCCATCAGCGCACCGGGCTCTCGCCGAATCGACCAGTGAAATGCCGACAGAAACAGATCATGACTCTGTGCTGAGATCACAGAACGAACATTGACCTGACGATACGGCTGCGTACCACCGGTCTGCACCGGCGTCAGCATGTACTCGTGATTCGGTAACTGCTTCCAGCGATCCGCAACCGACCGCGCGACATCTTCAGGAACAGGGACATCTGCTGCATCCTGCCCATTCAGAAGTTCATAATTCAGCACCTGCATCAGCCGACGCACCATTCCGGCCCTGGCCGGCTCCCGAATCACGTCGTTTTCGGCATTTTCACGCACTCGTTGCAGCAACTGAGCCACTCGTTCCAGAACGCCAGCCCGTCCCGAGGTGTTCTCCGCATTCAGGGACACTGCGGCCATGAGAAAATGGGCTGTCGACTCGCGAAGCTCACTCGTGTCCAGTTGACGTTCCACACGTGAAAGATACTCCTGAACGAGCGATACATGATGCAGCTGCAGCAGGTCTGCATCGGAGAGATTCCGCAGGCTCTCAAGTCGAGTCTTCACGACTTCGGGATCTGAGTCGTTGAGTTGTTCACGCAGATGGCTCATCACGAGCGATCGAACCGGCAGGCGAACACTCCCCAGACCAGTCTCCAGATTGTTCGGATCCATCGGGGCAACCGAAGAATTGCGAATGGATTCTTCCAGCCGAGCGAGGGGCACAACCATCACATTTAATACGGACTCATCACTGGAAAGAAGCTGGATCAGGTTCGAAAAGAATTCGGGAGATTTCTGATCCATCAGACTTCTGAGTCGCAGCAGTTGGGCAAGGGCGCGCTCTTCAGGAGTCTTTGCTGTTTCTATGAGGCTTTGAATGATGTCCGTCTCCTCGCTGGAGGACAGACCAGACTGATTGGTCAGCTTGCCAATTGCGATTCGGAATTGCAGCTTTCGGATCGGCTCCGCATTCATCGCGTGAAGTGGCACGGACCGGATCGCTTCCATCGCCGCCTCGTGCTGGCCCGTCTCGACGAGAAATGAAGCCCTCTGAAAAGGGTCCTGATCCGGCTGCAGTTCCTGAGGTTGCAGCGACAGCATCGCGATAAAGTCCGGAGAGAAACTCAGCACCGATGCAGACAAGGCAGCAGAACGGTTGTCAGGATCCTGACCTTTCTGTTCCGCCGGCTGTATGTTTTCGATCCATGCGAACGGCTGGATCATTGGTCCGTACAAACCACCGGCACTTCGCGCTGGCCGAAACCCGCTCATCGATCGGACAAAATTGCCGGTCTCCAGATCTCGCACTGCAATCGTTCCGTCAGACATCGGAATCAGCAATTGTTGTTGACAACGGGCGGCCCGACCGACGGGGATGGCCACACCTTTCTCAATCGACTGCGACCATCGCTTTTCCAGCGATGGCAGTTTTTTGGCATGAATCTGGCGATCTGATGAAACGACGAGAGTGGAATCGTCACGGTACAACACGAGCGTAGACTGCCCTGCACTGTCTCTTCGGAGCAATCGGCCCGTCAGCATCTCCACAACCAGCAGCTGACTGCATTCGGACGAACTCAGAACCAACGAGTTTCCCGAAACGATCGGAGTTTCCGATCGCCAGACCTTGTCGAATGGCAACAACGGACGAATGACCGGAACGCCTCTTGGAAACTGCATCTCCGCTCGATTTTCGCCTTGTGATTCGACCGGGAGCCTGCGAGTCCAGATGAGCGAATGCGTCAGTTCATCAACGGCAAACAGCCAACCGGCCGTGGTGACGAAAATGACGCCTTCCGAAACCTGAATCTGACTGCACTGGAGCTGTCGCTGCAGATCGCGGCCGATTTCATTTTCGGGAGAAATCAGCGGAGCTGACCACTGAAGCTGGCCGGTGCTTGCCGAGAGACAGACCAGATCGGCTCGCCCGGACCGCTCCGTGACAGTGAGCAGATTGCGACCATCAACAAAGGGGGGACCGGAAAACCACGCTCCGGACAGTTCATTGCCAAATTGATTCTCAACCGGACTTCCTCCTGCCGTCCAGACTCGTCGACCGGTCGACTTTTCCAGCGCGATCAATTCCCACATCCCGGCAGAGAACGAGGAGCTCTGATCAATCATGAACCCCAATCGCAATTCATCTGCCGAACGGAATGTTGTCCCGTCGACAACCTGGCAGACTGCGTAGAGATGTTCCTGATCTCCTGTCAATCGACCGACGATTTCATTTCGATGCACTGTCACGAAATCTGTCGAGTTCAGCGCGCGGTTTACTGCATCTTCCTGATTCTGCGGAAAGGCCGGTCCAACGGGCACCGCGAGCTCGTCATCGCGTGCGGCACGACGCTGAATGACTTTGGTCCAAAGATGCCGGCCCGATGATCGATCAAAGGCCTTGATCAGCCAGGGCGTTCGGACGAAGACAGACGTGTTATCAATCAGCGGTTCCCATGCTGACCACGGAATCAGTTTTTCTGACTGAGCACGCTGAACGATTTCCTGCGAAACCCTTCGCTCAGCATCGCTTATTGGAATTCTCTGCATCCAGTCGACGAACAGTTCCGGAGCCTGCTCCAGCGCGGAAAAATCATCAGAAGGTTTGGCTGCAGCGGTGGACGTCGGGGGCTGCGAGACGCTGTCTTCCGGCCTGTTTTCGGGAGGAATAGAAGTCGGCGCGCCGGAATTGGCTCGAGGATTGTTTCCGTTCTGTTCAGCCGGAACGTCATCATCGTCACTGGCATCCTCGGGAGACTCTGTCTTCTGCTGGTCTCTCAAAGTTGATGACTCGTCTTCGTTCTTCAAGGCATCGACTTTCTGATCTGCCGACCCGCTCTCGGAGCTGCCGTTGGCTTCATCCCGCTTCTGGATCTCTTCGCTCATGCGTTCTGCTGCCACGCGAATGTCGTCTGGAACAAGTGGCGTCAGCAGAGGTCGCAGCCAATACCGGGCAGACAGGGAATTGCCGCGGTCGTGATGGATTGCCGCCAGCAGCAGATGGGCCTTCCAGCCGGTGGATGTTCCGGCCGTCTGATGCAGCACCTGAAGAATGGCATCCGGACCCTCATTGAGAGCAGACATCAACCTATCGTCCATCTGCCCGCTGGTGTTTTCGATGACATTCAGCGTCTGCGCGTCCATGGACAGCAGTCGCTGGACCAGATCGCGATGCAAAGGAATCAACGTTCCTCGCGGATCCGGGACGATCAACATTGGATCCGCACTTCGAAGCGAATCCACAATCTCCTGCACCGTTGCAGTCTTGCCTGCCTTGCCAGCGGTACTCAGCTGTTCCAGTTGCTGATTGATCCGTCGTTCAGAATTGAATCCGTTGAAATGATCCGTGTCGTCCTCAGCTCCGGGCAGAGCGGGTCGTCGAACCCCGGGAAGCTGTGCGGAGCAGCGTCCATCACCTGCGACGACCAGCATCAACAGGACGCCTGACAGGAGCGTTCGAATGCAGAAAGTTGATGAGAACCTGATTGTCCGAATCATGTTATTCTCTCCGTTCCGTCTCTCAGGCCCATGACGTTGCATCTCCATGATTCCTGCCACATGGGATCGCTGCCGCATTGATGGTGAACGCAGCTGCGAAGCACCTCGGATCAGGTTTCAGCGGAATTGTCTGAAGGCCTGATGCAGGTCGACCAGCATGTTCACAACGTGCGTGCATGCGAATCCCTGTTGCACAAACGGCATTTCTCCGGTGATCGGTGTCCTTCATGCATGCACAACTGAGTCCTTCGTGTCATGTTTTCAGTTCCCCGAAATGCCTCGTTTCCGGAAACCGGTCGGCTGGCATCCGGGCGAATTCGCAAAACGGATTCTGCGCCAATCGACCGATGTCTGCGGAGGTTAGCATTTCAGGCGGAAATTCTGAATCGTCTGGACCGCTCGCGATCCGGAGCCGTCCATGCACGGCATTTTGAGTTGCGGAAGTGCGACAGAAGTCGGGCCCGAGCCGTCATGCACGGGCTTCACGCTCTCGGGATCGCCAGCGGTCGTAAACGCACCGTCAACTGCAGTCTATCGATCCGCGGCATCATGTTCGCAGCGATGTCCAGCACCGTCGTAAACAAACGGACTTGATGGACTCGCAACCCCGTGAATCCACAGTCCGCCGGGATCCTCCGGGGAACCGCTCACGACTTCATTCTGCCATCAGAAGTTGAATGGCCGATTCGATCAGCTCTGCGGACGGCAGCACCGCCGATTCGAGCGATGGACTATACGGAGTGGGCGCGAATGCGCCATTCAGGCGCCGAATGGGGGCGTCCAGAGCATCGAAACCCGCATCTGCGATCCGGGCCGCCACCTCTGCGCCGAGTCCAAAAGCGGCGGGTGTCTCTTCCACAATCAGGAGACGTCCGGTCTTCTCGACCGATTGAAGGATGGTCTCCGTATCCAGAGGCGAAACGGTTCGCGGGTCAATTAACTCGACAGAAATGCCATTTTTCTGAAGCTGATCACACACAGACAGCGTCAGCGAGACCATTCTGGCGAGTGCGACAACCGTGACGTCAGAGCCTTCTCGAATCACGCGTGCAACGCCGAAGTCGATCTCATAGTCCTGCTCCGGAACGTGGCATTTGTGTTGCAGAATTTCGCGGTGCTCCAGAAACATCACCGGGTCGTCACAGCGAAGGGCTCGGTGCATCAGTCCCTTGGCATCGAATGCATTTGACGGAACAACCACACGCAGTCCCGGCACCTGACCATATAGTGAATGGTAGCTGCCTGAATGGTGAGTTGCAGCAGAATGGCCGATCCCGATGCATCCGCGAAGCAGCACCGGCATCCTGAGGCGGCCGCTGGACATGTATTGCATTTTGGCAATCTGATTGATGATCTCGCCAACGGAATCGAGAATAAAATCGGCAAACATAAAGTCCACAACCGGTCGAGTCCCCGTCATTGCGGCACCCCCTGCAAGTCCGACGAAGCCTCGTTCACAAATCGGGGTGTCGCAAAGTCGCTCAGGGCCATAGAGATCGTACAGTCCGGGTGTCGTTCGAAAGTTTCCGCCGCGTTTTCCGATCCCTTCGCCCATGACGAAGATGCCCGGATTCCGAGACATTTCAGCCGAGAGGGCTTCGACCGTGGCCTGATTGAACGTGATCTCGCGAGGAACGACGGGAGATTTCTCCGGAATCGCGGAATGGACGGGAGCCGGTTTCGCATAGACATGAGTCAATGCCGAAGACGGCTCGGGCGACGGACTGTTCTCAGCAAATTCGCGTGCCTCCTGAATCAGTCGAGGCATCTCTGCTTCAATTTGATCGAATCGGTCCTTCAGCCGAGGCACAGCGCTGCGAAGCCGCAACAGGGGGCATCGCTGCTTCCATGCGTCCACCTCTTCACGCGTGCGATACGTGAAATCTCCCATGCCCTCCGCATGCGCGCGCGTTCGGTACGTTTTGCATTCGATCAGCGTCGCTCCGTCGCCCCCTCGAGCTCTCGCAATGGCTTCACCTGCCAAGCGAGCGACTTCGAGCACGTCGTTGCCATCGACTTCGATTCCGGGCAGTCCATAACCGGCCGCGCGCCCGGCAACAGATGAAGATCCGCTGGCATAGGAGAAAGGCACTTCGGTGGCGTATTGATTGTTTTCGCAGATGAACAGTGTCGGCAGCTTCCAGATGCTGGCCATGTTCAACGCTTCGTGAAACGCGCCGTTGTTGACCGCACCATCACCAAAAAAAGCGACAGCGACATGACCGGAACGAGTCAGCTTCTCGCTGTAACCGCCGCCGCAGGCCTGAAGCATGCACGGGCCAACAATGCCGCTGGTTCCCATCATCCCGATTTCCGGAGAGAACAAATGCATCGAGCCACCGCGCCCTCTGGAACATCCCGTCGACCGACCGAACAGTTCGGCCATCAATTCCCGAGGCGGCATGCCTTTGGCCAAGGCGTGTCCATGGCCGCGATGTGTACTGAAGACGGTATCCTTCGCCGTCAGATGGGAACAGACACCAGCAGCGATGGCTTCCTGTCCCACATACGTGTGGCAAGCCCCATGAATCAGTCCGCGCTGATGACATCTGGCGAGTTCCTCTTCGGTCTGACGAATGATCACCATGGTGCGAAACAATGAAAGGATTTGCTCGTCAGTCATGGATGGCTCTTCACGGCGGGCTGAATAAGATCGAGGAATACGACGAGGCAGAGTGTATGCGGTTCAGCAGATCTCGCAACGCTGCGTCGTGGTGAACACACCAATCGGCTTCGGGGCCAGCAAAGGGCGGCAGGACAGCGGCTCGTCCAGTGTGGCTTGTCAGAAGGTTCAGGAAATTCCGATGCCGCAGTTGTCTTATGTCGCGGAAAGCCGGCGGTCGATGTTTTTCTGGAGGGCAACTCGTCACAATCCTCGGCTGTCATGAACCTGGCGAGACGCAAGTATCTGTGGTGCAAGCTGCACGGCTTCGATGCTTTTCGTGCCGCCTATCCCTTGGGATCCATCGATGAATCGATACGTGCGCGCCTGCAATGAGTCTCAGTCAGACTCCTCCTCATTCCATCGTACCAGAACGCGACGAGCCCTCCTGACTTCGCTGTCATCACTGGGAATCGGCACCGTCGTTTTCCAACGCGCGGTTGCCGATGAAGCCTCGAAAGTTTCTGCATTGACGCTCGAGCAGATCAGGTCTTCTGAGTGGGTTGCCGGGATCGAGTTGACGGATGAGCAGCGTGCCGTGCTGCAGGCGGAACTCGAAAAGGTTCGACAGGAAGGTCAGACGATCCAGGCTCTGACTGTTCAGTACGAGTCGCTTCCAGCCTTTCGTTTTGATCCGGAAATGGCCGACGTTGACTCGGTCTCCAGAAATTTGGCTCCTCGGGTGTGGCTGAAGGCGGAGATGTCGAGCGGATCCACCGCGGAGGCAGCAAAGGTTGACGGATCGGATCTGTCGTGGCATTCCATTCGTCAACTGGGTGCATTGTTAAGACAGCGCACGATCACTTCAGTGCAATTGACCGAGCATTGTCTGAAGCGATTGCAGGATGCTGACTCAAAGTTGAAGTGCGTCGTGACGTTGACCAGGGATCTCGCGATGGAGCAGGCTGAACAGGCTGATGTCGAACTGAGCATGGGCATGGACCGAGGACCTCTTCATGGTATTCCCTGGGGCGCAAAGGATCTGGTCGCCGTGCCTCGATATCCCACGACCTGGGGTGCGACGCAGTTTCGCGATCAGAAGTTTGAGAAGCCTGCAACGGTCTATCAGAAACTGACAGATGCCGGCGCTGTGCTGGTGGCGAAGCTCTCTCTGGGAGCGCTGGCGATGGGGGATGAGTGGTTCGGGGGCCAGACGAAGAATCCGTGGAATATCGAACAGGGGTCCAGCGGATCATCCGCCGGCTCGGCAAGTGCGGTGGCAGCAGGGCTGATTCCATTTGCGATTGGAAGTGAGACGCTGGGAAGCATCATTTCGCCATCGCGACGATGCGGAACGGCAGGACTGCGCCCCACGTTCGGGCGTGTCTCCCGGGCCGGTTGCATGGCGTTGAGCTGGACCATGGACAAGATCGGTCCGATTGCCCGTTCCGCCGACGACTGTGGTTTTGTGCTGCAGGCCATTCATGGTCGCGATGATGCCGACCCGACGACTGTGGACCGCTGGTTTGGCTGGCCCCGAACTGTGGATCTTACGACCGTTCGAATTGGCCGGGTGAGAAACAGCCGGATCTCTGAATCGGAACAGATGGCGATTGATCTTCTGACGCAGTTCGGTGCGGCTCTTGTCGATATCGAGCTGCCTCGGGAGTTTGCTGAGTGGACCCTCGCCAGCATGCTTGATGTGGAAGCGGCCTGCGTATTTGAGCCGCTGACCCGGTCAAATCAGTCGGAAGGCCTGAATGCGTGGCCGAAGATCTTTCAACGATCACATTTTGTTTCAGCCGTCGATTTCCTTCACGCTCAGCGCGTTCGGTTTCAGTTGATGCGGAAGATGGCTGAAGTGTTCAGAAACATAGATCTGTATGTTGGAGGCGGAGATCTGGGAATCACAAATCTCACCGGACATCCGATGATCGCACTTCCGGTGATGATGCAGGACGTGCAACCCCAGCCGCGTCCCATCTGCTGCACCCTGACCGGAGGTCTCTATGACGAAGCCACACTTCTTGCAGTGGCAAAGCTGATTGAAGACCACGCCGGAATCCTGCAAAAACACCCGGCTCTGGATCGGGAGTGAACGTGGGCGGTGGGCCATTCACGCCGTGGTTGTTCCATCGCTGCCTTGTCGTATCTGTCGGCCCGCGAGGGAACGGGCCGGTATGAAAGGCACCGGGTCTGAGCCTTTGACAGCAGGTCACAAAGTCTCGTTTCAGGCAGAGAGAAGTGTTCATTATACTGCCGACGTCTGGGCGGTGGCACCAGACGACTTTTCCCTCGCGTGCCGCAATGGTCACTTTTGACAGCAACGGATATGCTGAACTCCCCGCATCAATCGGTCTTTGAAATGGATCAGTCGGCCGACGAACTGATCCCCGCGGGATCTCCGTTTCGATTGTGGGGGCTTGGAATCCTGTTCACGATCGGCGTGACGATTGTGGGCGGACGAGTCCTCTGGGTTCAGACGCGGCTTCCCGAGGCTTATCTTTCTGCACTGAATTCAACGACGACAGAAGAGGAACTGATCCCGGCTCGCGATGGCCGTATCCTCGCGGAATCTGTGGTTCTTGCTGCGGATGTGGATCAGTATCAGATCCAGCTTCATTTTCGATGGTTGCAGCAGTCGGTGGATCCCGGCTGGCTGAAGATGCAGATTCGGCAGCGACTCAGTCGTGAAGAGCGGCGCGATGCAGAACTGGTACGAAGGACTGAGCAGAGTGTTCTTGAACAGCGGACAAAGATGCTGGAATCTCTCGCGATGGTCACGCATGTGCCGCTCGAAGAGCTTGCCGCGCGATGTCTTCGCGTCGAAGCCAGGGTGCAGCGTATCAGTGATTCCGTGAATCGACGAAATCTTTCGTTGGGTTTGGGTCGAAGTGCTGAGTCACCTGATGAAGACTCTGCTGATGAAGCGTCTGCAGATGACGAGAATATGCTCCTGCGAGCTTTCAGTGCGATCCGTGACGCCCTGACGACTCCTCCGCGTCGTGAAGAAATGGAGCGGATTATTGTCAGGGAAGAAGAGTCGTGGCATACGGTCCTTGAGAACGTTTCGGTGGACATGGCTGCGATGATCAGTGAACGTCCGGAAGTGTTTCCGGGTGTGAAGGTTGTGGCAACCACGGAGCGAGTCTATCCCGAGCATGATCTCGCCGTGCATCTCGTCGGCGCGAGGACGAGAAATGTTTCGGGTACAGATGGTCCTCTGTCCACAGAGGATGTGACTGCGAAACCGGTTCGACTTGGTCAGTTTGGTGTCGAAAAATCGTACAACAGTCGGCTGGCTGGTATTCCGGGTGTTCGAAGGATTGTTCGTGATCGTCGGCAGAGGGTTGTGTCGTCCGAAATTGTTCGTAAGCCTGTGAGCGGAGGAGATGTCACCCTGACGATTGACGTCAGGTTACAGGCTTTGGCCGAGCAATTGCTGGCAGAGTCACTGGGAGATGCCGAGCGTGTGCTGCTTGGTGGCAGTGATGCAGAGCAGGAGTCGGGGCAGTCTGATCAGCTGACTCCGCCGGAGCCTGAGCACATCCCTCACGGGGGCTGCGTGCTGGTCATGGAAGCTGCCACCGGACGGCTGATCGTGGCCGCCAGTGCCCCGGAGTTTGATTTGTCACTCTTCACTCACGGAACGGAGAATCAATGGCAGGCGGTCAACAGTGACGTGCGCCGTCCGTTTGTTCCTCGCTTCACCGGGATGGCGCTTCCGCCCGGTTCGACATTTAAAATCCTGACAGCACTGGCTGCACTTCAGTCGGGAGAACTCCTGCCTGAGACACGCCTTGATTGTCAGGGGTTTCTTACGACGCCGGAAGAACATCGTTGCCTTATCTATCGATTGTACGGTCACGGGCATGGTTCGGTGAACCTGCGCACCGCGATGGCTCAGTCGTGTAATGTGTACTTCTTTGATGCCGCTCGCAGAATTGGCCTGCAAACTCTTTCGGACTGGGCGACACGGCTGGAGTTTGGTCAGCCAACCGGTATTGATCTGCCCTTTGAGAAGTCAGGAACACTGCCGAAGCCTCCGGCGGTCGGAGATCAGTCCGATTCAGCGCGGCGACGATCTGAACGAGAAGCTCTCGGATTTTCCATCGGGCAGTCCCGCTTGACTGTGACACCGCTGCAGATGGCGCGTCTGCTGGGTTTCGTTGCCAATGGCGGATGGCTTGTCACGCCACATGTGGTGTCAGAAGACGGAGAGGCTCATGCGGTTGGTGACGTCAATCCGTCACCTTTTCGGACAGCACGTCGAAAAGTTTCCGAGGTCTCTGAAAAAACGCTCGCGTCCATTCGCGAAGGGCTTGTCTCTGCCGTGCAGGATCCGATCGGCACCGGATATCGCACCGTGCGTCTCCAGGACGTTGCCATCGCCGGAAAAACCGGAACGGCAGAAACATCTCCCGGAAAACCCGACCACGCGTGGTTTACAGGCTATGCACCTGCAGATGACCCGGAGTATGTTTTTATTGTCGTTCTGGAGCATGGGGGATCAGGAAGTCAGGCTGCTGGTCCGATTGTCCGGGAGTTGGTGCGATCCATGCATGAGCGAGGTCTCCTGATATCCCACGCTGTCTCGGGGTCAGTCGATCAGGGCTTGTCTCGGGAAAAGAATGGGCAGCACGCAGCCACGGACTAGCAGGTCGAGCGATGTTGCGGAGCGAGCCCTGAAGGACTCGTGCTCGGCGTCGTGATCCTGAAGATGCAGAAGACATTCCTTTTTGATCGTTCTTGTGCGAGGACTTCCGTTCGACGCCGTCCATGGCACCCTGACTCTGCCAGCCTGAAATCCTTTCCGGAATATCTCCGTGCACAAGACACTTCGGTCTATCGCCGTGGCTTTCTTTGGACTCATCGCTGCCGCTGCGCTCCGGGCCGATGAGCCACTGCGAATCGCCGGCAAAACAATGGGCTCCTACTATTCGGTTGTTATTGATCAGCCGGGCCGTGTGAATGAAGCGGAGCTGCGAAAAGAGATCGAAGCGAAGTTTGACGACATCAGCCGACAAATGTCGACATGGTCAGACGACTCGGAAATATCGCGATTCAATTCATCGCGATCGACTGATTGGTTCCCGGTGAGCAGAGACTTCGCCATTGTGGCGTCGGAATCTGTTCGATTGTACGAATTGACCGACGGGGCGCTCGATGTGACCGTCGCTCCGTTGATCGACCTGTGGGGATTTGGGAAGAGAAAAGCCGTTCGCGTGCCGACCGATGAAGAAGTGGCCACAGCACTGAAGTCCGTCGGAACAAATCATCTCACGGTGCGGATGGAACCGCCCGCCATCCGGAAAAGTATCCCCGAACTTCAGATCAGCTTTTCGGCATTGGCACCGGGATACGCGGCCGATGAAGTCGCGGGCATTCTGGCCGGTCGGGGACTGGGTTCGTTCGTCGTGGATGTTGGTGGCGAAAACCTGGCCGGAAATGCAAAGGCTGACGGTGAATTCTGGAGACTTGGTGTGGAAAGTCC
>JBKDRW010000436.1:0-7258 GCA_046341255.1 Planctomycetota bacterium
ACGGGAATTCAAGCATCTTTCGACGCACGCCCGAAGTGAGTTTGGCAAAACGAGTGAAATCGCGCGATGTCACTCCAAGTTTCTGCATCGCGGCGTCTTCTGCGGCGGCCACGATCCCTTCGGCGGCCAGCATTTCCGGACCGGGCATAGGTCCCGCCGGGACAACGTCCTGTGATTCTGCACCGGCGGGCAGACGATAAGGTTTGATTCCTTCTTTTCGAATCACCACATCGCCGGGCTGAGGTCTTCCTGCTGTTCCGGCTTCAACCCGATCGGCTGCAACGAGATTGAACACGGCTGACTGCACGGCACTCAGAGCGAGACGTTGCAGTGTTCGCGACTGATTCTCTGGCCAATGATCCCTCGGCAGCTTTCCTTTGATTGCTCTGAGACCATCGATCAATGTATTCCCGTCGTGGCCAAATCGTTGAGGACCAAAGTAGTTGGGGAACCCTGATGACTCAAGCTCCCGCAAACGATCACCGACTCTGATGGCATCGTCTGTTGTGAATCCGGTTGCGGAACGCAGCCGCAACTCAAATCGATTGCCCTTCAGATGACCGGTCTTCAGCTTGTTCTGATGATGGGTGACACTCAGCACCTGCAGGTCTGGGCCATTCAACCGTTCGACGTCCTGAGCGAATCGTTTCGGGATTGAACAGTATTGTCGAGTCACGGCATGCCGATCCTTCTGTCCGGCAATTCCAACGTCTCGAGATGGAACACCCAGCGTCCTGATGATTTGATTGACAAGTTCGGGTGCGGCGAGTCCACGTTTTTCAATCCAAAGAAATGCATGTTCACCGGAACCGCTCAACGCATACGCGGCGATCTCTTCGACAACAAAGTCCTCGAGGCACTCGCGAATCCGGCATGTGCTGAGAACCGGCTGGAACATCGCCGGCGGCTGGATGATTCGAGACAACGTCTCCTGAGGTAGTGACATAGGGTTTTCTGCTGAACCGTGCGGCAGGGATGCGAATCGTAGATTGGATGACCGTAAGTGTAGCCGGGCGGCATCACGAATGAACGTGTGCTGAGTGCCTGCGGGAAAAACACTTCGAGGAAATGTATTTTCGGATAGCGGGTCGTCACCGTTCTCTCGCCAAATGCCCGGTTCTCTCAGATTTGATGACAATCCGCGAGCAGAATTCCACTCTTTCGAAAACAAGAATTCAGATCTGCCCGTAACAAAAAACTCATGGCTCCGCTGCGGCAAGCATGAAGACGCTTGCGTTCTCGAGAGACGCGGAATCTGAAGCTTCCGATGGGAAAAATGTCCGGAATCTACGGGAAATGGCAACAATTGAAGAGCTAAAGGCTGGGTGCCATGCGTTTTCGAACGCATGGATTCCGTCAAAGGTCGTTTGTACGCAGAAACTCCTGCTGTCAGGTCGTCTGCGAAGCGGGATTCCGGCCGAGTCTGTCTGCATCACATGCTGTCAGTTGTGGTGAGGGCCGGAGGAGAGATGGAGTTTGCGGAAATCTGACCGCTTTCCAGGTGAACCCGACAATCTCTTTCACGGTCTGACGAATGACAGCACAGGATCACGGAGAGTCGTCCAGAAAAGGGTTGGAAGAAAGGGTGACCAAAGAGCAGTGAAAGGAAGAGTGCGATGCGAATCAACTTTCACACAACGTCTGGAAATGGGAAAGATCTGCAGAAGTTCGCGTCTCGGCGTTGTGAGTTTGCTCTCGACCGCTTTTCGAAAGCCGTGACCTCAGTGCAGATCAGTCTCCGAGATGAAAACGGTCCTCGTTGTGGTGCAGATCTTCACTGCATCATTCATGTCTGCCTGAACGGTCTTCCGGAAGTGATTGTTCATAAACGGGCTGATTCGGCAGTTTCTGCAATCTCGGCGGCAATCGAGTGTGCGGCCTGTCGGACAGGGCGTCAAATTCATCGTCGAACAGACAGATACCGTCGAGTCCGAGTCGATTATGGGTTTTCTCCGACGGGGGTTTCCTTGTAACCCATCATGAAATTTGAGCTCACCCGGTTCATCGACAGGCTGTGATGTCCCGTGTGAGCAGGTTGTATTCGCCGGTCGGAGTTCGCTGCTGGAACTCCGGCCGGCCTCAGGAGCAGCCGATCGAGGATGTTTCGACCGCGAGATCGGCAGCCTGTCCCCTCTTCAAGATGTTGCAGGTGTTCAGTGAATTCTTCTTCAGTCTTCGATGTGATCAAGAGCGGATCCCGTGTCAAATTCTGGGGCGCGGACGAACGTGCCGATCGAGAGAGTTCCGTCGCTCGGTACAGCCGAGTGGCGATGGTTGAAGCCGTGCTCTCCATTCGAGAACGTCGTCAGCGATCGGCCCGAATTTTCGCCGCCAGTGCATTCATGGTGCTGGGCGTTGTCGTTCTGGCCGCCGGAATTCTGGGCTGGCTGTAGAGGTGTCTGATGCGGTGGAGATTGTGAACGGACAGTCCCGTTGATGTCTCAAAGGTATGCATGTCGTCGACGCATTGTTGGCGCCCCCTTGTCCGCGGGATCTGATCTCTGCAGTCTTCACGGCTTTGCTGAATGTGGGTTGGATTTGTACAGTGCGAGTCAGGTCCTGCTCTGGAGCAGGCACATTTGGCTGCAAGGAAACGAACAGTTTCTGCAGCTTGCCTCCTGACGGAATCCCCACATGCCTTCCTGCATTCTGGCCCTGGATCAGGGTACGACCAGTTCTCGAGCGATCGTCTTCGGTCCGGACGGATCTATTCTGGCTGTAGCGCAGAAGGAATTTCAGCAGTACTTCCCGCAATCTGGTTGGGTAGAGCACGACGCTGAAGAGATCTGGAAATCGCAATTGTCAGTTGCACGCGCTGCGTTGAAGCAGTCAAAAATGGAGGCAGCAGAAGTTGCGGCGATTGGCATCACGAACCAGCGAGAAACAGCAGTTTTGTGGAACCGACGGACGGGTGAACCTGTTCATCGTGCGATCGTCTGGCAGGATCGCAGAACGGCTGCCATGTGCGATCGGCTCAAAAAGAGTTCGAAGTCGAACTTGTTTCGGGACCGCACGGGGCTGGTGATCGATGCGTACTTCTCGGGAACAAAAATTGCGTGGATGCTTGATCACGTTCCTGGTGCGAGAGAACTGGCGAAATCCGGTGATCTGGCTTTTGGCACGATCGACGCGTGGCTGCTCTGGAAGCTTACGAACGGTGCTGTTCATGCCACCGATGTGAGCAACGCGTCTCGGACTCTGATCTGTGACATCCATCGGGGCGAATGGGATGATGAACTCCTGAAGGCTCTGAAGATACCTCGCAGCGTGCTGCCGGAGATTCGGTCGTCGAGTGAAGTTTATGGAGAAACGACAAAGTCTCTGTTTGGAGCATCAATTCCGATTGCTGGAATTGCGGGTGATCAGCAGGCTGCGTTGTTTGGCCAGATGTGTACGAAGCCAGGTATGGTCAAGAACACGTACGGTACCGGATGCTTTATGCTGATGAACACAGGCCGAAAGCTTCGAGCTTCAAAAAATCATCTGCTGACCACGATCGCGTGGAAGATCGGCAAGGAGACGGACTACGCACTGGAGGGGAGCGTGTTTATCGCCGGTGCAGTGGTGCAGTGGCTGCGGGATGGGCTGAAGATCATTCGCAGATCATCAGACGTCGAGGAGCTTGCTGCGACGGTTCCGGACAATGGAGGCGTCTATCTTGTTCCGGCTTTTGCCGGACTCGGAGCTCCGCACTGGGATCCTTATGCTCGAGGGCTTGTTGCTGGATTGACTCGCGGCGCGACCGGTGGACATCTGGCCCGAGCGGCGCTCGAGTCCATTGCGTATCAGGTTGCGGATGTGCTGGACTCCATGAAGGCTGATGCGGGTATCCGGATCTCATCACTTCGAGTGGATGGCGGAGCCGCGGTCAACAACATGTTGATGCAGTTTCAGGCGGACCTATTGCAGGTGCCTGTGGTGCGACCAAAGGTCTTTGAAACGACGGCGCTTGGAGCTGCATTTCTGGCCGGACTGGCAACAGGCTTCTGGAAGGACCACAAACAGCTCGAATCCCAGTGGCAGGTTGACCGTGTCTTTGAGCCCTCGATGCCTCGAAGTCAGGTCGAGTCACTTCGCGGCGGCTGGTCCAAAGCGCTGGAGCGATCGAAAAGCTGGTCCGAATGAGGAGTCGTCGGAGATTCACGGGGCCATCGTCTCTGCACCAGACTGAAACAGGTTCGTCCGGGTCATTTTCGACGCGGCGAAACACGCTTTGGTGAGACATCTGAACGCTCGATGGCTGCCGATCATCTGTCTCGGGTTTTCATCGGATCCATGATGATGGAATGTGCGAACCCTGAAATGGGGCGATGGGTCCATAAAAATTTGCTGAGTTCGGGAGGATAAGGTTATGGCTTCGGTCGTTGACTGCCTCGCACGCCGCGGACTGATTCGGCCTCCTGCGTTTCTTGTTTCGAATGTTATGTACGAAACTCTGATCGGTTCGCGGGCTTACGGCGTTTCGGGCGACGAATCGGATCGCGATGTGTATGGTTTCGCAATCCCGCCGAAAGAAGACATGTTTCCGCACCTGGCAGGGGAAATCGTCGGTTTTGGAACGCGTCGCAAACCGTTTGACAGTTTTCACCAGACGCATATTCACGATCCTGATGCACTTGGCGGGCGTGGGGTGACGTACGATCTGACGATCTACAGCATCGCGAGGTATTTCACCCTGTGCATGGAGTGCAATCCGAATCTGATCGACTCACTCTTCACGGCGCAGGAATGTGTCCTGACGCTGACTCGTGTCGGAGCAATGGTTCGCGATCAACGAGCCCTGTTTCTGCACAAGGGGATCTGGACTCGATTCAAGGGGTATGCGTATTCGCAGCTTCACAAAATGGAAGGCAAAGCGCCGATCGGGAAGCGTGTGCAGATTCGCGAACAGTTTGGATACGATGTGAAATTTGCGTATCACGTCGTTCGGCTGCTTTACGAGTGTGAGCAATTGCTGATGTTCGGTGAGATGGATCTTCGTCGTGACAGGGAACATCTGAAGGCCATTCGGCGAGGGGATGTGTCGGTGGAAGACATCCGTTCGTGGGCGTCTGAAAAAGAGCGTCAGCTGGAGAAGCTGTATCTGGTCTCAAAACTTCCCGATCAGCCGAATGTTTTTGCAATTCGAAATCTGCTGCTGAACTGCCTTGAAGAACATTATGGGAATCTCAGCGATGCTGTCGCGCGTCCCGATGCAGCCGCTCAGGCGATGACGGAAATCGCAGCTGTGGTGGATCGGTACCAGGCAACACAGCGGCAGGAGTTACGGCCATGACCCCTGAGACACGTCACATGGCGATGGACCACGGGCAGGTTGCCCCGGCCGAGCGTTGGCAGTTCTGGCATGACTGGGGCGGTTGCACAGTGCGTCCGTCGAGTCAGCTCGAGTGCCTTCGGCGGTCCGGTCAGCTGCATCATTACCCAGAACTGCACGCGATGATTGACGTGCCTCAGGACCCGGAATGGCATCCGGAAGGTGATACGTGGATCCATACTCTGCACGTTTGTGATGCGGCCGCCGAGATTGCACTTCGAGAGCAGCTTGATGAGCACGATCGGCTCGTGCTGATGTTCTCGGCATTGTGTCATGATCTGGGCAAGCCTGCGACGACCGAATTCAGGGACGGACGCTGGAGAGCTCACGGTCATCCTGAAGCCGGTGTTCCGATCGCACGCCGGTTTCTTGATCGGATTGTTTGTCCCGCTGATCTCGTCGCAAAAGTTCTTCCGCTGGTTGCCGAGCATCTCGTTCATGCCAACCCTTTGTCGACGGATCAGTCCGTCCGGCGATTCCTGCGGCGACTGGTGCCGGCCACGATTCGGGATCTGCAGAGACTGATCGAGGCTGACATGCGTGGTCGACCTCCATTGTCGGGTGACGTGCCGGAAGCGGTCCGTCGTTTTCTGTGCCGTGCTGAATCAACGTCGCAGGATCCGAAACCTGTGGCAGAGCCTCGGCAAAAGGCTCTTATTTCCGGGCAGCATCTGATCGACCTTGGGCTTAAGCCAGGGCCTTTGTTTCGAGAATTGCTCAAGGCTGTTGAGGACGCTGCTGCACGCGGTGAGGTGACCTGTGATCGCGAAGCGTGGGAGTTTGTCCGGCGATTTGCGGATCTCGACCCACCACGCCATGTTGAGGAAAATCCTGCTTCATCCCAGACTTTTCCGCACTGCCGATCAGCGAATTCTGCCGCGTTCGGGTCCGATTGCACAGAGCGTGAGGCCTTTGATTCCTGAGAGTCCTGTGTCGTTTGTTTCCCGAAGGATCAAAACGAATCCTGTCGACGCATCGTCCGATAATTCGCTTCAGCGACGTCTGAGGGCATGCAGCACAACCTCGTCGACAGGAAACGGCAATGAGCAAGGCAGTCAACGTATTGGCGCTGGTTCGAGATGGTCAGCGATATGTTTTTCTGTACGATGACGACAGCGTGGAAACCGTTCTTGAACAACTCGCGGATTTTGCCGCAGATCCGGATCTCGATTTCACGTGGTATGATGCGTCCGTCCTCTCGCAACGGGTCCTCGAATTGCAGGATCAGCAGCAGGAAGAAGAAACGGAAGACTCGTCGAGAATGTTTTGATGATCGGAACAGCTTCGTCAGGTTCGCGATGGTCTGGTCAGATACGAATGTGAGATGAATGTGCTCGCTGCACGTGATGATTTACGAGTGCAGAACACGATCAACTGACCTGCTTGATGGACTGAGACACGCTCTGGCTCATATCCGCGGAAGTTTCTGCCATGCAGACTGCCATTCAGTCGTTTCTGACTTTCCTTCGAGTGGAGAGGAATGCATCTGATCTGACTGTCAAGTCGTACGCTGACGACCTGTCGCATGTGTGCGAGTTCCTGCAGGAGCAGATCGGTTCGATCCCTGCCCCGCGCGACATCGACGTCGGTTTGCTTCGATCCTATGTTTCGTACCTGCATGAATGCGGATATGCTCGCACGACCGTTGCCCGACGATTGGCCTGCCTGCGAAGTTTCTTCAGGTACTGCAATCGCGAAGACATTTGCGAGACGAATCCGGCGAAACCGCTGCGAACACCCCGGTCTGGTCGCAGGCTGCCTCATTTCCTGACGACCGATCAGGTTGGAACTCTGCTGACCACACCTCCTGCCAACTCCGATGCCGGAATTCGGGATCGAGCCATCCTTGAAACGATGTATTCGGCGGGGCTGCGAGTCTCGGAATTGGTCGGGCTGGACGTCAAGGACTGGGATCGCGGTGCTGGAATTCTGCGGGTTCTGGGT
>JBKDRW010000437.1:0-3012 GCA_046341255.1 Planctomycetota bacterium
AACTTATGTAAAGGTCCCGGAACAAGGACACGAATCTCAGGTAACAAAAACCAGGTGATCAGTCCGGCTGTCAGCCAGACCACCGCCGTGGTCAGCCTCTGCTGTCGGACATAAGTTCGTCGACACTCCCTGCAAACGGGCACTAAAACCTGATAACGTGGCCTCGGGAACCAGCAGAGGGCCGACCACCATCCAGAAATTGCCGACGACAATTTCAACAAAGCATCCGGCTCAGAGACGTTACAGATCAGACAGCAGGGAGCAAACCGTACGGCATAGTCGCGAGGCAGGCTCACATCGGTACTCATCGGCATGGCTTAGAAACTCGCAATACACCCGGATCAAACTTTCATTCGCGCCTTGAGATCATTTCGATGTCAGGTCTGAAGGATGCCATCGCGAATCGAAACAGGATTCCCTGTTCAAGTCCTGACGTGATCCTAGCTGATCACATGTGCAGAATCCACGAACTCGTCGTGTTTGAGGATCGTAACATGACCGGCACGACCGCACAGCGGACCGTCGGAGACGGAATACGCGATGGTCACCGGCAGCTTCATGGTCTCAATGTCCAGATGTGAAAAATCGAAGTTGGGAGGATGCGATGGAAGTAACGGCCCCAGACCATCTGGACATTGGATGTCCGAGCGTCTTAATCGCTTAAGCTTCATGTCTCCCCACTTCACGAGGAACACCCCATCCTGTGTGTGAATGATGGTTTGTGAAGGGACAGAAAACCTGAAGGGCCCTGTTGGAACGAATCCCAGGTCAATGAACTGGCTGAGATTCCGCAGCATGCAGATCGTAAAGTCGCTCGATTCTTCGATCATTTCCGACCTTCTTTCGGATCAGTCTCCACGCTGGCTTTCGCTTTCAGGTAGTCCAGATAAGCAAGCCCAACGGGAAGAGCCTCGCTTTCTGAAGCGACGGAAGCCAGATACCACTCCTCAAGCGTAGCCTGCCTCAGGTGAATTTCCTCAGCCAGTCGCAGCGTCAGAGAGGATGGGTTGGCTTCGGCAAATTCGGTCCACCAGTCTCTTGCAGCCTTCGAAGCCCTGCTCGGCTGAAGATTCGACAACACCTGTTTGAGCCGATAATCGATATCTGCGGCTGTCCATCCTTTCGAATTCGAAATACCGCGACGAGACATCTCGACCTCTGATGCCGGGCCGATCGAACTAGACGACACCCTTGTGTGAGAATCGCCGAATTTCTTCAACGGCTTTCGACGCAGGTCATCGTCGTAAGTCTGAAGTTCGGCTTCTTCGAGCATTCTCGCGAGGGCCCCTTCCTTATGACAAGGCGTGAGGTACGCCTGATAGGGACGCGTCTTTCCATCTCCGGAAATAATGGTTGATGGCATCCCGAGTTCAGGATGCGGGTTGGGACTGGCGATTTCGTCCGGAAGAAGAACCGGACGCGGAGCAAGTTTCCATTCGTTGCTGAAGACCAGTTCGCCCCGTGACTGTTCTTCTTCATATACGCCGGGGATACCCATCGTGCCAATCCCGGTCCGCTGCGAAAACCATTCCGCAGTTGCAGGATCAAGAGCGCCGCCCATGGCGATCTGACTCTGAAAACCATCCAGAACAGACTGCCATGATTCGGCTCCGTAAATCGTGCATAGCTGCGACAGGCTCTGTGCCCCGGCGACGAACGAAAACCCCTGCTCGCGACACGTATGAAGAGCTTCTGCCAGACCCGGTAATGGCCCGCTGGCCATCAATTCGTCGATGATGATCAGCGTTTTGTGAGGAATACTCCCGGTCCCAGTCTCCGCGGCACATCGCTGCAGGGCGGAAATCAGTCGTCCGAGCAGAAGCGTGACCACCGGCCGCAGTCTTCGAACATCTCCCTGATCAATCTCGATGATCACCAGACCGCCATCCTGCACGAATGACGAACATCGGAATTCATCCTGTCCCAGAAACTCGTGGATCTCATCGATGAAGGCCGTACATTCCCCGATCGCGGAAACGACCGTCTCTGCATTCTTATTCTCGGAGCGAACGTAGCCGGCAAATTTTGCAAGCACCGGAAAAGCCGGGTGTTCATCGGCAAACGCCTGAAAGGCTCCCGACAGAATCACCTGTCGCAGCTCCACAAGATTTCGACGTGACCTCGGAAGATCTTTGCAGATCGCGCAAATCGCATGCTGCAAAAATTCCTGTGACTGATTGTAAGCCCACGCACCATCACCATCTCGCCCTCTCCGAGCAGCGGTGGAGACGATCACCTCAGCCACTTCATTCGCCGATGACAGAGACTGGCAACCTTCCAGGGTTGTGCATGCGGCCGTTCGTCTCAGCTTCAGAGGAGCAATCAGCTGCACATCATCAGCGCGGCTGAACCGTCTGGCCATGCGTCGAATCAGGCGAGTCTGTTTTGCGCCTTTGATGTTGACATAAACCATGGCCCAGCCGCTTCGAATTGCATGCAGAGCCGATGGCAAGGTCACCGCCTGCGTTTTTCCGGAACCTGAGCGTCCCACCACAAGAACATTGGGCGAATCCAGACCAAGTGGCAACGGCAGAGGGCCCATGTCAATCGGCCGAGCTTCGGGATCATGGCCAACGGCGAACGCAGGGAGCAGTCTCAGGTAGTGCCCGGGATGCTTTTCCGCAAGGTCCGCAAGGTTCAGAAGTTCAGCACTCGTCGCCAGTCTGCAGTTTCCGAGCGGACCGTTCGGAACCCATGTCACACGGGCACTTCGCAGGGCTCGTGGATCTGGAAACAATAAACGAATCCACTCCTGCGATAAGCCTTTATCTCGCGACGTACGAAACTGGCCAAATCCATCATCACTGTATCCGGTCATCGTGAGCCTCACTGACAGCGTCCTGACGTCAAGGTTGGCGATTCTTCGCGAGTGATCTCAGAATCTCAAACGAAAAATTTTTACGACACGTCTCGATTGATCCTCCGCCCTTGAAATTGAGGCTGCTGATCACGCGGCATCCTGCAGGTCCCCGTGCGATACACGCAGCAGCGATGAACAGACATCAACAGGAG
>JBKDRW010000438.1:0-20509 GCA_046341255.1 Planctomycetota bacterium
CCAATCAGCAGAATGGTAACATTATGTCGGGCCGCAACTTCAAGACGTCGCAGCATCGCCCGCAGATCCGGTGTTCGAGTCCGAAATTTTTCCGACATGACTCCGGGATCAGCCAGCACCCGCGAAGGTGCCGGATCGGTCTGGTCGATGGGAGGAATTCGCGAATGAATCCCGGATAGATTCACGGTGGATGACGGCACTGGCAGATCTGAAACTGCAGCTTCTCGCGATGCGGGCTGAAGGGCCTTCGTATTGTCTTGCACACCGCCCAGAATTTTGTCATTCAGATCGTGGTAGTTCTCGTCATGATTTGCAAGCTCGACCAGCCGAACGCGGCGCAGGACTTCCTCCGGAATATGATCGTCCGAAAGCTGATTCGGGATGGTGACCAGCACGCAGTCAATCAGCCGGAAGTTGCTGATCGTGGCAAACGTTCGGGCCATTTGCTGCGGAGACGCGGCACGAACGTCAAAGACAGCAACGTCTGGCTCGTGCAACTGGATCATCTGAGACGCTTCCGGGAGTGAGTAAGATTCCATCAGTCGACAGTGTCCGGACATCAGACTTCCGAGGCTGCGAAGAAAACCTGGAGAACCACTGCAGATGAGAGCTGCTTTAAGTGCCTGCACGTTAAAACCTCGTTCCAGAGACAATGTTGCAAAATCGCAACGCTTTCGTCGAAATCTGAGTTGGTTTCCGTGTTAATCAAAAATGATGCCATCGGTCGTTCATACGGATTAACAGTCAAAAAAGCAGGGAACTTGAAACCCTTCGGCCCGCGAAGGGTTGCGTTTCGGCAACGCGTGAAGAACATTCGAAACTGTTGACGGTTTCAGTCGTTTCACCCGCCATTGAAGCCGCAAATCAGATCAATTCGAGTTCCATAGCGGTTCGCAACCAGTACTAGCCGCAGGAATGGTTGGCGGAGGTTTCTGTCAGACTGGACGTCCTCTCAGTGGGCTTTACACTTCGATCACGCTTTTTGAATTTCGTCATTGACAGGTGATGCAAAATGGATGCGTTAATCGATCTTTTCAGCAGTATCATCGATGTGCTTCGATCATTGCTGAGTGTTGTGATCAATCTCGTTCGCGTGATTCTTCCGTGGCTTCCGTTGCTTGGCTGGGTAGCCTTCTGGACGTTTGCGGTCAACTGGGCGAGGGCTCTGCCGATCATTCGCCGCGGCGGAATCATCGGTGTGCTGCTGATGATGTTTGTCTCCGTGCTCGTCTGGGGAGCGGTTGCACCTCCGGTTGGAGGCAGCCATGTCATGTTTGGACTGACCGTCAGCAACTTCACGGGCAAGTTCATCTATGTCACGATGCTGACATGCATCGCATTTCTGTGTGCTTCGGCACAACTGTCAGGTGCGTTTGGACGCCTCTGCGAATTTCCCGAGGAACCGGCTGAAGACGATCATGGGCATGGACACGACCATCATCATGGCGGCGATCATGGACATGACTCGCATGGAAGTCATGTGGCCCACGCCCATTGATGTCCGCAAGCCATCGTGAAATGCTGCGACGGTTATCGCTCGTGCGGCCGAAGGAAATCCGTGGCATGCTGGTCCCGGTGTTGTTCGACCTGCTCCAAAATCAGAATTGTGACAACAAGCCCACGCCGCGATGATGTTTCATCGCGGCTTTCTTATTCCTCGATCCGGACGACAGCACGAGAGCCCCCCGCGCTGTGCACACGTCACTTCAGAAGGCATCCGCCATGCCCGTATTTCTTGGCATTGACATTGGCACCAGCGGCACAAAAACTCTGGCCATCACAGAAGATGGAACCATCCTTGCATCAGCAACGGAGGAATATCCTCTGAGCAGCCCGAAGCCCGGCTGGTCGGAACAGTCTCCAGCGGACTGGTGGACGGCATCTGTAAGTTCGGTAAAAAAGGTTCTCCGGGCAGCGAAGATCAAGTCGGGTGATGTTGGCGGAATCGGGCTGAGTGGCCAGATGCACGGAAGCGTGTTTCTAGACAAATCAGGAAACGTGATTCGCCCGGCACTATTGTGGAATGATCAGCGAACGGCCGCTGAATGTGCAGAAATTGAAAAACGCGCTGGTGGCCGTGACAAGCTGATCAAACTGGTCGCCAATCCGGCACTGACCGGATTCACGGCTCCGAAAATTCTGTGGCTGCGAAACAATGAAAGGAAGAACTTTGACAAGACAACTCAGGTTCTGCTTCCGAAGGATTATGTCCGCTTTCGACTGACAGGGGACTTTGCAACGGAAGTGAGTGACGCATCCGGAACCCTGCTGCTGGACGTGGTGAACCGCTGCTGGTCCAGGGAACTACTGCAAAAGCTTAGCCTTGATTCATCTTTGTTTCCGAAAGTTTACGAATCGGAAGATGTGACAGGCATTCTGTCGGAATCAGCAGCAAAAGAGATGGGGCTGAGGCGAGGCATTCCAGTTGTGGGCGGGGGTGGCGATCAGGCTGCCAGTGCGATCGGAAACGGCATTGTCGGACGCGGTGTGATCTCGGCAACGATGGGAACCAGTGGTGTCGTATTTGCACATAGTGACGAAGTGCAGGTTGACCCATCGGGAAGAGTCCACACGTTCTGTCATGCAGTTCGCGGCAAGTGGCATGTGATGGGTTGTGTTCTTTCGGCCGGCGGCAGTCTGCAATGGTTCCGAAATCAGTTGTGTCGGGAAGAAGTTGCCGCGGCGAAGAAGAAGAAAATCGACCCCTACGAGTTGATCACCGAACAAGCCGAAGCCGCCCCCGCCGGTAGTGAAGGCTTGTTCTTCCTTCCGTATCTGACAGGCGAACGAACCCCGCATGCCGATCCAGACGCCCGAGCCTGTTTCGTGGGACTCAGTCTGCGACACGGCAAAGGCCACATGGCGCGTTCGGTGATGGAAGGGGCCACGTATGCGATGCGAGACACTCTGGAAATCATTAAGGAAATGAACATCCCCGTGAAGGAGATTCGACTCTCCGGTGGCGGAGCCAGAAGTCGATTCTGGCGGCAGATGCAGGCCGACATTTATGGCCAGCCGGTAGTGACGATCAATGCCTCTGAGGGCCCGGCCTACGGAGTTGCCCTGTTGGCGGCCGCCGGCACCGGTGCGTATAAAGATGTTGTCGAAGCCTGCAGTGCGACGATTTCCGTTGTCACGAAAACAGTCAACAGGAATGTTGCCACCAAAACTTACAACGCAGCATATCCCGTGTATCGGCAACTGTATCGATCTCTCAGAAATGACTTCGCTGCGATTCAGAAATTGATTCGGTAACAGCGGGAGTGCGTCAGGTATTTCGTCCGGATGACCAGAAGCCATAGACCGGCAAAGGTCAGGTCATGCGAGCACCCCGAGTTTGGTTCAATGAGGAGCCTCCTGATGCTGTCTCCATTCCGAGCACTCGTAATCACGATGGGGTTTGCTCTGACCTGTTCCGTGTCTGTGATCGCCGATGAACTGCCATTGCAAACCACGCTTGAAACTGTCAGCACGCTGGATGGAGAAACACAGCCCATTCTTTGCTGGGCTCCCACGGAAGCAACGTCGCATCCAACGCCGTTGTTCGTATTCCTGCATTCCTGGAGCAGCGACTACAAGCAGGATAATACGAAGTGGCTGATCGAATGCGTCAGGCACCGCTGGATCTGGCTGCATCCGAACTTTCGAGGCATCAACCAGTCCGCGAAAGCCTGCGGATCCCGATTCGCGAGGCAGGATGTTCTTGACGCCATCGACCTCGCGCGAAAAACATGGAAAGTGGACGAAGAACGCATTTATCTGGCGGGCGTTTCCGGCGGGGGCCACATGTCATTGCTGATGGCCGGACATCATCCCGAAGCGTTCAGTGCCGTTTCTTCGTGGGTTGGCCCGACAGATTTAGCGGACTGGCATCAGTTCCATGTCAGCAAAGGCAGGACGCAGAAATATGCGAAGATGATCGAGGCATCGCTCGGCGGAGCACCTGGTGAATCCGCCGAACGAGACGCGGACTACAAGGATCGCTCCCCGGTGTATCACCTGCATCAAACTTCAGACCTGCCCATCAGCATCTGGGCCGGAATCGAAGATGGTCACAGCGGCTCGGTACCGATCTCACATTCTCTCAGAGCCTTCAATGCCATTGCGAAAGGGCAGGGCACCGTCCTGATCTCAGAGACTGAGATCCAGCAACTTCTGAACAGAGAACTGCCCCCGCCCGCACTGTCTGAGGATTTTTCGGCCGACACCTCACTCGATCGGAAAGTCCATCTGCGAAGATTGAGCGGTCCCTCGATGGTCACGATTTTCGACGGCGGTCATGAGAGCATTCCCGCTGCCGCATTTGAATGGCTGACAACACAGAAACGCCGTGCACAAAGAGCGCCGGAATCTGTCCGCTGAACGCAATCAGAATGCCGTGAGAACGCAGCGGCTCACACACGATGCTCAAGAAAGCAGTGCCGCTTGAGTCATCTCGCAAACGGTGTTCGTTAAAACATTCCTTCAGAAGAATCACCTGCAAGTGCCTCGCAAAAAACCAAACCGTTCATCTGGCGTGGGCAGCGAGTCGCAGTCTGATGATGCGGCCATCATCGTGTAACTCGGGCATCGCCTGCTGCAAACGGTCAGACCATTTTCCAGCACATCACCATGACAAGTTCCCGGACACAGTCAGCGACAGGCTTCGTATCTGCTATCTGTGAACATGCTGTCCCGACGTCTCCTTCTGCTTTGCAGCAACCCGATTCGATCCGTACGGACTGATCGGATGAATTACGCTGCCCGGCCAGTGATGGCAGTGTTCGGCCATGATCTGAAACGGATCCGTCGATTTCTTGCCGTGCAATCTATGTGTTCTTTCCGTGAACCAACCGGAAACCGGTGCATTTCAGATCGCAAGTTCAGCCGGCGCAGGCAACATTTTGCCGTGTTCAAAATTCGATCCGTAGAAAAAACTGATGTCGAGGCAATCTTCGGAATTGTGGTAACATCAACCAGCGTTTCGCCAGAGCAACAAATCTCCTGACATCTTCTCCTGGCGGGAAGGTCACGGCATTGCCATGCGGATGGCTGAGGCATTTACAATGTCTGCATGGCAGTCGACAGGCAGGATGTTCAATTTTTTCTGACACCGATGATGACTCGAAAAACCAGTAACCAGTCTTCAGCAGCTTTTGCCATCGGCATTCTGGTGTCTGTGATCTGTATTACCACGGCTGGCTGCGCTTCTTCGCGTTATTCGTTCGGCAAAGTTGAATACTACCGAACATCTCCGGAACTGGCAGCCATCACAACGCCACAGATCGAACGTGGTCAACCAAACGCTTTTGTTGATGGATTCGGCTGGGTATGGGGAATTCCGTCAAAGATCATCCTCTGGGATCGTCGTGTTGAAAATCATCGAATTGATGGGCGAACCGAAGCAGAGATTGCGTCCTATCTGAAGGACAATCAGCTGAATACAGTCAAAGTTCGATTGAATCAGTATCGACCTCTCGATGACTGGAATCGACTTGTCGCGAACAAGGCCGTTGGAGCTGGATGGCGTTACACACTGGGCACACTGAGCGTCGCGGGGGAAGCGATCTTTCCGGGACGATTATTCGGCGGTGATCATTACAACCCGTTTACAAATACAATCCACATTTATTCGAACATCCCGGCCATCGCATATCATGAAGGCGGTCACGCGAAGGACTTTGCCCGACGAAAATGGAAAGGAACCTACGCTGCGGTCTACCTTTTGCCGGGAGTTCCCCTGTACCACGAGGCACTCGCCACAGAAGATGCTCTGACGTATGTTCTCGCCACTCGCGACACAGAGACCCAACGAGAAGCCTACAACATCCTGTATCCTGCATATGGAACTTACCTGGGAGGTGCCATCAATGATCCCACGGGAATCGGCTACGTCGCCGGAGTTCTGCTCGGCCACGCTTCAGGGCGATGGATGTCATCTCAAATCGAAGATCCACCGCCCCCGCACTTGCCACAGAATATAACAAATGGCTCGTCGAGTCCTGCAGAGGCACCACCGGTATCGGACGACATCGAAGCGCAGACTGACGGTCATCCTTCGGCTGCAGGCTGACTGACTCCATTTGAGTCAAGAGATTCCGCGCTCGTAATATTTCCCCAAATTGCGGCCAGCCACGGTGACGTGTTCCACATTCTCCAGAGCTGAAGCAACAAGCGTAAATCAGCCGAGATCACGCTCGAGATACGAGGCGTCTTTTCGTCACGTGAATCGTCAGTCAGCCGACCTACGGCTCGTCCGGTCTCGATGAAAACCAAAAAAAAGGCTCCATAAGCGACCGGATGCTGCGAAGCGATTCAGAACGCGATGAGACACTTTCATTCCGGTCAAAAGTCTCGGCACTCCTCTCTGGGATGAATACCGCACCTGATTATACAGAAACGGTTTCAGGCTGGACGGATTGATCTGATCCGTTGCGTTTAAGCAGATTCAGATGAACGTCGAGCAATCTGCGCAGAGACAGGCGTTCCGCTCAGGAAATTAAACTCCCTGGGGTCCACGGTGAAGACCGACGATGCTGCCTGCATTCCGCCGAAGTTTTCATCTGCTGAGGAAACGTGGCTTGTCACTTCGACCACAGCGAAAACCAATCTCATCGTCTTCAGTTGCCGCATTCCAGGCAGCCCGAAACTTTGGAGTTTCTGACCACGAGTTGAGTCTTCGGTCATTCGGTCCGGCTGTCACGGGCCCGCCTCGGACCACTCGTGCCGACAGCAGATTGGCATGTTGAACGAGCCCAGGAGGCAACGGTTTCATCCCGGGATAAGGCTTCAGCAGCGAATCCGTCCACTCTGCGACATTTGAATGCAGACCAAAAACAGGCATGTCCGTCATACGATCGTTCGCCGGTTCGCCGGCTGTTGAATAATCCCACGGCCCGGCGGACAAAGCATCATCGCCCCAGGGAAATTCTGTTGTTCCTCGATTTGTAGCCGCGAACTCAAATTCACTTTCAGTCAATAGACGCTTCCCGGCGAACTCGGCGAACGCAACCGCTTCAAACCAGGTGAGACTGGCAACCGGGTCTTGGTCCGGCTCACGCAGAAAAGGCTGGGAGGATTTGCGAAAAGATCGATACTGAGCAACAGAAACTTCCTTCTCATCGATCCAGAACGATTCAACTTCCCGCCGATGCGCCTGGCGACTGACCTCCTGATCGCCCATCTCAAAGATGCCACCCGGAATACGTGACATCCCCGCGATAACAGACTCTGACGGCAGAATTCGGATGGTCGGAAGTTTAAGAGTTGATCCGGGCAGCAGTGTCACACTCTGGTGGTCCACCTGGCTGTTGATCGTCTGCGGAGTATCCGGAATTGTCCGGTACACTTCATGAAATCCGAATCCTTCAGCATCCACAACAAACAGATATTCGCCGGGAACAAGATTGCCTTCGAACAAGGCTTCATCAGACCGGACGATCTTGTCCTCGACAGGGATTCGCGTTTCCGGGTCAATCGGGAGCACGGCCCACCGAATTCTTTGATCTGGAGTCACGGAATCTCCATTCAGACTGCACTCGATCTCCACGGGATACGCGACCACACTCTCGTCATTCCGCAAGGCCCCGGTGATTGTCAGCACCACCGTCAGGACAGATAATGCGCCGCACGCGGCTGATGCCACGGCCAGCGGTCGATTTCGCTGGCCCCATTTGATCAGTCGACGCACCCGACTGGTCGGACGTGCGATGATGGGTTTGTTATCAAGTAATCGCTGAAGATCATTTCCGAATTCGACTGCCGACGCATAACGATCTGATGGAACCTTCTGAAGAGCCTTCAGAATAATGGTCTGAAGATCTTCGGGGATGTCGGGCCGAACTGACCTTGGAGCTTCAGGATCCTCCGTCAGAATTCGAAACAGAACCGACTGCGAATCCGTTGCCGCAAATGGTCGCTTCCGGACGATCATCTCGTAGAGCATTACGCCCAGTGCCCAGACGTCCGCAAGCCGTGTGACATCTTCTGATCGGCCACTCGCCTGTTCCGGCGACATGTACGATGGGGTGCCGACAATTCTTCCATCACAAGTCACCGTAATCTCATGACTCAAATTGCGAGCCAGACCAAAGTCTGAGACGTGCGGCTGGTGCTTTGAATCCATCAGAATGTTGCCGGGTTTCAGATCCCGATGAATCACATTCGCCTCATGCGCTGCATGGACACCCTGACAAATGAGGATCATCAGTCCAGCAGCCTCACGCCACGACGGCTCGTGAATCCTCAGCCACTCGCTCAGCGTGATGCCCCCGATGAACTCAGAGACGATATAAATTCCGTTATCGGTCTGCCCAACCTCGAAGACCTGCACGATATTCGGATGCTGCACTCGAGCCGCTGCTCGAGCTTCCCGGAGAAAAGCCTTCGCCGTATCTGCAGTCACTCGATCCCGCCGAGGAACCTTGACGGCAACATGACGCTGCAGACTCTTGTCCCACGCTTGATAGACACTTCCGAAAGCACCTTCCCCGACAATTTGAAGCAGTTCCAGCTGGCCGATGTTCAGCCCGAGGCTTGAAATATGAGTTGTGGTCTCCTCGGACGAGAGATAAATCCGGCTATGACAGGACGGACACTCCAGCGAGTCAGTCTGATCCAGCGGATGAGCTGAGGCCTCGCCGACAAGAATCGGATGATCGCAATTCGGACATCGAAACTTCATGGTCAACCTTCGTCACGATCGATGTTGTCAGCCACATGCAGCACGAGCGACCGCCTCGATCAACAATCTATGCGACTTACTTTATTCGTTTCCTTCTGTCACGCAACAGGAGTGCCAGACAGCTTGCATGAGAAATGAGGCGATCGCAAGTCCTGGAAGTCTCCTGCAATTCGGTGTGCATATTTTGAAGCGAATGGGCGGCCTGAAGCGGATTCAAGTCTTCGATCAGACGACGGTCACGCATCAGGCAATCACGTCCTTCGCACCTGGCCGACTACGCGGGACTCGTTTGCGAACGATAAAGCAGTCGGCATTTTGGCGGGGGCCTGGAACACTTCAAAAGCGGCTCAAATCATCATCGCCGTGTCGCGACCCAGGTTCAGGAAGGTCTGGTGAACGACGTGGCTGGTGTACCGGCGTTGCCACCGATCAGAAGTAAAGCCATCAACAGAAGATCCGATTTCAATCGATCCACACCTCGCTGCGGTTTCATCATGGTCTCGGTCGATTCTTTCCTTGACACGATGCGTTTTTATGCAACCCACATGCAGGCGTGTAGTGCTCTTTTGTGCATGTCGGGGAGATCTGCCTTTTCAAAATTCCGTCGAGCGCAGCGGTTCCACTCAAGCCGGCAGCCTGGAGATCGGAGCCCTGAGTGATTGGATTCCCGTGGACTGAACGTGGCCTTTTCCACCCACGAATTCTCGTGACTCCTGACTTTGAACCTGAAGAGTGACGTTGCCTGCCTGCAGTAGTCCTTCAATCTCAACGCACAGGTGGAGGTAAACAGTACAATCTGCTTTACTTCGGAGACCGCCAGAGCGCTTTGCTTTCAGAAATCAGTCGATCGGCACCACCGGGGCCCCAGGTGCCAGCGGGATAGAATTCCGGAGATGACGAGCTGCTTTCCCACGCCTCCAGAACGGGCGTCAGAAACTTCCATGCAGCTTCCAGCTCGTCACTGCGAGTAAACAATGTCGAATCGCCACGAATCACGTCCAGAAGAAGACGTTCGTAGGCTTCTGGAAGTTGAGCGTCGAAATGATCGCCGTAAGCAAAGTCCATCGAAACCGGCTGAACCTGATAGTTCATGCCGGGTCGTTTCGTTGAGAATCGAAGTGAAATGGCTTCCTGAGGCTGAATTCGAAGAAGCAACTGATTTGGACGAGTCTCGACGAGATCACAGAGATCGCCATCGCATTCTACCGTGCTGAACAGATTCAGTGGTGGATTCTTGAATTGGATCGCAATTTCGGTCAGCTGCTTTGGAAGCCGTTTTCCGGTTCGCAGGTAAAATGGAACACCGGCCCATCGCCAGTTGTCGATCGCCACTCGCATGGCGACATAGGTCTCTCGGTTCGACGCGGGACTGACACGTTGTTCTTAGCGATAGCCCAATGCAGGCTGGCGATTGACAAGCCCTGCCGTGTACTGACCACGCACGGCCCAATTTCCAATCGGTCCGGGAGTGCCCGGACGCAGAGCCTGAAGAACCTTCATCTTCTCATCGCGGATCTCACGTGCCTGAAACAGCGATGGTGGATCCATTGCAATCAGACACAGCAGTTGCAGCACATGATTCTGCAGCACATCTCGCAAGGCACCGGATGTGTCGTAATAGCCACCTCGAGCACCTTCCATTCCCTGAGATTCCGCAACCGTAATCTGAATATGATCAACGTGACTGCGATTCAGCAGTGGCTCAAAAATGGCATTTCCGAATCGAAACAGCAGGATGTTCTGCACCGTTTCTTTGCCAAGATAGTGGTCGATACGATAAATCTGGCTCTCATGCAGATGACGGCCCAGCTGCACCGTCAGTTCCTGAGAGGATTTCAGATCCCTGCCAAACGGCTTTTCAACAACAACACGCAGACGCGAACTGTTTTCCCGCGAGGGAATCATGCCGGCATATGCGAGGCCCTCAACCGCTGACGCAAACAGACCCGGCGTTGTCGCAAGGTAAACCACGCGAGTCGATTCCCCTGATCCACCGAGCCGTTTTTCGATGGTGTCGACACCACCATTCAGATCGCCGTAACTTGATGCATCGCTGATATCCAGCTGCTGGTAGAAGAGCTGGCGGGAAAAAATATCCCAGGCGTTCTCATCAAACGTTTCCGTTCCGACACGACTTCGAATGGCCTCTTTCATCTCTTCACGGAAAGCTTCGTGCGTTTTCTCACGTCGCGCAACTCCGATGATCGGACACTTGCCGGAGAGAAACTGCTGCTGCGAAAGTCGAAACAGGGCAGGAATCAGCTTTCGTGAAGTCAGATCGCCGGATGCTCCGAAGATCAGAATGGTGGTATCGTTTTCTGTTGCCATGAGAATCTCTTCCGTCAATTCCGTGAAGTCACATGCAGTGACCCAGAACGATCTGCTCGAGTAACTCCGGTGTCACCTGCCGAAGATCATCAGCGACCCGGTGGTCCGCTCGATACAACTGGTCCCACATCCGGCCTCGTGACACAATCCCAAGGCATTTTGCACCAGCGGCCCGTGCAGCCTCAATACCGGGTGGCGCGTCTTCAAGCACAATACACCGGCCAGGGTCAATTCCCAGCCCATCTGCACCTTTCAGGAACACGTCCGGGTGGGGTTTCCCGCGAACAACGTCGGCACCCGTGATGACGGTCCGAATGATGTCTTCAGCCTGCAGTTTCTGCACCGCGAGGTGGACATTTTTCGGGGGCCCACTGGAGCCGATCGCCATCGGAATGCCTCGCTCATGAAGCGATGCAATCAATTCACGAGCCCCGGGCATGTGCGGAAAATCATTCGCCACGAGATCTCGATACAGCTCTTCCTTCTCTTCATCGAAGGCCCGGATAAACTCATCGTCCGGTGGATCAGGCCATGTATCGCGAATCACTTCTCGACTGGTCCGACCGAAACCGGCGGCAAACTGCTCTTCCGTGCATTCGCGTCCATATCGCTGACAACAGATCTGCCACGTTTTCAGATGCGCACCATAAGAATCGATCAGCACGCCATCCACATCAAACAGAACACCAAACGTCGGTTTCGACATGAGTAAAGCCAGACTCCTTCCACGTCTGTCAACTATTCAATCAGCATGGCAACGAATCTGAAGTCAGGCTGATCACACAAGAAAAACACAGACAACGAACAACGAGCGAACGTATTTCGACGATCGTTGTTTCCTGATCGGCTTCACATTCCCGCCTTGATCGAACGCCTGCCACTTCGGATACCGAGATAACAGATCCGAATCTCGGAGGCGACCCGAGATACAGGCCGGATCAGCCAGGCACGTCGCCCTCGAAATCCAGTTTCTTCTGACGGTCTTCCTTCTGAAAGTCCTTGTAGAGAAAGCTGGGCTGAATGTCCTCGTTCTTCTGATACTTACCCGAATGGTATTCCGTGATCGCCCCCTCCACAGTGTGGTAAAAGATCTGACAGACCTGCACCCCGGCGTACACCCGGATCGGCTGCACTGCAATGATCTCCAGCGTCCAGAATCCGCAGAATCCAACGTCACCAAAGCCCGCAGTCACGTGAACAAACATTCCCAGCCGGCCAATCGATGATCGCCCTTCGAGCATCGGAACAAGGTTTCTTGTTTCCGTATACTCCATGGTTCGTCCCAGATACATCTGATTCGGCTGAAGCACAAGCCCTTCCGGCGGGATCTGGATACGGCGGTATCGACTGGGGCGCCGCATGTCGAGCACAATCTCCTCGTACACAAGGAGTTCATTGTGCAGTCGCAGATTGTAACTGTTGGGATTCAGTTGATCGTCAGAGAACGGATCGATAACGATGTCAGAACCCAGGCGAGCTTTGATTTCGCTGCCGCTCAGAATCATGGACCACCTGCCGATCAAAGACGGGGACGTCGGCGTTCTGAAGGCCTTGTGACGGGAAAGATTGATTCAGGTAACAACGCTGACACTGGCGAATGCTGCCTGAGTTTTCCGGAGGTTAGGTCACTTCGGGATCGGATTCAACCAGCGAATTCTTTTGGCTGTTGTTCCAATTCCCCGGAACTTTCGGCCCTCAGAGCCGGGGAATTCCTGAGGCTCCACGAAATTTGCCGGTTGTCTCTGTATTCTTCACGGTTTGATCTGCAGCATATTTCCGAAGACAGGACTCCCGAACTCAGACAGCCTCTCGTGATCCTGCCGGACTTTCATACCGAAATTGATCTTCTTCCGTGTGGATTGACGACGCCAGTGAGCTTTTTGGAGATTATCAGGCAGGTTCGGTGGAGCAGAGGGCATTCAGCCCTCATGAGGGAACATCATGATCGTGAAACTTGGTCCCTGCCGTATGGAACTCGTTCAGGGCGATATCACACAACAGCATGTTGATGCCATCGTCAACGCAGCAAATTCATCGCTGATCGGCGGAGGAGGCGTTGACGGATCCATTCACCATGTCGGTGGCCCGGCCATCCTGGAAGAAACACGTGCACAGTTTCCTCACGGATGCCCTACAGGCAGCGCTGTTGCGACGACAGGAGGAAATCTGCCCGCACGTTATGTGTTTCATGCAGTCGGGCCGATATGGAAAGGGGGCAGACACAACGAGCCGGAATTACTGGCCGGTGCCTGTCGAGCTTGTCTCAAACTCGCGGTCGAACACGGGTGTGACAGCATTGCATTTCCCGCCATCAGCGCTGGTGCTTATGGATATCCTCTGGATATGGCAGCGGCAAATCTGGTAAAGACTGCGATGGACTTCATTCGATGGCATCAGAAGCCGTCGCTCGTTCGATTCGTTCTCTTCGATCAGGGCACGTTTGGAGCATTTGCCAGAGCTGTTGAAGCGGTGGTCCCCAAATGATTGAACCCGTCCTGCGTCAGTGCATTGCCTCAGACGGCTATCCGTTGCACTATCGTCAATGGACTGCAGCAGATCCCAAAGGAATTGTCATTGCTCTGCACGGCATTCAAAGCCACTCCGGATGGTACGGCTATTCGTCCGGTCGTCTGGCTGAAGCAGGCTACACCGTGTGTTTCCTCGATCGTCGTGGTTCCGGATTGAACGGCAGAGAGCGCGGTCATGCGGCACACGGCGAGAGATTGATCAATGATGCGAGGTCACTCGCGCAGCAGATTCGACATGACCATGAAGTGAGACGCTTTTCTCCGGTTCCGATTACACTGCTGGGGCTGAGCTGGGGAGCGAAGATCGCTGCAGCCACCGCCGCATTGTTCCCCGATGAATTTGACCAGCTTGTGCTGCTGTACCCCGGACTCGAGTCACGCATTCGTCCGAATCCGTGGCAGCGTTTCCAATTGAATCTGGCTCGCCATTTCGAAATCGTCAGACGACATATTCCGATTCCTTTGTCCGATCCAGCGATGTTTACGAGTCGTGCGGAGTGGCAGGCATTCATCTCCGCGGACCCGCTGGCTCTGCACGCCGTGACCAGTTCGCTGCTCAATGCAGGACGGGATCTGGACATCATCCTGCAGCGAGAATCTTCAAGGATCGTTCATCCGTTGCTGCTGATGCTGGCCGGAAGAGATGAAGTGATCGACAATCAGAAGGTCCTTGCTCGAATCGCCGCGTTCGGATCGCGGTATGTCACGATTCGAACGTATCCCGACGCTCGCCATACCCTCGAGTTTGAGGCCGTCCGCGAAACCTTTGTGAGCCACCTGATCGCATGGCTGGACGGGCTTCAGCCCGTCTGATCCAGCATCGGACTGCAAAGTGGTCGTGAACTCGTTCACCGAAGTCAAGGGCCTTCCGGTGTGGCATTTTGTCTGTTCACGATGGTCGAAAGCATTTCTCGTATCTTGGTCATCTCTGATTCAACCGCCCGATCGTTGCCATACAACAGAATGATGGCCTCCAGCATCCGCCGAATTTCTTTCGTATCCTCAATTTTGTCTGACTGCGACATGACGTTGCTGATGACATTCTTCAACAGTAGTGTTCGGCCCGTCGTGAGTGGCTCTTTTTCCCACTGCGATCTCGTCTCCGTCAGAAACTTCACGAGATACCCGGAGCCACCAGTCTGTTGAACAATGATCTGAATTGCATCCAGCTGTTCTCGAGCAGCCAGTGAATCACCCGCTTCGTAACTTTCGAATGCGGCACGAATCAGGCGATGAACTTCAGAGTTTTCATCTTTGCTGCTCTTCGGATCAACTTTCAGACTGCGACTGAATTCGTAGTCATTGGCCTCCGAAATCATGGATTGAACGTCCTTCATATCTTCACTGGACAGCCCTGACGACAAGAGTGGCTGCAACAACTCATCTCGCGCCCGAAGCCACGCCGGACTGGCATCTTTTTCAAAGATCGCCCGTGATTCGTAGAGGTGATCTTTCGTTGATGGCGTATTGCGACGATTCATCCACAGCCCAAAGAGAACCACCAGAGTGAACATCGTGATGAGCACGAAAACATTGTCAAAAAAACGTGCTACAGGCGACTTGATCAACGATGACTTCACGTCATCACGAATCATGTTTCGAACCATGGTTGCCGTACCAGGCTGATGGTCGTCCACCTCCCGTTCATGAGCTTCAGAAACGACTGTCGCGCCTGGCAACGGACGCTCCAACGTCTCTGATTCCAGATTTTGCTCAGCAAGTTCGATTCGATTTCGAATCTGTTCCAGTCGCTTCATCACGACGAGGGCATCAGGCAAACGCTTCGCAGGATCTTTATCGAGCAACTGGCAGACCATTTCTTCCAGCAGCCGCGGCACTTCAGGAACATACCGCGTGGGAAGATCAAACTGAGCAAACTGATGTTTCTGCAGAATATCGTTGGCTGTAGGACCAGTGAACGGAGGTCGTCCGGTGAGCATGGCGTACATCACCGCCCCCAGTGAATACAGATCGCTGCGACGCGTTGCACGCTGCCCGCGAGCCTGTTCAGGAGACATATACTCCGCCGTTCCGACAACACCGCCAGCTCGAGTCAGTCGCGATGAGGCGAAAAGGCTGGCGACGCCGAAGTCTGTGAGTTTGATCGTGCGATCCGGAGTCAGCATCAGATTGCTGGGCTTGAGGTCCCGGTGAATAATGCCGGCATCATGGGCCGCCTTCAGGGCAGCGGCGATCTGCAGGGAAAGTTCGATGACTTCCTTCCAGGGGAGACGTTTTCGATCCGTGATTTCCTCCGTCAACGTCACGCCATCGACAAATTCCATGGCGTAGTAGAATGTGCCATCGTCGGTCGTGCCATCCTGATAGAATTGCACAATATGGCGGTTGGACAACTGCCTCAATGCATCGATTTCGCGATGAAATCGCTGTACGAATCCCTCTTCTCGAGCCATCGATGCGGGAAGCACTTTGATTGCAGCCTGCTGTACCGTGGCTTCATGGACGCCAAAATAGACGTTCCCCATACCGCCCGCGCCTATCTTACGGTAGATCTTGTATGGACCGATTCGTTCTGGATGCATAACCAATCCGCTGCAAAAACGTTTCTGATCGAGCCCGAACTGATTGTCACATTCCCGGCGGTTGGCTGCAATCACTCGTCAAATTGAATTATGATCCGGTCGCTGGAGGCGACAGATCGGCTTCAACCCGAGTTCACCATGCCTCCAACGGGGCACGGCTGGTTGTTTCAGCGGCGTTCGGTCTTGTGGTTGCGCACGAACTCAGTGAGACGTGAAATTCTGATTGACATTCCACCTCGACTGAATCGGCACAGAGTGGGATGACTCGTATCCTTGACGCCGAAGGGCGTCAGTGAAGAATTGATTTTTATGAAGACTCTGGTGACAGGAGGAGGCGGGTTTCTCGGGCTCTATCTGGTGGAGCAACTTCTGCAGCAGGGACACAGCGTACGAGTGTTCTGCCGCGGCAAGTACTCAGCTCTTGATCAACTGGGAGTCGAAGTTGTTCAGGGTGACCTGCGAGACCCGGAATCAGTTGGTCAGGCATGTCGCAACATCGAAGCTGTCTTTCACTCGGCCGCGGTTCCGGGTGTGTGGGGAGCCTGGGAGCATTATCACCGGATCAACACATCAGGCACACAAAATGTCCTGAACGCATGCAGGACGAACGGTGTCCGGAGACTGATCTACACCAGTTCTCCCAGCGTGGTGTTTGACGGATACAACCATGTCGATGCGGATGAATCTTTACCATATCCCTCACAATGGATGTGTCACTATCCGCATTCAAAGGCATTAGGTGAGCAAGCGGTTCTTTCGGCGAACAATCCGGATTCTCTGCGAACCATCGCTTTAAGACCGCATCTGATCTGGGGCCCCCGAGACAATCATCTGATCCCGCGGTTGATTCAAAAAGCCAGGAGTGGTCGCCTGCGCCGCGTCGGGGACGGCACAAACGTCGTCTCTGTCGCCTATGTGGAGAACGTGGCTGCCGCTCATATTCAGGCAGAACAGTCTCTGAGAAACTCGACAACTGCAGCGGGGAAACCATACTTCATCAACGAACCACAGAGCGTGAATCTGTGGGACTGGATCAATCTGCTGCTGGAGCGAACCGGACTGCCACCAGTGACAAAGTCGATCTCCGCTTCCTCTGCGAGACGACTGGGGGCCATCATGGAGACCATCTGGACTATCGGTCGCCTGAACGGCGAACCACCGATGACTCGCTTCGTTGCTGCTCAGCTGGCATGCTCACACAGCTATTCCATCGAGGCCGCTCGCAGAGACTTTGGATATGCACCAGCGGTTTCCGTCGAAGAGGGCCTTCGACGTCTGCAACCGGATCTTGATCAGCTGCGTGGATGAAATCCGGCAGTCCTGATCAGTTCTCCAAACTCTTCCAAAGTCTCCGCTTGTATTGATGGCTATCCGCGGCGGGCGATCAGCGAGTCCAGTTCCAGCTTCAGCTTTGGAAGAATTTCGTCGTACAGAAACGCTCCGACAGTTTCTTTGCCGCGTTTCAAATTCACATGAGTCGGGCCACACCAGAGCCCAAGATCCGCGTCATCCGTCTCGCCTGGCCCGTTCACTCGACACCCCATGACCGCGATCGTGACTTTGTGCTGCTCAGCGTACCGAGTCATTTCGCGAACCTTCTCGGCAAGATCCACGAACGCCTCGTTTTCGACTCTCGAACAACTGGGGCAACTGATGATGTTCAGAGTCTTCAGACCATAGTCCACGTAACTCCGAACTCGCCCGGCTGCAATGTCTTCCAGTATTCTCCGACCGGCAACGATCTCCTCAGACTTCCGATTGTTCGCAACGGTCAGTGAAACTCGAATCGTGTCACCGATGCCCCGGCTGATCAATTGTTCGAATGCAATTCGTGTCTTGATGATCCCATCCGGCGGCATGCCGGCTTCGGTCACCCCAAGATGCAGAGGAACGTCAGGGCGTCTCTCCGCAAATCGCCGATTGACTTCAATGACCTTCTGAGGATCGGAATCCTTCAGCGATACGCAGTAACGCTCAAAGCCTAGATCATCCAGAAGACTGCAATGTTCCCAGGCACTCGCCAGCATCGGCGAAATCGAATCATGTTCTTCAAACTTCAGCTTCACCTCGGGATCAACTGAGCCACAATTCACTCCCACTCTCATCGCACAGTCGTTGTCTCGAGCGACAGCAACAAGATATTTCACCTTCTCCTGCCACGGTTTTGTCCGCTCGTGGTGATAAAGATGTCCAGGGTTGTATCGAATCTTGTCGACGTGCGGAGCGATCACTTCAGCCAGCCGATAATTCTCCTGCAAGTCTACCGAAAGATTGCCTTTCACCTGCCGACGAATCTCCATAAGAGCCTCGGCATCCTTCAGACTGTCGATCGCGACGCGAACAACATCCGCCCCGGCATTCACCAGATCATTGATCTGTTGCACCGTCGCGTCAATGTCCGTCGTTTTCGTGGCGGTCATGCTTTGAACGGCAATCGGAGCATCACCGCCGATGAACCGGTCTCCAACGGCAATTTTGCGAGTCGGATTACGATCAATTGTGAATTTGGAATCTGCCATGGTTTTCCCGATCACACCGTCTTATTTCAACGACTTCTGCCTGCGCTGACATCCACTTCCGGCAGCGTCTTCTGGCGGTAACCAGAGCACGGATCTGCCCTGCAATGCCTGCATTAAAATCACCCACAAAACCCCAGCGACCTCGAGTTACCACGAGAACACATAAGCAACTCGCCTGATCAACCAGGGGCGGTATCTGACATCTTCTACGAGTCACGTCAGACATTCAGCGGAAATTTCCCCTGCTTCTCCGCAGGATTCCCCTCCAATTCACGAATACCTTAGCAGATTTCGTCAGTTTCAGTCACTGCAGTACCAGACTTCACGCAAGACGGGAATCATCGACTCAACAAGACATCCGTGACAAGCGCGAGACCTCCAGTTCCTGATGGTTTCCTCACCGGGACAATTCATGATTCAGGGATGCAGCACCTCGATGGTTTCACTGGCCGGAGTTGCGAATTGATGGGGCATCAACCATCATATTGTGCACAGTGCGTCAGTTGCCGGACGGAATCAAAAGTGCAGCCGCGGAACGATTTATCTATTCACTCATTCATCCCATACAAAAACGCGTCAGGGAAAGCACCTTTTCAGGATCGCCCCTTCAAATCGCCGCACGGCCACGGTTGGTCGTTGCCGGATCCGTTCGGGAACAAAAAAGTCTGTTCTGCACGGTCTCTCGGGGTTAACCCGCTGCCCATCCTCAATCCTCGGGAAAGCGTGTTGACTCATCAACAGATGCAGCGCAACCTTCTTCAGGCCTCCAACCAGCCATTTCTGAAGTAATGATGAATCGCTGCGATATGGATCACATGCCAACAACTCGCAACCGTCTGATCGACCACTGGAACTCACGGATTGGTGAGGAACGCCATCTCAGGGTACGTTGGTTGATGAATCCCGACGAAGAGCCTCGGCGCGGTGCGGAGATTGTGGAGCAGTCAGGTGTGATCGTTGACGTTCGTCCCCTATCCGAATGGCAGGCCGAAGATGTCTGGCCTGTCATTGCAACTCCACCACTGGTCAATTGCCATACGCATCTCGAGTTCTCGTCCATCACGGACCCGCTCCGGCCAGCGGATCCTTTCCCTGACTGGATTCGATCGCTCATGAAATGGCGACGCGACCAGCCAGAGAATGCGTCTCCGTCTGCGATCTCTTCAGGGATTGAGCAAAGTCAATCCGCGGGCGTCGCTGCGGTTGGTGAAATCACCACGACAGATCTGACGAAGCTTGAGACACAATACTCGAGGTACTCGAATCGTCTCGCCGTCATTTCATTCCGCGAGATCATCGGGTTGCGCCCGGACAGGATTCAGGAGCAACTCAAACATGCCCGGAACCACCTGGCGATTCCGGTCCCCTCATGCATCACTCGTGGACTAAGTCCGCATGCACCTTATACGGTTCATCCTGACCTGCTTAACGACCTTGCGATGCTCGCCCGAAATAGCCAGGCACCCATGGCAATGCATCTGGCAGAGACACGTGACGAACTGGAATTGCTGGAATTCGGTTCAGGAAGAATGGCCGACTTTCTGCAGTCGCTCGAACTTTTTGATTCGTCCACCTTCCCGGGCGGACGGTCTATCCGAGAATGCCTCGAACAACTGGCTTACGCTCCGCGGTCACTCGTCGTCCACGGTAACTACCTTAACAATGAAGATATCGCATGGCTGCAGAGGCATCCCCAGTGCACCATTGTGTACTGCCCGCGAACGCATGCCTACTTCGGCCATGAACGCTATCCACTCGAACGCTTTTTCTCCGCCGGTCTTCGGGTCGCTCTTGGTACAGACAGTCGGGCTTCTAATCCGGACCTGAATCTCTGGAGTGAAGTACAGCACGTCGCAAGGACGCATGCTGAACTCCCGATCGGCACTCTGATCGCCCTCGCCACAAGCAATGCCGTCGAAGCGCTGGGAC
>JBKDRW010000439.1:0-13802 GCA_046341255.1 Planctomycetota bacterium
CCAGTCTCCTGATGTTTAGCCTCGGCGAGAGAGCCGTCGCCTTGGAACGATCCAGAAACCGCTGCCTGCCCGCTTCACACCGCGGTCAGCCAGAACCGGCGTCAGAGCCATTAAAGGCCGTGTGTTTCATATGATTGGCACAATCGTTAACACCGGCGCAAATCCTTCTTTGCGCACAGATGGACCTGAGAACTGCGGCAAAATCGGAACGCATTGCCGCAATGTGTTGCCCTGAAGAGACTTAGAACGGAGTTCCGACTGTATCGATCATGCCGAAACTGCCAATGGCATGGGTCATGCAGATGAAATCAGTTGTTGTGACGTCAACGGTTGCAGCAGATGTGAGGAATGAGAGAGCGCTTCGGGATGTCACTGACAGAGAGCCATCCTGAGCGTCCGAGAGAGACATTCCTCTGTCCTGCAGCCTGCTCGTTCACGGCGAGAGAGGGAAAGGCGGCTTGAGAAACCGCTCGGCGGCCTGAGAAACCGCCCGCGGCGAACATTGATGTTCGTCGCTGTGTTCGTCCGTCGCGAGGAGGAGCCGTCTGGCTTCTCCTCGCTTCGGGCTGACGCCGTTGTTCGCCATCACCTCCGAGCACATTCCATCCAAAGACACACCGGTAACGAACGAGAGGTCGCGATCTGCGGTCTTGCGTTGCTCGCCGGAAAACATATCGATGCCCGGCGGTCTTCCTGCCAGATCACGTTGCGTCGCGTTCAGCGAACTTCATCAGAACTGACACGAGGCTCCGAGTCGGATTGCAGGGACCGTGTCATCGTTCTGAATCAGGAGTCGGCTGGCAGACCCGCTGATCGTCTGCCACACCCTCTGCAGCATGTTGCTGCGGATCTCTTTCCCTCTTTGATGATTGTGGAGACTTGAAAATGCTGAATCTGCTGAAGGCTCTTCGGCAGGATGAATATGGAGTGATCCTGTCTGCTGAAATCGTGGTTGTCGGATCGCTTCTGGTGATTGGTCTGATCACTGGGCTGACGTGTCTGCAGCAATCCGTGAATGGTGAGTTGAAAGATCTTGCCGGTGCGGTCGGATCTCTGGATCAATCGTATTCATTCTCTGCGCATCGAAAGCAGGGGCACGGCCATCAATGCTGTGCCTGGACTGCCGGTTCGTCTTTTGCGAATTGCGAACACAAGGCTGATCGGTGCACTGATATTGTTGGTTGCACGGAGCCATGCGGACATTCGACTCAGGGTGCTCATGGCTGTTGCGAATCGAGTGCGTCGCCTGTTGTCGATGTTGGTGTATCCTGCGCAACGTGTGGGGGACTCGCGGGGGGATGCGGTGTCTGCGGTGGAGGTGTTTCGGCGTCTGGGGTGTTGTCTGTTGATGGGTATCAGGCGCCTCGGAAGGCCCGCTGCATAGAATCGGGTGTTCCGAAAATGAAGGTGTCCGAGTGGCCACTTGACTGCCAGGAGCCGGTCGGTGTTCCATCATCGGAACCTCCGATTGACGGACCACGCGGTCAGTGTGCCCCGCCTGTCCTGACCATTCCGCACGAGCACATGATCCACGAACACTCCGAGAATGCTGAGCCTCACGGTCAGCATCACGATGCTCGGCGTCTTAATCACGCTGCACCACCCGTGCCAATTTATCCACATTCACCCGCTCCGCGTGCTCAGCCTGCTCCTCCGATGCCGCACCCGCCAACTCAGCCGATTCCCTCGAACGATCCGCTTCCGATGCCAGCATCGGAGCGGCCGGATCTTCCCGCGTCGACAACCTGAACCGGGAATCGGACTCGAACTCTCTGAGAGAATTCGAAAGCATGCATCACCTTTCAGCACCCGCGACCTGAATGCGAAGGTCGCGGGTGTTTTCGTTTTTGTCAGAACTGGTCACGATTTTTAGAATGTCGTGCGGCGCAGTCTTCTGATGTCCGACCCATAGCAAGTTGGATTTTTCCGGGAAGAACCGACAAGATGCGGGCTTCTTCTGAAACATCATCCTGCTCGTGAGACAAATTCTCATGCTGACAAACGTGCTCAGTCTTTATCGCGCAATCTGCTGTGGTCTCCTTCTTTCGTATCCAGGCGAAACGCTGGATCTTGCTCCGCGTTACCAGCGCTCAATCGAAAACGGAAAGTTCGAACGGCTGATCAGGAATGAATCGTGGGCGTCCGAAGAAACGGCAATCATTGTTTGCGATGTCTGGGATAAGCATCATTGCCTGAATGCCGTACGAAGGATGGAGGAATTTCTGCCTCGAATGAACGACGTTTTAGAGAAGGCTCGTGGCATGGGTGTTGTGATCATTCACGCACCGAGCGATTGCATGCCGGCTTATGACGGGACGGCTGCAAGGCGGCGGGCAATCGAGGCACCGCAGGCCGGGAATCGACCGACAGATGTGGAGTTCTGGTGTTCCAGCATCCCGGCTGAAGAGCAGGCCGCTTATCCTATTGATCAATCGGATGGTGGAGAGGATGACGACCCGGAAGAACACGCGCGATGGGCTGCAGAACTGAAAGGCCTGGGACGGAATCCCTCAATGCCGTGGAGGACGCAATCGGACCTGATCCGGATCGATCAGGACAAAGATTATGTTTCCGACAGAGGCGATGAGGTCTGGAACATTCTGGAATCCCGTCGCATCCATAACGTGATTCTCGTCGGGGTGCATACCAACATGTGTGTGCTGGGACGTCCGTTTGGGCTGCGGCAGATGGCTCGGAATGGAAAACGCGTGGTTCTGATGCGAGATCTGACCGATTGCATGTACAACCCGAAACGCTGGCCATACGTGGATCACTTTACCGGCAACGACCTGGTGATCTCTCACGTTGAGCGTTTTGTGTGTCCGACCATCACCAGCGATCAGATTGTTGGTGGTCAGCCCTTTGTTTCGAAATCTGACACCCGCGAGGCTCGTGATGTTGTTTCGGCGGCACCATCCGCAGGGGGACATCAGTTGGGCGAATGGAAACTCGTGGATTTCAGTCTGAAGCAGGGATCGGATGTCGAGAAACCCGTCGACCGACAGCGTGTCGTCTGGTTGCGATGTTCTCTCCGACTGCCCTCTCGCTGGGTTGCCGCCGGGGATGTCTCGCTGAATCAACTGCCGAAATGCTCCACCACGGCATGGCTGAACGGGAAATTGCTCGGTGGGCCAGATGCGGATGGACACCTGATTCCCCGCGACGCCATGGCTGTCGATGACATCAACTTGCTGACTTTACGAGTGGAATTGCCGACGGGAGCAACGCTTCCCGTCGAAAATCTTGCCGTGCGATCTTCCCGAGGAACTCTGTTTCTGAATGGGCGCTGGCAGATGAACTCAGTTGATGATCCTGCAAATTCCAACATTCCCCTGCCCGCCAAATTCGGCATGGGACCAGATGTTTTGCATGAACCGGATCTGAACTAAGGCTCCCGTATTGCTCCGGATCCTTCAGCTGATGCTCGATGCCATCCTTGAGGCATCCTGAACGACGAAGAGTCGGATGCGGCAAAACAAACTCCATGTGAGACGACTCCGCGTTGAGAGAGGCTGGCACAGAACGTGGAGCACAGGCTGACTGCTCCGACGATGATGACATTCGAAAAAAAAACAGCCGCCTTCCACGTTCAATGGACAGCGGCTGTTGATGAAACTTCGCTTGAGCACCATGGAGTTGGCAACGGAGCCACGACTCCAGATCATTCTTCGTTCTTGTTTTCGTCGCTGCCTTCAACCGGAGGTCGCTGACCTCGACCGCGGCCACCACCTTCTCCGCCGCGGCCACCACGCATCCTGGCGGCTGACGCTTCCAGTTCGGCCTGATCGAGAGCACCATCCTTATTTGTATCGATCTGCTCCAGACGTCCCTTCATAAATGGAGGAATCTCGTCGCCAGACAGTTTACCGTCCTTATCGGTGTCTGCTCGCTCCATCATCTGAGCAAAATTAAATCCTGGAGCACCTGACCCACCAGAACCACCGACGCGGTCGCGAACTGTGGCCATCATTTCCTCTTTGTCCAACACGCCATCCGTGTTCTTATCACCGCGAGCGAACATCGACTGGAGTCGCTCCGGAAGTTCATCTTTCTGCAATTTGCCGTCTTTGTTGGAATCCATCTCCATCAGACGTTGGACCATTTCCGCACCATCGGCTCCGGCTTCACCTCCGGGTCCGCCAAAACCGCCTCGTCCCATCCCTTCAAAGTTCGGACGCATTTCCGTCGAGTCGATCTTTCCGTCGTTATTCCTGTCGAGAGTTTTCAGGGCTGTTGCGGCATCGGCAATTTCTTCTGGCGATAACTCACCGTTCTTATCCTTATCGATGGCATCGGCCAGAGGATTTGGCATTCGGAATCGACCACCTTCCCGACCTTCTCTTCCGCCGGGACCACCTTCTCCCGGGCGGCCCTCTGGACGTCCCGGACCGCGACTTTCCGGCGGCTGTGCCATTGCCGACGCAGACAGGAACAGGGAAAGCACAAGCGTGGAGATCTTTACAGGCTTCATTACAGGACTCCAAAGAGGTTGAATCTGTCCCGAAGATCGTCGGGACCCTTGACCCGTGGGATGACTTTGCCAGTCAATGCTGTCAGCCCCGTCAATCCTTCTGCAAGACCAGCAGGAGCGACTTCTTGCGCCAGTCTGTTCGCTGTACACAGCAAACTTGCGAATACTTTGACAACGCAGTTCGGGGCTCTTCTTTACAAACACCCTGCGGGATTTTTCAGACCGCACGATTTACCGAATTCCGAAGGAAACTCGTCTTTCGTCAGTGGATGAGCACGTCACATGATTGATGGCAGGCGCGCTCACGGCTGAGGCAGCGAAAATGGAGCGATGCTTCCTGGAGCCGCTCTGATAGCCCCGCGGCAAAACCGCGAACAGGCCAGCTCCTTTCGCCGGGCAACTCCGCAGCAGAGTTCCCGATGCCGCTGCTCGGTTCAAATTCAGCGGCCGAGGCAACTTTCGGGCAACGCTCGCTCGAGTGGTCGACGATGATCAACGGGGTGTGACAAAAAACTGAAGAATTGCAGGGTCGACGACTCTGAATGACAACTTCAGCAGATCGATCGCAGTTTTCCGGGAGCCAAGAGGTCACCGACTGCGAGGAGTCATTGAACACCGGCGACGGCGATATCGGGAACTCGATTCAGCCCGCTTGCAATCGTTCGCGCGTGGGTGACCCAATCTTCACGTGTATAAGAAATCGTTGATGTGTCTGTTTCCTGCACCTCGATCCGATTCAATCGAAATCCCAGTTCAGTAATCTCTGAAAACAGTTTGTGACACAGGTTCTCCACGCTTGTCGGTGCATCAAAAACATTCAGCCGAAAAGTCTCGCCAGTCCGCGTCTGATGGTCCAGTAATGTCTGGTACAGCGGATCATGACGGTTGATCAGCATACCATGGTCATAATTCTGTTTCAGCCATGGTTCAATCCGAGCGTCGAAGTCTCCGAACAGCGTGCTGATATCTCCGACTCGCTCCACCTCAAAGAAGCAGCGAACTGCGTAACGATGTCCGTGCAGATTTCTGCACTTGTCCGCGAGCATCTCGTTGCGATGAGCGGCGTAAAACTTGTAGTGTTTTTCGATGATCACAGCGTGTCCTTCCATTCTCCGTGTCAGACGTTCCTGGGGAGGTCCGAACCAAAATCCAGACCTACCCGGTTTGCGACGATTGACCGTTTGACTCAGGATCCCTTGATCAATGACATGAGTTCGGCGCGACTCGCCTGATTCGTCTTGAACACACCTCGCATTGAACTCGTGACTGTCATGCTGCCCTGTTTTCGGATTCCACGCATCGACATACATGAGTGCTCAGCCTGAATCACAACGCCCACAGCGCTGCTTCCGAGGCGATCCTCAATCAGGTCAGCGATCGTCTGCGTCATGCGTTCCTGAACTTGCGGCCGCCGAGCCACCTCATCCACGACTCTGGCGAGTTTGCTCAGGCCTGTGACACGGCCGTTCGGGATGTAGGCCACATGGGCTACACCTTTAAACGGCAACAAGTGATGTTCACACATGCTGGTAAACTCAATATCACGGACGAGCACGATTTCGTCGTATGACTCTTCAAAAGTCACGTCGAGATGACGGCCAGGATCAAGTGTGAGTCCAATAAACATTTCCTCGTACATTTTCGCCACGCGACGAGGCGTCTCCAGCAACCCTTCTCGGTCAGGATCTTCTCCCACCGCTCTAAGAATCTGTCTGACTGCAAGCTTGATGGCTTCATGATCAACCTTCGGAGCAACGATTCCCGCCTGGTTTGTACGTCGACGATCCACGACGCAATCATCATCCGGAACGTCATAACATTCTTCAGAGCGTTCTCGCAGTACAACAGACATCACAGATCCCCCAAAACGCGGTTCGAAGTTGAACCTGAAGTGCACAGTTTCGTTTACTTTTTCCGTTCAGACTGACTGACAAACAATGGCCGCTCCCGCCGATTTCAGCACCATCATCGTCATGACACCTAAAGTTCCCGTGTGACGAATCCGGGAGACTCAAAATGAGAGCCTTGTCAGACAGTTGTTTAAACGACTATTCGTTGACTGTTTTTAGACCGATGTTTTGAGCTGTCCACTTTTCCCTGGCACGACTTCGTGAGAATTGCATCGCACCTGATCCGCGAATGGCTGACTGCCGAAAAATGTGCTCAAAAAGATTCCCACTCGCCACTGGGAGGCAAATTCAGAAAATCAGTGCGCAAAACGAGTTCGGATCGTGGCGTTGCAGAGATGGCGCAGGATTTCCAATCGGCGGCTGATCATTTGGGGCTGGAAAAAGTTTTGCAAGCGGGGCAGGCTCATACGTCCGATGCACGGGTCCGCAGACGCTTCACTGTTGAAGTGAGCAATGGCAGGTTCTCATCGGGCATGATCCCGGGAACAGACAATGGCGTTGAGTTATGCGGATCTGATCGGTGGCTTCGGTTACCGCACCCGATCGATGAAACCGAGAAATTCTATGGTGGCGGAGTCGTCAGGTTTTCCGAGGTCGTCATTAAGTTGGCTGTGATTTGTATCGCCTTTTCCAAACGCCCTGGCGTCGATACTCGCGTCCCTCAGGACTGTCTCCAGTCGATGGGCCTGGGCGGTTGTATCCGGGTTTCCAGAGAAGTACAGGATCAGAAAAGGAGGAATATTCTTGCCTTTTGCGACGTGCGTCACTGCGGAAAAGTCGACATGCTTTTCAGGATCATTTCCGAATTTCTGTCGATGGCCGAATGTAAACATTTTGCCACCGTAAAGCATTTGTCGGTGCTCGGCGGTCATGATGATCTTTGGAATGTCGTATGTATCACCATCCACCGGAATACAGCCCCGGATGGATTTCAGAGGAACATTTTCGGTCGCGATGTAACGCGGATCAGTGCAGAGCAACGCAGCCAGTTGCGCGCCCGCTGAGTGACCACCCACGATGATTCGATCAGGGTCTCCGCCATGTTGAGAGATGTTGCGATGGACCCATCCCAGTGATTTTGCGACATCCGCAATCAGGACTTCCATGGTGACCTCAGGAAGCAGCCGATAGTTGGTCGACACAAATACGAATCCTCGATTCGTCAACACCTCAGGTTTGAGAGCCACGTCGCTTTTATCTCCAGCCTGCCATCCTCCGCCGTGAATCCAGAAGACGACTGGAAGAGGCTCTGCTGATGCTTTCTGCGGCCTGTAGATGTCCAGGACATGTCGAGTGTGTCCGTTCTCGACGTACCTGACATTCTCGGTCAGTTCCTGTGCCATCGTGAAATGCTGACTTATGCAGATGGCACAAAAGAACGTAATCGCAAATTTCATGACAGGGCTCCGTCAGGCCTGAAGAATTTTTTACGGGCCGATTCACGACTGCGAACCTGACCCTGAGAGGCTGCGGAATTTTAACTCATTTGCGAACGACATTACTACCAGAATGCCCAGCGCTTGGTCCGAGCAGCGTCTGTCTGCTGGGGCTTGTGATGCGGGCAGACGGCATCATGAAAAAAGGCAGCATCTCATGCTGAGATGCTGCCCGTTTCTTTTCTGATCTCTTGTCGGCGGCAGTGTCGTCACGCCGCGTCAAACTCTGAGATTCGATTATGGTTGATAAACGGGATAACAGCCTCGTCATCCGTCAGGCAATAACGCATGTAGTAAGCGTCTTCGCATGTATCGTCATAGTGTTTTCGAAGCACGGTGATAGCGCGGAAGCCACTGTTCGCAAAGAACAGCTGTGCTGGTACGTTCGTTTCACGCACCTCCAGCACGATCTCTCGACGACGTTGCTGAGACAACTTGTCAATCAATCGTTGTACCATCTGACGCCCGATTCCATTCCGTCGCACATCCGGCGCCACGGCGAAATTGAGAATCCGAAGCATCGACTTGTGGAGTTCATAAATCATGAACCCGACGATTTTATGATCCAGTTCGGCCACGGTCCCGATACAGTTGCGCTGGCGCAGACAGCAGAGGAATTCCTCTTCGGTCCACGGAAACTGGAAGCTGGATCGTTCGATCGACAGCACTTCATCCATATCACGGCGAATCAGCCAGCGGATCTGCGTTCGGGACGCATCCGGAACGGGAACCGAGGATCCAACTGGCTGGTTTGTTCGCTTCAATCCCATGACGGCCTCCATGCCGATGAGAAGGAGAAAAATCAATGCATCCGGCCTCTGATTCAGTGCTCGACAGAATCAGTCAATACGGCCCCTTGAGAGCCCATGGCTCCGGACCATCGAAGGGTAACAGAGTTCGAAAATCGAGTCTACTCGGATGCGACTCTCTGCAGTGATCCCCAAAAAATCAGCCCACTTCGGCCAACTGAAACGGCAGAATCAGCCGCTCAGATGACTTTGTGGATACGGGTCAACGCTTCCTCAACATTTGCGAGGCTGTTGAACGCACTCAGGCGGAAATAACCTTCTCCTGCTGCACCGAAGCCGCTGCCAGGCGTGCCGACCACATGCGCTTTGCTGAGCAGGAGGTCGAAAAAGTCCCAGCTGCTCAGTTGATTCGGTGTCTTCAGCCAGACGTAAGGTGCATTGACTCCTCCGAAGACCCGAATCCCGGCTTTCTGCAGTCCTTCACGCAGAAGTCTTGCGTTGTTCATGTAGAAGTCGATCAGTCCTTTCATCTGAGACCGACCTTCCGGGCTGTAGGCTGCGGCAGCTCCTTTCTGAACCACGTATGACGCACCGTTGAATTTCGTGGACTGTCGACGGTTCCACAGCTGATGAATGGAAACTCGTTCTCCGGAGCGTGTCTTGCCCATCAATTGTCCGGGAACAACCGTCAGAGCGCACCGGACACCCGTGAAGCCAATGCTCTTGCTGAAACTGCGGAATTCGATCGCACATTCCTTTGCCCCCTCGATTTCGAAGATGCTGTGGGGAATCGACGGATCGGAAATGAACGCTTCGTATGCCGCGTCGAACAGGATCAACGAGTCATTGGCGCGAGCATAATCCACCCACTGTCTGAGCACTTCTCGACTGGCAACTGTGCCTGTCGGGTTATTCGGGTAGCAGAGATAAATCAGGTCGACACGCTCTTTGGGCAACGCGGGAACGAAGCCATTCGCTTCGTTGCCTTCCAGGTAAACCAGTCCCTCAAAACGGCCGCTGGCATCGGCAGGTCCGGTATGGCCGGCCATCACATTGGTGTCCACATAGACCGGATACACAGGATCGGACACGGCAATGCGATTGTCTGACCCAAAGATGTCCAGAATGTTGCCGGTGTCACACTTGGAGCCATCGGAGATGAAAATCTCGTCCGCGGAAATGTCGACTCCACGAGCCTTGAAATCCTGCTCTGCGATTGGCTCACGAAGGAAGGCGTAGCCCTGTTCAGGGCCATATCCCTTAAAGGATGCCCGGCTGGCCATATCATCTACTGCCGCATGCATTGCCGACACGATTGAAGATGGCAGTGGCTCAGTCACGTCTCCAATTCCCAGCCGAATGATCTTTGCCTCAGGATTTGCCTGAGCAAACGCAGTGACTCGTCGACCAATCTCGGGGAACAAATAGCCGGCTTTGAGCTTAAGATAATTGTCGTTGATCTGAACCATGGAAGAACCTGAAGCGAAGGGAGGTAGGCTCACATTGGATGGACGTCGGCGACGAATCCCACAGAAGCGAAGATGCTCCGAATCACATCTGAGGTCTGAGCCGACGTTTACAACTCGCGACGGCCCATGAACTGCTTCTTGAGCATCAGTTCCGCATCCTTGACCGACCACCGCGGGTCGGTGTTGTGACGATTTCCGAGCCATTTTTCAATGATCTGGAAACTCCGGGTATCGGCAAATGTCCGAAACAGATGGAATGTTTCAGTCATGGGAGCCGAAGGATCCGCGGGTGTCAGACGGATGAGTGCTTTCGACAGTCGCTGGCAGGGAAGAATGTTCGCCAACTTCAAACACCACCTGTGCTCGCCCGACAAGCAATGGATCGACTGTTCCGATTGCGTCCAGATTGCGGCCCGTGTAGTTGATGCGATGAAGCACGTATCGCATCGCGTTCAGGCGAGCACGTTTCTTGCAGTCAGACTTTACAACAGTCCACGGGGCATCCGCCGTATCCGTATAAAAGAACATGGCTTCCTTGGCTTTTGTATAATCATCCCACTTGTCCAGCGATGCGGTGTCAATCGGCGAGAGCTTCCACTGCTTCAGTGGATGCCGCTCGCGTTCGGTGAAACGACGGAGTTGCTCATCGCGGCTGACAGAGAACCAGAACTTGATGAAATGAATTCCGCTTCGGCTCAGATTCCGTTCAAACTCGGGAGCCTGTCGCATGAACTCATTGTATTCCTCCGGAGTGCAGAATCCCATGACTCGCTCCACACCAGCACGGTTGTACCACGAGCGGTCAAACATCACGATTTCACCTCGTGTCGGCAAATGCTGCACGTATCGCTGAAAGTACCACTGACCACGTTCCATGTCTGTTGGTTTTTCCAGAGCGACAACTCGAGCACCTCGAGGATTCAGGTGTTCCATAAATCGTTTGATTGCGCCTCCCTTGCCTGCAGCGTCTCTCCCTTCAAAAAGAATAACCACGCGTTGTCCGGTCTTTTTGACCCACGACTGCAGTTTGAGGAGCTCAACCTGAAGACGATACTTCTGTTTTTCGTAGGATTTTCGCGAAAGCAGATATTGATACGGATAGCCTCCAGACTGCCAGGTCGGTGACAAAACGGAATCTGTTTCTACGACAGATTCCGTTTTCGATGCTGCAGTGGTCAATGCCCCTCGAACGGCATCCACATCGTCGAGAGAACTGCCCTTCAGGATTGCCTCCAACGCTCGAGTGATGGAATACAGATCATTTTCCGGGACATTCCGGACCATATCAAGAACGGCATTCACGCTGGCCTCCTGAGCCGAAACCATGGATTCGGCAACGGCTTGCTTCTGAATGCCGTTCGGCGTCCTTGCAGAGCTGACATCGCCAGCTTTTGCCCGTCGTGATCGGCGTCGCACCGGCTTTCGAGCGGCCGCAGACTTCTTGGATGCAGCCTTCCGGGTTTTTACGGCTCGGCGTTTGCTGTTTCTTCTCACATCACTGGAATTGGAATCGTTGGCCATCGCTTGTAGACTCACCTCGTCCGTCGATCTGGTCAGGATTTTGATTTCATCTCCTGACAAAGTACCGGGGCTTTCTGAGGATTGTCCACGCGCGTCTTCGTTTTTTCGGACAATGTGATTTTCAAACAGCCCGTCGTGCTGAATTCTGGCGATTGAAAACTTCCTATGCTCGATGTTCGCCGTGTTGCGAAGGATTTGCGGATTCGAATCAGCGATGTCGAAGAATCAGAACTTTGTGGGAATCGTCCTTGCCGGGGGACGTTCCACTCGCATGGGAAACGACAAAGCCTCCCTGCAGATTGCTGGTCAGACCATGCTTGGTCGCGTCACTGCACTGCTTCAGTCGATGCCCGCGTGTCGGACGGTCTTCGTGGTCGCTGCGGAAAAACAGTTGTTGCCACAGCTGCCAGAAGGCGTCAGGATCCTCAATGATCGAGCGCCTCATCGCGGGCCACTCGAAGGCTTTGCAACAGCACTTTCGGTCATGAAACAGGATCCATGCATCGTCCGCAGTTGTTTCCTCACCAGTTGTGATGCACCTTTCCTTGCGGCTCCGTTTGTCACATCGCTTGTCGGAGCATGTCAAAATGATGTCGATGCAGCAGTGCCTGTTTACGAAGGATTTCCTCAGCCGATTTCGGCTGCCTATTCCGCCGACATTATTGATGTCGTTGACGATCTGCTGGCTCACGACGAAAAGTCCATGAAAACGCTGCTCACCCGGATTCGATGTCGTTATGTTGACGCCGAGTCACTTCGCGATGCCGATCCCGAGTTGCTCTCACTCCGGAATCTCAACACTCCTGCTGACTTCGCTTGGGCAGTTCAGAAGGTGGCGAGGCAATGATGATGAAGTCCGATCTCAGTGCGGAATGAGTCCGCTGAAGGAATTCAAAGGAATATTCCCTTTAAGCCTTTTCACACCTGTCTGGCAACTCGCACCTCGCCGGCGCACATTTTGCTGTGGATCACGACAGCGGCGTCCGTCGCCGGATCGGAACGCATGGAGGCGAGAAGTCTTCGTCAGAAGTCACGTCGGTTCATCATGTCTTTCATCAGCTGACGATGTGACATTTGCTGTGCTGATATGAGCATGCAGACGCGACAGAAACTGATCAAAGAACTCGTTTGCCTCTGCCTTTGTAAACACTTTTGAATCCGTGCGGAGGCTGATGGACAGGCTTCCTGCATAATCTCCGATGGACATCGCTGCCCGCGTGTTGGGGCGAATCGGTGCGACGCCATGGATCTGACTCACAATGACGTTTCCTGCGACCCAGCGGCCCTGGTCCAGAGGAAATCGACCTCCAGCCCGCTTCCGAATATCACCAACATTTGCCAGCACCATGGTGCTGAAGACCGATTTTGATTGCAGAAACATCTTCATTGCCCCCGGGATTCTCCGCAATACGCGAAAGATCTTCAGGCACACAATGCCTTCGCGATTGAACAGAACATCGTTTGTCTGCTGATGAATGGACTTCAATAAGTGCATTTCGTCGCGGCACTCAGCCTCGCTTCGAGTAACCAGCGCATAGCTGACGATATTCGAGCATGGCATGCCCACATGCTTTGCGCTTCTCATGCTCAGCGGCACGGCAAGACGAATCCAGCGTCGTTGCATCGACACACCGGCTCGCCGATTCCAGTCGCGAATGTGAAGAATCATGTCGCACAGCACAAGGTCATTGAGCGAGACACCTTTGACAGCAGCTGCCGCACGCAGCGATCGATAAAGCGGCCTTGGTAGAATTCGACTTTGAATCATTGCGGGAGGATTCAGTGCCGTCGGATTCGCGGCATGCACCGTTTTCACCGCGCCGATGGCCACGGGAGTGCGAAACATCAGACGACTGACTTTCCCGAGGATTCGACCGAGCGATCTCTTCTGACGGCGGGTCGCCCCGTCTCCGACATCGTAGTCTTCCCGAAAACGAAGCTGTGACGGCAGATAGGAGTCGATCTCGGGTCGCCGCGCGGCCACCTCAGCCGTCTTCTGACCATAGCGACCAAAAAGCTCTCCCATGAGCTGTAAACCGCCGATGCCGTCGCTACAGCAATGATGCAGATGCATAATGACCTGAGCCGCTTCGGACGAACAGTGTACTTCCAGAAAAATGCCGGCTTCATCTTGAATCGCAAGCGGCCGAATCGTCGGAGTCAGGGACGCGAGTGTTGAGTTGTCCGTGTGGTGCCATGCGATGCATCGATGTGCCAGTGTGGAATCCTCCAGCGGAGTCCAGCAC
>JBKDRW010000440.1:0-8178 GCA_046341255.1 Planctomycetota bacterium
TCCTTACTGCCATCTCCTGCCGAGACCGACAATTGCATCGGTCCCGAGTCCGGAGCAATTCGAATCAAGCCGCCTGGCATCATATGCCATCGAGACTCGTCCTCAACGAGGAATGCCCGAACCGCCGCATGACCGCATCGGATTCCGCTGTCCGTCCAGACCGGAACTGACGAACGAGCGATTTTCTCCTGCGCGACCCACGAATATGGTTCCGCCAGCACACGCTCGAGCGATTTTCTGCGCTGTTCGGCACTCAGGTCCGAAACGATGATCTCTTCGTTGCCGCTTTTCTGGAACGCCGGTTTCAGCACGAGATCATCGATTCGCGACAGGACCTCAGACTTGCTGTCTTCATCGCCCAGCCACCAGGTCGTGATCGATGGCAATTTCATCGGCTCACCGAGGAGCCGCTGGCACAACGCAGGAAGAAATGCCATAAACACCGGCGCTCCGACAATGCCGCAGCCCGGAATATTTGCAGTCGATACATTGCCCGACCGAATCGCGTTCAGCAAACCGGGGACACCATGAGCCGCGTATCCGCCAAGCTCAAGCGGGTCGAGCCCGGATTCCGCACCTCGGCTCAGAATGATGTCAACCGGAACCAGCCCGGACAGGGTTTTCATAAACACCGCGTCGTTCCGGACGGCCAGATCACCGCCCTCGACCATGGTGTAACCGAGGTATCGCGCGAGATAGACATCTTCGAAGTAATACGGATGCGCCGGCCCGCTCGAAAGGAGCACGATTCGTGGACTGTCCGTCGGCCGCGGTGATCGACGACGGATCGAATTCTGCAGACGACCAAAAAACGGTGCGAGTCGTTCCACCTGAATCTGCTTGAAAGCCGACGGCATGCATCGCGAGCTTACGATACGATTTTCCAGAGCGAAGCCCGGACCTGCTGGTGCTTCCGACCGATCGGCCATAACCCACCATTGTCCGTTCGCCGACCTGGCGAGTTCAGCAGCGTAAAGAAACAGCGGCTGACGATCACCCGGGCGAAGGTCACAGAATGGACGCAGAAACTCCGGGTTGGCATACAACACCGCGGGCGGCAGAATTCCTTCAGAGATCAGTTGCCGCGGTCCATAAATATCGGCGATCAGCAGGTTCAGAACCGTGGCTCGTTGTGCCAGCGCGGACTCGAGCACCGCCCAGTCAGCCGCTGTGGTCAGCATCGGCAGAAGATCAAGTCGCCAGGGCCGTGCGCCGTCTCCGCCTTCTGTTGCGAGGTGATATGTCACCCCGTTCTCTCTCAGCATGCGATCCGCCTGCTGATTGCGGCGAGCGAACTCGTCGACCGTCACATTTCGGAGTCCGTTCAGGAACTTCTGCCAATGCTGACGAGGCATCCCCGCAGGCTCGTAAACCTCGTTGAAGACAAACGCAGGGCTCTCAAAGATTCGATCGGCGGAAGTGTTCGCAGTCAGTCCGGTCGCCATTCCAACGTCTTTCGGATGCCCCGCGAGGAGATCCGTTCCTCCTGGTGCGTCACGCAAATGCTCATCAAACTCAGCTGAAAGAAACGACGTCAGTGTGAATGACTTCTGACATCGGGATTCAGTCATTCCGATACCGGATCAACGTCCCGCCCCACATTCCTGCTGAACGGTCGTCGCAGGTGTCTCAATCATGTCGGGACACCGTATCGGACCCTTATTCTTGCAGGAACCGAGGCCCGTCGCCAACGATTTCCATGGAACCACCGGAATGCTGCAGCGCCGGCGCCGCGTGAACGAAGAAAACGTTCGCCACTCCCGGCGGTTTACGCCATGTTCACAGCCTTAATCCATCTGATGCCGTGAACAAATTGCGGTTCGTGTCCGGAAATCAGCGTCAGGAGCGTCAATTCGTCTTTACTCAGGAGTCCAGCTGCCGCACAGCAGGCGATGGTCCGACAATCGGGCATCAGATCTGATCTGAAGAGCAGATGCATGGAACTCGGATTCGAATGCTGACCAAAGTCACGATGTGATGGCGCGATGTCGTGACATCGTTCACTGCCGGACGCATGTGGGACATCCGGCCTGCACGAATTTCGTCGCAGACAAAGGAAAAACGCCTGACTGTGGCATTTCGCATGAATGCGGCGCTGGCGAGGGAGGCTTGAATTTCCAAGATTCGCCAGGCACAATCCGCGCGCAGTTGCTGAGTTGATCAGCGACGCTCCCTTTCACTGAGGATCTGCGCGTGCTGCCGGAAACATCGATTGATCTGCTGGCGTTTAACGTCAAGTTGTTGGGGACTCAGAGAAGAAAAAATGTCCTTGTGAGCGCCGGGAAAGGTCCCGACAAGGAGAAGCTGCTTGATTCGCTCAAAACACTGTGCAAACTGAATGTACAGATCTTCGCAACGCCCGGAACGCATGCCTTCCTTGTCAGTCACAATCTTCCGAGCACGGAAGTGCACAAGATTGCGGACGGTCTTGAACCCAACATTCTTTCGCTGCTGAAGCGAAACGGATTTGACCTCGTTATCAACATTTTGACCGGTATACCGGACTATGACGAAAAATCTGATGTCAGCCTGATCAGAACGCTGTCGATCGAGAACGGGATTCCGCTGATCACTGACACGGACGTTGCGATCAAGACGGTCTCGCAGCTTGCCCTCGATATGGAACGAGGGACGTTCCGTTATAAACAGGCCAGTCGCCTGTCTCCGTGGGACATGAAGAGTTACTTTCTGAATCAGGTTCGGGAACGAGGAGGATTCGCCTGCCATCATGCCCATTTCGATAAAGCTTACCTGATTTCGCCGGAAAACCTGAGGCTCAGCCAGGTTGATATGCAGCGCAAGTGGGATCTGTATAAGTACCTCAAAGAAAACTATACGATGGAGGACCTGATCGAGCGAATTTCGCGCGGGGTTCAGGCCATCATCGCTCAGGGTGCCACCTACTGCCGGACGATGGTGGACGCAGACTCAACTGTGAAGCTGCTTCCGATCAAGGCCGCGAATGAGGTGAAGCGACTGTTCGCGGACAAGATTCACATGGAAGTGGGCATTCAGCCGCTGCAGGGCGTTGTTCATGACGTCGAATCCCGCAAGCTGGTTGAAGAAGCATGCTCACTGGCAGACTTCTGTGGTGGTCTGCCGTCACGCGACAGGCCCACTCCGGAAAAGCATCTCGACATTGTCATGAGCATCGCGAAGGCCCAGGGAAAAATGCTCGACGTGCATGTGGACCAGGAAAACAATCCCTGGGAATGCGAAACCGAGTTGCTGGCTCGCAAGACGATCGAACACGGAATGGAAGGAAGAGTCTTTGCTGTGCACGCGATTTCGCTGGCAGCCAAGCCTTCAACTGAACAGGATCGAATTATCTCGATCGTAAAGGATGCGGGAGTCAGCGTGATCTGCTGCCCATCCGCAGCGCTCAGCATGAAGATGCTCGATATGACCGCGCCGCTGCATAATTCGATCGCTCCTGTTGTCAAATTGCTGGAAGCCGGTGTTCCTGTCTATCTGGGTGTCGACAACATCCACGACCTCTTTATGCCGCTGGTCGATGGCGATATGTGGTTCGAATGTCGGGCACTGATGGAAGCCTGTCGCTTTTATGACCTCGACAAGGTGGCTGAAATCGCGACGCGACAGATTCCGGCGGCGAACGTGTGATGAGTCATGCATAGCGCCGGGACTCAATGTTCCGGCTCATCCCGAAGGGGCGAAGGTCGCTGGCTGTTCGGTTGACCCATGTTCCTGCGACTGAATCAGACTTGTGCCCTCAGACTGACAGCAAATCAAGGGTATGGCACAGGTTCATTCCTTCGGCTTCAAACTTCAGTACGATGGTCTCATGTCCCAGTTGCCCGAAAACCCGACAGAACTGGCGCAGTTCGGCAGTCTCGAACTGATTGCTCGGCAGTTGGTGGAAGGCATGATGATGGGCCGTCATCGCAGTCCGTTCAAAGGGTCAAGCGTCGAATTTGTTGAGCACCGTGATTATTACCCCGGTGACGAAATCCGACACATCGACTGGCGAGCCTACGGTAAGACCGGCCGTTACTACGTCAAAGAATTCGAAGACGAGACCAATCTGCGGGCCCACCTGCTGGTTGATGCCAGCGGCAGCATGGCCTATTCGGGACAGCATGTCAGCAAGTTCACATATGCAAAAATGCTGGCAGCATCGCTGGCCTGGCTGCTGCTGGGGCAGCGAGATTCCGTCGGTCTTACGACATTTGATTCGAAGATTCGCGAGCAGATCAAACCTTCAAGCAATCGCGAGACATTTCGTCGGATCCAGCAGATTCTGGAAGCGACCACACCGGGCGAGGACACGGGACTGTCAGCCGTGATCGAATCTGTGCTGCCCACGATCCAGCGTCGGAGCATGATGATTCTGATCAGTGACTGTTTCGACGATGTTGATTCTCTGATCAAAGCGCTTCAGAAGTGTCGACACGCAAGGCATGAAGTGGTGATCTTTCGCCTTGCGGCGCCGGAAGAAGAGGAATTCCCGTTCGATCGCCCGACTCAGTTTCGAAACCTTGAAAACCTTGCCCATCGGGAACTCGTCGATCCTGCGCGGTTGCGGAAAGAGTATCTGCGACAGTACAACGAGTTTACTCAGGTGATTTCAAAGGAATGCGGAGCCGCGGGAATTGACTGTCGCCGAGTGTCCACTCGTCAACCGCTTCAGCAAACGCTCGGACTCTGGCTGGCCGAGCGCATGTCGATGCAGTCCCGATAAGCTGCGATGCCCGGTCGGCGGAGCGACCGGTTTATCGTCCTGCCGTTGCTCCGACAACGGAAAATAACGATCTGAACTCGTGTCACAGATTCTTCCTGCCGATGCCGACGCCATGGAGTTTGCGATTCAGCTCGCAGGACAGGGACTTGGTTTTGTGGAGCCAAATCCCATGGTTGGCGCGGTCATCATCGGACAGGGCCGGGAAGTGATTGCTTCCGGATATCACCAGCGATTCGGCGGCGCGCATGCAGAGATCCATGCCATTCAGAGTGCCGGTGCCAGAACGCGCGGTGCGGAATTGTACGTCACTCTGGAACCCTGCAGTCACTTTGGCAAAACGCCTCCCTGTGCGGATGCGGTGCTGGCAGCGGGTTTCAGACGCGTTGTTATTGGCTGCCAGGACCCCGCGCCTCATGTGGCGGGCCGCGGCATTCAGAAGCTTCGAGATGGTGGCGTTGAGGTTGTTGTCGGAGTCTGTCAGTCGCAGGCGGAACGTCTGATTGCCCCGTTTCGTCGCGTGATGCTTGACAAGCGACCCTGGTTGATTGCCAAATGGGCCATGACACTCGATGGTCGCATCGCGACTCGGACGGGCGCTTCCCGATGGATCTCCTGCGAAGCCTCGCGGCGCGTCGTACATGATCTCCGCGGTCGAGTGGATGCGATTATGACCGGGTCCGGGACGGTGCGTGCTGATGATCCTGAACTCACCGCACGTCCTTCGGGACCTCGAACACCTGTTCGGGTCGTGTTTGATTCCTCAGGTCGCACGATCACCCGAGACAGCAGACTGGTTCGATCGATCGAACAGGGGCCGATTCTGATCTGCGTGTCGAGACGATGCGACGATGCGACCCGGACGGAACTGGATGCCATGGGGCTGGAGGTCTTTCCCACTCGGGGTGAGTCACACGTGGATGGTCTCGAAGTCATGCAGGAGCTTTACCGTCGCGGCTGTACCAATGTCATGCTGGAAGCCGGTCCCGCACTTCTGGGAGCATTTTTTGATCAGCATCTGGTTGATGAAGTCAAAGTCTTCGTGGCTCCGAAAATTGTCGGAGGCCAGACAGCGCCCGGACCGATTGGCGGCCTCGGGATCGATACAATTCCTGCTGTTGCCAATCTTCAAAACATGCGGACTCGCCAGATCGACTGCGATCTTCTGATTGAAGCTGATCTTCTCTGAAGCGACGTTCGTGAACCATGGAATTTCGTGAGGCATCGATGAACCTGCTCCATACTCGATGGGTACTACTGCTGATGGCATTTGCTGCGATCCAGGGTTGCGGTGAACCTGAAACGAGTCCGGCAACCGGGACTGCTGACGCAGGAAGTCAGAGCGTTTCCGGGAAGCCGCGCGTTGCTCTGATTATGAAGTCGCTCGCCAATGAGTTTTTCTCGACCATGGCTGCGGGGGCTGAGACGCATCAGAAGGCGAACTCCGATCAGTATGAATTGATCGTGAATGGGATCAGAGACGAACGCGATCTCAGTCGCCAGGTTGCGCTGGTGGATGAGATGGTGGCTATGAAAGTGGATGCGATCGTGATTGCACCAGCCGATTCCAGGGCTCTTGTTCCAGCACTTCGCAAGGCGATTGCCGCCGGAATCACGGTGATCAACATCGATAATAAACTCGACAAGGATGTGCTGACGCAGGAGGAGATCTCAATTCCTTTTGTCGGTCCGGATAACCGCGCGGGTGCCCGAAAGGTGGGAGAGCGGCTTGTTCAGGAACTCGCGAAGGGTGACAAAGTCGCCATCCTTGAAGGGATTCGCACGTCGTTCAACGCGCAGCAGCGGCTTGATGGTTTTAAGGATGCATTGACCGCCGCCGGGATTGAGATCGTTGATAGCCAGTCTGCCGACTGGGAAATGTCTCAGGCGAACACCATAGCATCGTCCGTACTCTCAGAACATCCTGAGATCAAGGCCATACTCGCAGCAAATGACAGCATGGCGCTCGGAGCCCTTGCTGCTGTGAAAGCTTCCGGGCGAAATGATGTCCAACTGGTTGGCTTCGACAATATCTCGGCCATTCAGGAAGCCATTCGGGAAGGCCTTGTCCTTGCGACTGCCGATCAGCATGGAGATCAACTTGCCGTTTTTGGAATCGAGGCGGCACTGAAGCAAGTCAAATCGAACGGAGACGCTTCATCGCAACTCCCGAGCGACCTCGAGACTCCCGTGGATCTGGTGACGAAAGAATCTCTCGCCGAAACGGGACGTTGACGCTGACACATCTGTCGTCCGGTTTCGATCGTCACACCCGACACAGGATCCTGGTTCCCGCCAAAACGGAGCTGCCTGCTTTTGCGGTCTGCCAACATCCTTAACAGTGTGCGGGCGGTCAGCCCCGTTCATTGCAGCGTAACAATCTGTGCGCCACCGCCTTATCCGGCTACCGAGATTCGTGCGACCTGAAGATGCTGAATCCTGAGGCGGGGACGTTTGAAGGACTTCGGTGATCGAGATTGATGGGTGAAGGAGTAAATTTCCGGGGGGATTCCGTTGTTGATCTGAATCTTGTGATGTCAGTGATTGTGAATCAATATTTTGCGGCGGTTTTTGCTGTGTCTGTGGTGATCCTGGTCATGATTCGGGGGGAATGGCCCCTCAACAGAGATCGGCGGCAAGGTTCCGGTCCGAAGCCAGCAAATTGCCAATGTGGCCGCGAGAACAGACCTGATGGTCGAGGTGATGTTCCTCGGAAAAGCTTGAATCGAAGTTGGGTTTTTCCAGTCTTCTGATGTTTTGTCTGGGCGGTTTGTAGCAGTTATGCCGATAGTTCCGTCAGGAATCCTGTTGGATCGCGTGCATCTTCAGGTGGTGCTCCTGCCGTCACTGCGCGATCGCAACAAGCACCGTCAGGTCATCGTCAATGAATGCTCACCACTTCGTCAGGCGCTGGATGGCAAACCTGTTCACGGATGCTGTCACTCTGTTCACGTTATGGCTTTTCGCGTCGCAGATCACCGCATGTTCCGTCGTGATGGCTCAGGATGATCCGCTCGGTAATCAGCAGGATGTCGTTCCGAATGATGGGTTGATTGGTCCTGAGAGCAGGCGAGTGGAGAGCAAACAACCTGCTGCAAAACCGAAAGCCTCCTCGGCGTCCGCGGTCGCCCCGACTGCGCCGAAAGATCCGTTGTTGTTTGAATCCGGACCGACGCGTGTCAAATTCAGTCTCGATGCTGTCTTTCAGCAGTCTGGAGTCACAGGTTCATGGTGGAATCTGTCAGAACAGTTTGCCCCTGACGCAGGTTACAAACTGGATCGTGCGTGGGCAGAGTCGTGGGTGAAGCCGGGCGTTCGACTTGATACCAAAGCCACCGAATGGCTCACACTCTACTCCGGCGTGTCCTATGTCGGGTCCGGGAACATCGGGGAAGATGTGTTTGAGCAGGGATATCGTGGCCTCTGGGGAGTGGAGGATGCATATCTGGGTGCGCGATTTCAGCTTCCGGATGAGGATT
>JBKDRW010000441.1:0-8321 GCA_046341255.1 Planctomycetota bacterium
GTTATCAGATGATGATTCGATCAGAATTGTGCTTCCTCGCCCGATGATCCTGAGACCAAAACTCCTGAGCCCCGGCATTGCTTCGGAATCTGACAACATGCTGCAACCACCCGCTGCAGAACTGTTCCCTACGAGCGAATCCCCGGCAGCCAGATTTGATCGATATGTCATTTCCTGTCAACTGCGACCGCTCACAATTCAGCAGCAGTCAGGCCTGCAATTTCAAATGCCGGCGCTGCCCTGCCCGCAGACTACAATCGACATCAGCACGGAGAAAGATCTGTTCTCCGGAGTTCGTGCAAAAACCGCTTCCGGAACAATTCAATGGATTCCGCAGGACGGTGCAAAGTCCCTGAGCAGTATTTCGATTACAGACGGAATCGAAGTACGTCTGTTTCAGTCCAGCATTGAACGCGGAAGCCATGAAACGGCAACCGTGGAATCACTGGCGATCGGAGAAACAGTTTCCGGACAATATCAGCTGACAAGCATCGCTCGGTTCAGAAACTGGAATCCTCTCTCTCCGGAGGTGCGTTACAGAGTTCCAAACGGCTATGAGCTTTTATCTGTCTTAGCGTCAGTCGGTCCCGATATGGCTGACCTGCTATGGTCGGTGAATGATCAGAATGTCGTTATTCAGCTCCCTGATGGGATCAGCAATGATTTTCTGCTTGGCCTGCAACTGAAGTCGACAAATCCGGCCAATTTGCTTGAGCAGCCCGTTCCGATCAGCGAGCTTCAGCAGTTTGCCGACTGCACAGCGAACAGTTCGCTGCTGCTGGCAGTGCGACCAAATCCTGTATTCTCCGTCCTGCCGATTGAGGGGCAGCAGATCACAACGGTGTCATTCGCCGAACTCCAGACAGAGTGGGGCCAATGGCTCAGGCGATCCGATACCGTCTTCCGCGTGCCGCTAAGCAATTCGATCTGCAATGTTCGACTTGTCCCGCGAGAAAGTCGCAACGACGTGCGAATCGATCAGGCGGTGGCCGTACGGGAAAGCCAGATCGACTGGTCTTCAAGATTTGATATCGACACTTCCGTACTGCCGGTTTTTCGCCATCGTCTTCAGATCGACGCGGCGATCGTCATCAGCGACGTTCAGGTACTTGCCGGAGAGGCCAATCGCCTCGCTTCATGGCATCGTCGCGGCGATCAACTCACTATTCAACTGCGCGAGGGAACGACAGGCCAGCATCAGATTACAATCAAAGGACGCCAGCCTCTTCGTCCGGACGACGTGAGGCTGACGCTCAATCCTCCGCGTCTTCAGAAAGCACAGATCCTCGAATCTGCCCTGACCCTTCTGGATAATGATGGACTGGGACTTACATTTGAAAAACTCGGCGGAGCGGTACCAGACTTACGAATCGAAGATGGTGCTGTTCTTCTGCCTGAGACAGCCGTCCGCCTCCAGATTGTCTCGGAACAGGAACCCGTCGTGCTGAGGCGTCTGCGACCTGTCGAACCGGAGGGCTCGATTGTCGCTGTGCGATCGAAGGATCAGGTCACATTCATCGCAAGAGTCACGCGATGGTCCGGAACTCTTGGCCCGCTGCATCTGAGATTTGATTCGGAGGTGCAGTTTCTGGCAGAGCCGTTTGTGATGCTCGATGCTCAGACAATGTCCTTGTCGCGTGAGGGCAATGAGTTCTCGGCCGGACAGGAAATTGTGAAGTCGCTCTTCGACCAGCCGGAATTCGTCGTCTCATGGACCGTGCCATATTCGAGCGATTCATCGGACGATTTCATGTCATTCCCATGGCCGTCAATTATCGATGGAATCCAATGGAAGGATCTGCAAATGATCCCGCTGGATTCAGATCCTGGGTCATCTGAGGAGCAGTCCAGTTCCGCTCAGATCCCCGACTGGATTCGATCCACCGTCAACCGTGCTGCCAGCAGAGATCTGGCAGCCCTCAATGCTCGAATCATGCAGCTTTCAGTGAGTCAGCAACTCGCGGCCAAGTCTTTAACGCTGCCGATCCGTCCTGCCCCCGATATACCCGCTCCGGAAACAACCCGCAATCTCATGGTTGTTTCGGATTCGACGGTGTGCATTCAGCCCAATCAGTCAGCCGTTGGCGACACTCTGTTCATCATCTTCGCGTCAAGACTGCCCGAACGATGCTCAATCCGAATTCCACCGGGGACCGTCGTGACGGAACTCGAATCACAAGCTCCGGCACGCTGGCAGACCACCGGACGAGAGCAGTTTACAGTTGACATCTCCGCACCAGTCACCACGGTTCGAGCTCGCTGGATGAGCGAACGTGCTGCAGGCTCAATCACGACCGCCTCCGTAGACGCCGCACCTCCGTATCCATTCGAATGCGAATCCCGACAGCAGATGGCCGTTTTCAACGGTTCACGAAACGAAGTTTCGCTGGTTTCTGAAGTTACAAAACTGTCCGAAAACGAGTACCTCGACTGGTTAAGTCGCGGCCTCGAGATCGGCAATAATCACGCGAACCTCGATCAACAGTCTGCAGCCAGCGCAGAAGCAAATCCAGTCGGAGAAGATCGCGACAATCTTCTGAAGATTATCGAGGCGACTCGCGCAGACCTCCTCAACAGTATTCCCGCCTTTGACTCGGCAAACTTTTCCCGAGTCTACTGCCGATTCGACGAACCGAGGCCCGTCAGAATCATCAGCCATCGCGAAGCTGAATGGAAAACCATCATTGGTCTGTTCGCAGCCACTTCCGTCATCCTGATTGCCTCCTTCGGGCAACTGCTTAACTCGCTGCTCCTGCGATCCATCCTGAAACCAACGACTGCCTCCGCCGGAAACAGTGCGCATTCGAAATCCACATCAAATCAGAATGCTCCACGGATCAACCTCGGCAGCAGCTTTTCACTGCCTCCTGACAACCCGACGGACAACCGCCGAACTATCGGCGATAGCAACGAAGCCAGACTGTGACCCCTCGAAAATGCGAGCGGAAGCGAGTGTCGGCAGAAACACGACATCAGGTGATTGAGACCTGCTGGGCACCGGCAAGCAGCTGCTTTACGTATCCTGCAACTTCAGGCAGAGGCACTTTCTTCGGCTCCGCGTCACTACGCCATTTGATTTCGGCGATCCCTTCAGCAAGGCCTTTTCCACCAATCGTGATACGGAGGGGCAGGCCGATGAGGTCGGCGTCTTTGAACTTGAAGCCGGGACGCTGATCGCGGTCGTCCATCAGCACGTCGATGCCGCCAGCGGTGAGTTCTTCGTAAATCCTGTTACTGATTTTCATCACCTCAGCATCCGTCACATTCAGCGGAATCAACGCAACCGTGTACGGGGCCACGTTGATCGGCCAGATGATGCCGTTCTCATCATGGCAGGTTTCAACAATCGATGCGACAACTCGAGTTACCCCGATACCATAGCAGCCCATAATAATCGGATGTGACTGTTCCTTGTCGTCGACAAATTTCGCGTCCATCGACACGCTGTACTTGGTGCCCAGTTTGAAGACGTGGCCGACTTCAATCCCGTGAACCATGCTGAGCGTCCCAGAGCATCGAGGACACGGATCACCAGACTCGGCATTCCGCAAATCAACTGTTTCTGTCACATCGAAGTGGGTTCCCGGGATGACGCCAGTCAGATGAGCATCCTTCGCATTGGCTCCGATGATCGCGGATTTGATCACAGCCACATCATGATCGACAAGATACGGACACTGAATCCCGATCGGCCCGGCAAATCCCACCGGCGCGCCGGTCACCTTCAGGATTGTGGCTTCGTCAGCCAGTTCAATCGAAGAAGCTTTTGTCGCACGGCGGATCTTGCCCTCGTTAGCCGTGTGATCGCCTCGAAGAAGAATCGCAACAGGCTTGCCATCCGCCTTGTAGATCAACGTCTTGATGAACGACTTCGCATCGGACTTTAGCATCTTGCTGACTTGATCGATGCTGCCTGCGTTCGGCGTATCGACCTTCACAGGAGCCGCCGCGCCGTCGACCTTCTTCGGCAGTGCGGATTTGCGACCGGTCTCCGCGCGTTCCTGATTGGCTGCGTAGCTGCAGTCGGGGCAGTGAATGACGAAGTCTTCGCCGTTGCTTGCGGGAACCATGAACTCATGTGATGCATCGCCACCGATCGGTCCGCTTTCCGCTTCGACCGGCAGATACTTCAGACCGCAGCGTTCGAAGATGCGACAGTAAGCGTTGTACATGGCGTCATATGCAGCGTTCAGTTGCTCCAAAGACGTGCCAAAGCTGTAGGCGTCCTTCATCAGGAACTCACTGGTTCGCAGCACGCCGAATCGAGGACGCTCTTCGTTTCGGAATTTCGTCTGAATCTGGTACAGCGTGATCGGCAATTGTCGGTAGCTGGTAAAGTGCCTCGCGGCAAGCTCTGTAATCACTTCTTCATGAGTCGGGCCGAGCGCAAAGTGCAGCTTGCGATCGCCTCGCTTGACTTCGAAGTTGAACAGCACATTCCCGAATGCTTCTCGTCGACCAGTGCGTTCGAAGATTTCAATCGGCTGCAGCGCGGGCATGAAGAGTTCCACCGCGCCGGCTTTGTCCATTTCCTGCCGGACGATTTCCGACACCTTGCGAACCGAACGATATCCCAGCGGCAGGTACGTGTAAGCTCCGGCCATCAACTGACGAATCAGACCAGCTCGCAGCATCAACTGGTGGCTTGGCACTTCTGCTTCAGCCGGAACTTCCTTCATGGTCGGGATAAACGTCTGTGACCAGCGCATTGGGGAACCTTGGTATTTGTGTTATTGAGTAACGCGTCTGAGATCTCAAAACTGAAGTCAATGGAACTCAGGGCGGAGCGGATTCTAGCAGAGTCACGGGTTCGGAAAATGTCAGTTAAAAGTCCACTCACGGGACAAACTTCGCTGCGTTTTTCCACGAACGGCTCTGCGTCCTGCCTCCCGGCAATGGGTTCCGAACATGCGAATGAAAATGTCAATCTCTCGAAGATCGTTCGGTACCCGTGCTCCAATGAGCGGGTAAGGTCGAAGCTGCCGTCCGACCAAAATCGCCATTTCCCCGAAGCCTCTGTCCCCTCGGCATGTTGGTCAGCCGATCAATGAGGCATGACGCATCGAGGACTATTTTCCCCGAGACTCTGCCTGCCTGCGAATCAGCACCTGAGCCTCGCGAACTCGATCCGGCCAGAAAAATTTCGGTGCCGCGGAGGGCTCGTAACCCAGCATGTGTCCGCTGAGGCGAGCCGTCGGCTTCGTATATCGCAATTCGGTGTCTCCAAACACTTCTCGGCACAAGTCGGCAAGCCCCGGATCGTAATCAACCAACTCCTCGCGGGTATTTACGTGATTGTGGTCGTGATCGTTCTCCCGATTGTCATCAAACCAACTCTGAACACCTTCGGCAAAGTATTCATGATGATTGACCGACGCGTACTTCCCTTTCCACAATCCAGCAGCCATGGCTTTTTCGTAAGTTGCTTTCAGACGAGGATCAAAAGTTGGATCGACCGTGATGAGCCCCCGCAGATGGATGTTGTGAGCGAACTCATGAATCAGTATGCACTCCGTTGAATACGGATCACCTTCATAGGCCAGCAGATTCTCTTCACCGCATGAGCAATACGGATCCGTTTCCGATCCACCCATCCCTCGCGCTCGCGCATCCCAGAAATCTTTTGCGGAAACACCGTCGGCATCACGTCCGTCCTGCCTCGAGTCACCCATCCATCTCCATTCCGGAAGATCAGTCGTGAATTCGTTCCACGCGATGATCGACATCCGCGAACCGCTCCTGATCATCGCTTCTCGAACATCCGGCCGCTTTGCCAGCATCAGGTTCACCAGGTACGCTGCTTCCTTCAACGCGTAGTCATTAACATTTGCCGTCGCAACAATCGGATATCCCTCCGCACTGATGTACTTATCGTAAACCTCCGGAGCCTTGAGCGCGGCCGGTGGCGAAGTGACTGGATTCAGGTCTTCTCCGCGGGACGTGGAAACAACAAGCGACAGGAGAAAAAATGCCGTGATCAGTCGGGGCAACACAAATCATTGTCCTTTGCTTGTCTATAAGACATTCCAGTCAGCGGAGCGGCCGGTCTATAGCTCCGCCGGCGAACGATCTTACCTCATGATGTCATGAATCTCATGACCGCCCTGAGCGATTTCGATGGGGCGCCCGGTATGGTCGGGAACTCGAGTCGCCGGGTCAATGCCCAGCGAGCGATAGATCGTCGCCACGAGATCCGCAGGACGAACCGGATTGGCAGCGACGTATGCGGCCTGAGCATCCGAAGCCCCGTAAACAGTACCGCCTTTGATCCCGGCACCGGCGAGCATCGAACCGTAGCAGTTCGTCCAGTGGTCGCGGCCCGAGTTCGCATTAATTCGGGGCGTGCGACCCATTTCGCTGGTCACCACGATCAGAGTTTCATCCAGCAAGCCTCTCTCCTGAAGATCTGTCATGAGCGCGAACATGGTTTTGTCGAAGCCGGGCAGTTTGTTCTTCTTGAGGATGTTGAAGTTATTGGTATGAGTGTCCCAGGCGTCATAGTCCACGTTGACCGGCCCCCAGAACAGGTCCCATGTGACATTGACGAAGCGAACACCGGCCTCAACCAATCGACGAGCAATCAACGTCGAGTTTCCAAACAGCGTCTGGCCGTACCGTTCGACCATCTTTGGCTCTTCCTGCGAGAGATCGAACGCTCGCCGCATGGCCGATGACGTCAGAATGTCAAAAGCCTGATCCTGATTCCTCTGGTACGAACCAAGAGTCACCGATGCAGCCTCGTCCAGCCGTCGACGCTCGTCATCGATCTGCGACAACAGCGACCGCCGAGTATTCAAGCGATCGATCGTCATCCCGTCTTCCAATGATGTGCCTGGCAACACCGGCGCGCCGCGGACGATTTGCGGAGTCCCCGGCGATGGAGCAAATGAATCTTTGTCGTAGTACGGCAGGCATTCGGTTGTCAATGCGTCGTACTGCTTTCCAAGAAAGCCGCCATACGGACCGGACCGGCGAAACGACTGACCCCAGCCAAGCCAGTTGGGCATGTAGACATATTGCGGCGTTTCAGACGTCATCCCGTGAAGATACTGCAGGACTGAACCCATACTAGGCGCGTCGGTTGGTCGTGGATGCTGATCCTGCGGGATGACGTCGAAGCCAGTGTAACATGGCAAACAGTTGTGACACCCCGCTTTGTGATTGACAGATCGGATGAATGCGAATTGATGAGCCAGTTGAGCCAGCCTGGGCAGATGTTCGCAAACCTCAATGCCAGGGACCGTCGTCGGAATCGGCTTGAATTCGCCTCGCACTTCGGCTGGTGCGTTGGGCTTCAGATCGTACATGTCCTGAGTTGCCGCGCCACCAAGAAGAAAGATGAAGATCACATTCTTCGCTCTGGCCGCTTTCACTAATCCCGCATCTTCGGCCTGCAGCATCTGGGGCAGTCCGAAACCTGACATTGCCGAAAGCGCGCCGGCTCGCAGCGTCTCGCGCCGAGTGAATCCGTCACAGCATCGTCGCGGGTTTCCCAACATGGTCAGCATGGGCATGTCCTTGAAGGCAGGTGACTGCAACGACACCACGATGGAAAAAGTGAGCAAGCAGGGAGGGCAATCTGCATGGTAACCGCGTGACGACGGACTTACCAGATGTTGCGCATGAAATCACAAGGATCACCCAACTGATGAAGTCAACACTGGACGAAGCAACAACCTGTTCGTCACAATGAGACCACCTCACTGACGTTTCCGATTTGATTCCTGCTACTCGATATAATTTATGCCTGCGACCGATTCCGTTGAGTCTTGTCAGCGACGTTCTCACGAATGTCGGTCCTGCCTGCAACGCCGCACTGTTCGATCTGCTATCGCGATCTTTGTCGCCATTGCAACGAGCCTCTCTGCTGCTGTCACATTACAGGGTGACGAGGTGGGCGAACTCTTTGAATCAAACGTCAAGCCTCTGCTCGCCTCAAAGTGTTTTGAATGCCATGGCCCGGAGACTCAGGAAAGCCATCTTCGTCTGGATCGTCGCTCATCCATGTTACGAGGTGGTGATTCCGGTGAACCAGCCATCATCGTCGGGGACAGCGAAAAAAGCCACTTGTTGGCTCTTGTCTCAGGACATGAAGCGGGCAAGCTGATGCCGCCAGATGAATCGAATCGGTTGACAGAATCCGAGATCCGGATTCTGCGAACATGGATTGACTCGGGAGCCATCTGGCCGGGTTCAGAGAATGAAACTGATACCGAAGCGAGCGAACTGGATCATTGGTCGTTTAAACCCGTTGTCGCGGTTGTGCCGCCATCAGTCAGCAGCGACTTCGTCTCCAATCCACTGGATGTGTTCATCTTTCA
>JBKDRW010000442.1:0-5735 GCA_046341255.1 Planctomycetota bacterium
GGAAAAACGTCCGACGCTGAAAGGCTGGTAGTCCTTTCAGTCGCATCGGCCTAATGAACTGCCGGTGCAACAGTGGTTTGGTCCGCAGACGGACGCAATCTGCATCATCACGGGAGCCATCAGCGGCAACCTCGAGGTGCTCGACTTTGACTGTGAAGCCAGCCAGTACGCTGAATGGGCGAGCCACATGCCGACCAATCTGCTCGATCGACTGGTCATGGAACGCAGTCAGTCGGGCGGACGGCATGTGATCTATCGCTGCGAGTCACCCGTCTGCGGAAACATGAAGCTGTCGCAGGTCAAACGGCCCGACAAGATCGATACGCTCATCGAGACCCGCGGTGAAGGCGGGCTGTTCCTATGCGCACCGACGCCGGGCTATGTTCTGGAACAGGGATCGTTCGAGAGCATTCCCGTGCTGACGGCGGCCGAACGCGAGTTCATGCTGGAAGTCGCGTGGAGCCTGAATCTTTACATGCCGCCCGTCGTGGATTCCGTTGGGCCGACAGGCGAACCGGGCCAACTGCGTCCGGGCGATGATTTCAACGAACGCGGTGATGTGCGAACCGTCCTGCAGCGGCACGGCTGGACACTCGTCCGTGGCGGCACCAACGAGTACTGGCGACGCCCAGGCAAAACCTCCGGCTGGTCCGCCACGCTGAAGGATCGCGTGTTCTATGTCTTCAGCGCCAATGCTGCGCCGTTCGACTCCAACCGGCCGTACTCGCCGTTTGCAGTCTATACACTGCTGGAGCACACCGGTGATTTCGAAGCCGCTGCGAGACACCTGCGTAACGAAGGTTTCGGAGGCGCGATCGCAGAACGAGTGGCTGTCAGCTTTGCGATGACCTCCAGGGAGGTCGATGATCCGGAACCGGAGACATCCGCCGGTCCGGATGATCCTGGTCCGCTTCCTGATCATCTGCTGCGCGTGCCAGGGTTCATTTCCGAGGTTATGGACTACTGTCTCGCCACAGCACCGTATCCGAATCAGGTGATGGCGTTCAGTGGGGCTCTGGCACTGCAGGCGTTTCTGGCCGGACGCAAAGTTCGTGATCCCGGTGATAATCGCACCAACCTGTATTTACTGGGTCTCGCCCATTCCGCGGCGGGCAAGGATTGGCCCCGCAAGGTCAACACGCGCATCCTGCATGAAATCGGTCTGGCGGATTGTCTGGGCGAGCGGTTTGCTAGCGGCGAAGGCATTCAGGACTCGCTGTTCATTTCCCCCAGCATGCTGTTTCAGACGGATGAGATCGACGGCATGCTGCAGTCCATTAACAAGGCGCGGGACGCTCGGCACGAAAATATCATGACGACGCTGCTGACGCTGTATTCCAGCGCCAACAGTGTCTTCCCGATGCGTCGCAAGGCGGGCCGCGAATCGCCAGGAGCCATTGATCAGCCATGCCTGACGATCTTCGGCACGGCCATCCCGAATCATTACTACGAAGCGCTGTCGGAGCGAATGCTTACCAACGGGTTCTTTGCCCGCATGATCATTCTGGAGTGCGGCAAACGTGGCACAGGCCAGGAACCAACGATCGCTGAGATTCCGGACCGCGTCCTCGAAATCGCACGCTGGTGGGCCAACTATCGGCCGGGGACCGGCAACCTCGAGCACTGGCATCCCGTACCAGCCATCGTGCCACAGACGGAGAGTGCCAGACAGATTCTGATCGATGCAAGACTGCAGGCGGAAAGAGAATATGAAATGGCGGAAATGAATAGCGACCCGGTCGGTACAACCGTCTGGGGTCGTGTCAGTGAGCAATGCCGGAAGCTCGCGCTGTTGTACGCCGTGAGTGAATGCGCGGATGGTCCGGTCATCGGACCGCAGGCTGCGAATTGGGCTGTCAGCTTTATCTTGCACCAGACACGCAGGATGTTGTGTATGGCTGGTCGTCACGTGAGTCGAAATGACTTCGATGCGATGGCGAAGGAGATGCTGCGTGTCCTGCAGGCGTGGCGTGAGAAACGCGGCAACAAACCAATGCCCGAATGGGAACTCACACGTCGATTGCCGTGGAAGCCCAGCGATCAGGCGGATGTGGTCACGCTGCTCAGGAAACAGAAGCTGGTGGACTGCGGCCCGAGTGCCTCAAAGACCAAACCCGGGACCATCTACTGGCTGGTCGACTCATGAAAGATTGGCAGCGCTTTTCAATTCCGCAGACGGAGGGATCGGCCAGACGCCAAAAGCCACCATGATGATTTGAAATTCAATCACCAAACCCACAGACCCCGAAATCGACGTAAGTCCTTTAGAGTCAGGCTCTTCTATAATAAGAATAATAATTCATCAATTCCTCATACACACTCACACATACCTGCGTGTGCGCGTACGCGAGAGAGCCTCGGTGCAAAATTGAGGGATTGAGGAATTCGAAACTACCCAGCCAGCGACCCACCCCACGCACTGACCAACCAGCATCACCGATCGCACACGTGGCCCGCAGAGGCCATGTCCTGCCATCCACCAATCTATTCGCGACTGAACCACCCGACGCGACACGTGGCCACGTGGTGGCCCACAACGCCAAATCCGTGGCGATGCTGACGCACGTCAGCCAATAGGTACTCCGCCCGGAAAATAGGCAGTCTGGGCCATCGGGAACAGTCGCCATTGTCAGGACAGTTTGTTTTGTTGGTCCGAAGTCGGTGCTTTCTTCGTTCCCGCACTAAGCGTACACTTCGTCTATGGAACAAAGCATCATCCAACAACAACTCAAACGACGCGAAGCGGCATTGAACGATGGCGACTCGTGGCGAGAGTGGTATTGCCTGACGCCGCTGGAGCGATGGCATGAATCGATGAAACTTTGGGATTTCTACCTGCGAGTCGGAGGCTCACTTGATCCCGAACCCGATCATCAAAGTCCTTTCGACGCTTTCCTGCCACGAGGTTCGGCACCTGCTTATGGGCGGTCAGGCCTGCGTGTTCTACGGCGCGGCCGAGTTTAGTCGAGATTGCGATATTGTCATTCTGGCCAATTATGACAATCTCCAACGACTTGAGGGGGCGCTTAAAGAACTGCAGGCTGAGTGCATCGCCGTCCCGCCCTTCGAACCCGAGTATCTTGAACGCGGTCACGCTGTTCATTTCCGTTGTCACAGTCAGGATGCGATGGGCATGCGCCTTGACGTCATGACACGGATGAGAGGTTGCGCCGAATTTGCGGTACTTTGGGAACGCCGAATGACGCTTCAGGATGTTGACGGAACGACTTACGAATTGCTGGGAATCGAAGATCTTGTGAAGGCAAAGAAGACTCAGCGAGACAAAGACTGGCCCATGATTCGCAGGCTGGTTGATGCTCATTATGAGGAATTTCGAGACAGCCCGAATGAAGAACAGATACGCTTCTGGTTACGAGAGTCTCGGACACCGGAGGTACTGATTCGTCTGGCCGCCGATTACCCGGACATTTTTCGCGAAGTACTGCGTCAGCGTGCATTGCTTTGTGAAGCCCTTTCCGCGAGTCGGTCGGCGATTCAACAGGAATTGACCGGAGAAGAACTGGCCGAACGCAAAGCTGACGAAGCCTACTGGCGTCCCTTAAAACAGGAACTTGAAAAGCTTCGTCTCAATCGAAGAAAGCACAACAGCGGCTGAAGTGATACCTCCCATCAACTGCAGTGGCAGTCCTGATGGTGTTGAGATTGTCGACGAGGAAAGGTTAGACTACTTCTGAATCGAACAACCTGGGATCATTGCGATGCTTCAAAAGTCAGACCACGATATGGTGAACAAGATTAACGCGGCGTCGCGCGCAGCGATGGTCGGCGTCATCGCTCGCGCACGTCTCAGGAATGCAACACTGGTTGTCTCCATCGATGGCGAGGTGGTCGAAGTCAACGCGCATGACGTGGAGTTGCCGTCGCTGACGAACGATCGCCTCGAGGAGACTTCGGGGCGCTCACAAAATACAACTGATCAATCCATAACGCACTGATCTACCACCGACCCATCAACCGACCCTTTCCGCTTCTTTGTCTCAAGGAAAGGTCGTCCCATGAAGGTCGAACAATGGCAGCTTACGCAGCTGCGTCCGTATGAACACAATCCCCGGCTGAATGATGAGGCGGTCGACGTCGTTGCCGCTTCGATCCGGGAGTTTGGATTCCGCCAGCCCATCGTCGTCGACGAAGATGGTGTGATCATCGTCGGTCACACTCGGTACAAGGCCGCTCAGAAGCTGGGGCTCGACAAAGTCCCGGTGCATGTCGCCAGGGGCTTGACGCCCGAACAGATCAAGGCGTACCGCATCGCCGACAACAAGACGTCCGAGATTGCGGAATGGAATTACGAGCTTTTACCGCTCGAACTGTCGCAGCTGAAGGACGCGGACTTCGATCTCGGCCTGCTGGGTTTCGATGCCGATGAACTGGCAAAGATCATGGATCCCGGAGTCAGGGATGGACTGACCGATCCTGACGACGTGCCGGCACCTCCGGATGCGGCCCTCACTCAGCCCGGTGACCTGTGGATTCTCGGTGACCACAGGTTGCTGTGCGGTGACAGTTCCAGTCCGCAGGATCTGGATCGCCTGCTCGACGGCCATTCGATTCACCTCGTGAATATGGATCCGCCGTACAACGTGAAAGTCGAACCACGATCGAACAACGCGATCGCCGCCGGACTGTCATCCTTTCAGGGAACCACGCATCACCAGTCGATGGACGTGGCCCGCCATCCGGAGAAGTCCAAACCAACCCAGAAGAAGCTACGCGCCAAGGACCGGCCACTCGCCAACGACTTCGTCACCGATCAGGAGTTCGATCGGCTGTTGGATGCGTGGTTTGGCAACGCGTCACGCGTGCTGTTGTCGGGACGTGGTTTCTACATCTGGGGCGGCTACGCGAATCTCGGAAACTACCCACCTTTCCTGAAGAAACATGAGTTGTATTTCAGTCAGGCGGTGGTCTGGGATAAGCAGCATCCAGTGCTCACACGAAAAGATATGATGGGCTCGTTTGAGCTCGCGTTCTATGGATGGAAGGAGGGAGCTGCCCACAAGTTCTTCGGGCCGAACAACGCGACCGACCTCTGGCACGTCAAGAAGGTCAATCCACAGAGTATGGTTCATCTGACCGAGAAGCCGGTCGAACTGGCGGTGCGAGCGATGCAGTACTCATCGCGCACCGGCGAGAACGTGCTGGACCTGTTCGGCGGCTCGGGCAGCACCTTGATGGGAGCCGAGCAAACCGGACGTCATGCCTTCCTGATGGAACTCGATCCATTGTACTGCGATGTGATTGTCCAGCGGTGGGAAAAGTTCACGGGACGAAAGGCGAAACGAACCTGTGCCGCTCACGCAACTCCTGAATGACGAATACGAACCGGATGAGATTCTTCACTCAGGTTGCGTGTCACCACTTTCAGTTGGCTTGGGGATTGGCGTCAGGACGATGGCATCTCCCTGCACAGTGATTTCCATCTGTGTCTCAGGAGTAACCTGCGGAAGTTCAATCAACAAATCATCGAACACCAAGGCATACTCGTCACCAATCGGAACCAGTTTTGTTTCCACAGGATGCTTCTCTCCAATGCGGGAAGATGGCTGCCACGATAACTTTGCACCAGTCTTAATAGATTGACACCAGCTAAACACGAACTCGAATTTAGCGGGAGGTTGACTGTATGTCCTGATTGAGCAGGATCTCAATCCGTTCTGGCGGCAGCGTCAGCATCAGGCTTCGACTATGATCCCAGTTCACATCCAATTCATGAT
>JBKDRW010000443.1:0-11931 GCA_046341255.1 Planctomycetota bacterium
TGCAGACGTGACCAGCCTCAGGCCGTTTCCATATTCGGCGGAAACAGACGGGGTGCGGATTGTTTTGGCAGTCTGCCTCGCCTCAGAGGCGAAGAATCGCAGTCCAGAGGCCTGAAACCTCTGGAGCAGGTTCACGCTGACATCTCGAAAACTTCACAGGCTCGCCCGATATCAATCCGGCGAGCCTGTTTCGTTTCACTGACCAGTGATCAGATTTCAGTAGATCGCGGGATCAGCATCCTGACTCCCATCAGAATGAAGGAATCGAAAATCACAGCCTTCGTTCGCCTGTGTGGTTTCGTCGAGGTACAGACGACCATAACCTCGCGAGAACCTTCGTTCGGGCTGTTTCCACTGAGCTTTTCGGGCGGCAAGCTCAGTCTCCGGGATGTTCAACTGCAACTTTCGCCCGGCAATGTCCAGCGTAATCATGTCACCATCTCTGACCAGAGCCAGTGGTCCGCCGATCCATGATTCCGGCGATACATGGAGCACACATGCTCCGTAGCTTGTACCACTCATGCGAGCATCACTGATGCGAACCATGTCTCGCACACCCTGCTGCAGGAGATACTTTGGAACTGGAAGCATACCCCACTCCGGAATCCCCGGAGCACCAAGCGGTCCGGCGTTCTGAAGAACGATCACATGTTCTTTCGTCAGTTGGAGTGCCGGATCGTCGATCCTTTGCTTGAGATCGGGATAATCACTGAAGACCGCCGCCGGCCCCGTGTGCTGCAGCAAATGAGCCTCGGCAGCGGCAGGTTTGATCACGCAGCCGTTCGGCGCCAGATTGCCTCGCAGCACCGCAAGGCTGCCTGTGGAAACAACCGGATTACTGCGACGTCGAATCACATCTTCGTTCCAGATCTTCGCCTCCTTCAACGCATCGCCGATTGTTTTGCCTTCAATCGTTGGCGCCTGCAGAAACAGCAGATCGGGGATCTCCGCCAGCAATGCATTCAGACCGCCGGCGTCAAAGAAATCTGCCATGACATACCTGCCGGTCGGTCGCAGATTGGCCAGCACAGGAGTTCGCAACGAAAGTCGATCAAAATCCTCCAGCGTCAACCCGACTTCGGCTCTTCCAGCCATTGCCATCAAATGAACGATCGCATTTGTCGATCCGCCGATGGCCATCAGAGTCGTGATGGCATTTTCGAAGGCTTCACGAGTCATGATCTGTCGCGGCCTGACATTGTACCACGCCAGCTCAACAGCCTGTCGACCAGTCAATGATGCCATCCGCGAATGACCCGAGTGCGTGGCAGGAAGCGAACTGGCTCCGGCGAGAGTCATTCCCATCACTTCGGCAATGGCCGTCATTGTCGATGCAGTTCCCATCGTCATACAGTGCCCCGGAGAAGCTGCAATGTGATCTTCGAGGCTGCACCAGGATTCGCAGGACAACCGCCCGGCTCCGCGTTCCGCCCAGAATCGCCAGACGTCAGTGCCACTGGCGAGTTGTTCCCCACGCCACGACGTTCGATTCATCGGTCCGCTCGGCATCACAATCGATGGCACATCAGCACTCAACGCTCCCATGAGCAGTGCCGGCGTTGTTTTGTCGCAGCCGGACATCAGCACGGCGGCGTCAATCGGATACGTTCGCAGAACTTCTTCGGCTTCCATCGCAAGAAAATTGCGATAGTACATCGACGTCGGTTTCATGAACGTTTCGCTGAGTCCCATCACAGGGATCTCGACCGGAAAGCCCCCCGCCTGCCAGACGCCCCGCTTGATCTCATCCGCCCGTTGCCGAAAGTGCGCGTGACAGGAAATCAGATCGTTCCATGTATTCAGTATGCCGATGACCGGCTTGCCGGAAAAATCCTCCGTTGAAAACCCCGCCTGTTTCTGACGCGAGCGATGCCCAAACGATCGAAGATCGTCCGGCCCGAGATAGCGATGACTACGAAGCTGTTCAGGAGATCGTCGAGGATTCGAATGCATGATTGACGTGGCTGGTTAGCGATCAGAAATGAACCGGACGGAGACCTGCCGGACACCCATCTTAACGGGAACATCAACAAGATGCAGCGAAGTTCTGTGCGCCGGTTTGCTGCGTGCAATACCCAAATCTTTCAGCAACTCCCGGCACAGCAGTTTTCGTGATCACTTTGAGGCAAGTTCAGCGGCTTTCAAGGTATTCTGCAGAAGCATGGCGATTGTCATCGGACCAACTCCGCCCGGGACAGGGGTAATGGCTGAGGCAATCCGGGCGGCGGGTTCGTAGTCCACATCGCCCACAAGCCGATCACCGAGTCGATTGATGCCAACGTCAATCACGACGCCTCCGGGCTTGATCATGTCGCCTTTGACAAACTCCGGTATTCCGATCGCTGCCACCAGAATATCGGCCTGCCGGCAGAATGATGGCAGATCCCTCGTGCGACTATGGCAGACCGTCACCGTGGCATCCGCGCCTTTCTGCATGAGCAACGCGGCCATCGGTTTCCCAACAATGTCACTGCGCCCGATGACAACCGCGTGCGCTCCCGCAAGCGTTGTGCCCGAGGCTTCAAGCAGTTTCATAACACCAGCGGGTGTGCATGGCAGATATCGAGGCCGCCCCTGGAGCATCAGACCGACATTCTCCGGATGAAATGCGTCTACATCTTTCAGAGGATGAATTGCATCCAGCACGGCGACAGCATCAATCTGCCTCGGCAGAGGAAGTTGCACGAGAATGCCATGCACGGACGAGTCGTTATTCAGCCCCTGGACGACCTCAAGAAGTTCTGGCTGAGTCGTTGCCTGAGGCAGTCGTATAAGCGTACTTCTGAGCCCGGCTTTTTGAGCAGCCTTTTCCTTGTTTCGCACATAAACCTGACTGGCTGGATCGTCGCCAACGAGTACCGCCGTGAGATGCGGCACGATCCCCGTCCGACGTTGGAACTCTGCGGCGGTTGTTGCGACTTCCAGCCGAGTCATCTCGGCAATCTGCTTTCCATCAATGATCGTTGCACTCATGGGGTCAACTGATTCCAAAAAGTGTGAAAGGGACGGCGCGAAACAGCCTCGTTGCCGACCTTAACAACCTGTTGAACAACACGATTCGGGAGGGCAAAGGTCCTCCTGAGTCCTGGATAACTCCAGGTTTTTCATGCTTCAGCGGCTCGACCAATGCCTCGCCCTCCCCTGGTCAACAGGCTTTCGGTCATCCTCAGCCAAACTTCAGGATCGGTCTCAGAAGTTGCAAGACGTCTCAAACCATTCGGAATTCTCGCGAATTTCCTCACAGACGAAATCCATAACGGCCCCTCGCCGGCATTTTCCCGTCGTGATGTTCGTGAGTTGCCCCCGCGAACACCGGGTCGGGCTTCGCAAAGCTTCTCCGGAGAAGAGGGCAGGGCAGAACCGGTTCGACTGCAATCGCAAACATATCCGGCCGGCTACCTGCTCCCCAGACGGAGAATGTGGCATCACGATTCAATGCCCGAAGTCACCACCCCTGCAGAAACCATCCTGAAGACTGATCGTTGCGCAGCAGCACAACGTGCTGCTTCACGCTGATCATTGTGATGCAATATCGTAAGAACAAGAAGCGACTTCTTGGGGCATTCTCAACTGCCATTCGGAACCGGTATCTCGGAGGTTCAACCATTGTATCATCAATCCGCAGGACAGTGTTTCAAACGCTGGATCGACAGCACCGCAGCGAGCCCAGGTCGAAACATCTGTTCCCGGCTCGTCCACCGACTTCACCAGAACCAGACGTGAAGCCGGCCATCGCAGTGTGATCCACGCTCCAATCGAATCGCTCGTGATGTCCCAGCTCGCCGGAAGCCGCCTTGACGACGTCAGCTGGTGACAGGCATCAGGTTCAAGGCCGCACTCTTCATCGATCAGAAACGTCGATGGACAAAGAATGGGGACCATTGCCGAATTCCATGCTCGGATGGCTTCGACCCGCGATCTGACCACAAGAAAAGGACGGCCGGAAGTTCGAGCCAGCAAGCCCGCATTCAGTGACATCGCATCAATTGCCGCTCGATGCGACTGTTCCGGAGCCAGCGCTGCGAGGGAATCGAGCCGCCGAATTTCGTCCGCAGCGGCACCTCCGCCAGGAATGATCAGGACTCGGTTCGCAAACTCCACCAGTTCGCTGCTGACATCCCCTCGAACCACTTCGGCTGGGCGATTCAAAGTCCCGCCGGTAAGTCGCGTTGAAACGAATTCAGCCAGCGTCAGCAGGCGAGTCCGAAGGTCGGGCAGGTCCATCAGACTACCGCCCAGCTTGATGATGGTGACTGAAACAGGATTCGCCATGGTCAGGCAGAGCTCATTCAGGCTTGTATGGCAATACGGTCAGGCGATGAAATCGGTATCGACAATCGTACGCACCAACAAAGAGAGACGTGCGGCCGGGAGTCTGCCAGTAGTCCGAAAGCGACAATCGATCCGCTGCACCCGTCCACTCCGAGATGACTCGTCCATCAACCGCCATCGTGACACCGCCATCCTGCACGGTTACGATTACCTGGGACAGGCGTCCTTTCCGAAACACTTCTCCGGAAAATGTGGTTTCATTGCCAACGTTCTGATTGTCGACATTTTCAACGGCACTTTGCGGAGTCTCACCATTCGCGTAATGAAACAGTGTCACAAAACGATGTCCCTGAATCTGATGCCCGAGCACCAGTCCGTTGGGAGCGTCAAGGGGTTCGACAATTGCGATCAGCCGATACGAAGTCGTCGGTGAGAATGGTAACTCAAGCCGGCTGCCATACATTTTCGGACTGACCAGTTTGTCATCCTGCAACGTCCATTCGCCCTGTGACCAGCATTTCGATAGATCCAGATGACCGAGCAGATCAATCTCACCGGCCTCGTCAAAGACGAACTCGCCCCGACCGTTCCGGGAATCTGAGTGTGTCATCAGATCGCGTGGCAGAACATGAGGAACGACGATCTTTTCTGGGTCGTTGCGAACCTGAAAATACCCCCATAATTCGGCCACTTCACCGGTTTCGAGTTCCACATCGACTCGATAACTCACCGGGCTTGCACGTTCGAATCGACCGACGTCCGCACATACAGGTCGATCGTCCTTCACGGCTTGTGCCGCATCGATCCACGGTCCATCGATTGACGTCTGGTAGCGCACCTGCAGCGTCCGAACACGACATTCTTTGGGCCATGTCAGATTCAGCCGAATGTGATCGCCGGGTTTCGGGACGACAGGGTCAGGAACCGCAGTAAACGAATCAAACAACTCCTGCTGAAGGCTTGCGGCAGTTTCCTTTGGCTCCCAGTTCAATCGAATCTTCTGCTCTTTGTTCAGAAACGATTCGTTGATCCATCCTTCATACTGAGCAACGCCCATCACGGAATTGTCAACAGGCTCCGGATGGGGAAGCCCGACGGTGTGCCCGCATCCTTCGTGATAGACAACACAGTCTGAACCGCGATATGGAACTCGCCAGCCATCGGCACTCACAAGCCCCCAGCCTGCTCCTCGGTCGGCCAGATAGGTCGCGCGAGCACCACCAGCCGCAGCACCGGGAAAGTGCTGCCCCCCGATGTTCTGACCCTCAAATTCCAGCGACATCGACGCAGGTTTGAGCCGATAAAAATCGTCCAGTGGCTGCCAGTTGATTTCACTCAGCACCAGCAGAATCGGAAAGCTCCTGCGCTGCTCCTGAGCGAATTTCAACCGTCGATCGCACTCCTGCAGCGTTCGAAAGAAAATAGCATTGGCATCGCCTCGTCGAAGTTCGGCTGTTGTGCACTCTGACAGCAATGGTTCAGGATGAATCACCGTTTTCAGGACAGATTGCCCCTGAAATTCGCGATGGTGAAATTGCTCGATGCGTCTGCAGAAATAACGGACGCGTTCGTTCCAGTCGGACAGAGGTGTCCGATCCGATGGGACAAAATAGACGACGGAAACTTCGATCTTCGTTGTATCCCAACGACCGTCCCACGTCTTTGTTCCCGCGAACGCACACCAAGGGACAAGGTTGACCACGCAGAACGGAATCACCGCACAAAAGAATCTCACGATTCCGCGCAAGGACTGTCTCCGCTGACCTGCCAGACTCATCAAGGCCCTCCGTTCGAATTTCGCGGGAAGCTCAGATCAGCTCGCCCCGCAACCTCCGGTTGTCCCTAAACCCCTGAAGCTGCCTTCAGATGCAGGCCGTCTCGGGACTTCAGCTTCAGGCCTCGAGAACCAACTGGCCACGCACCACGCTTCCACGCATCAATCGATGATCTTACTGATCGGGTACTCGACGATTCCCCGAGCACCCGCCTGCTTCAGTTGCGGGATGATGGTTCGAACAAGGCTTTCGTCGACAATTGTATTCAACGCGAGCCAGTTCGGATCTGACAGGTGCGACACGGTTGGAGTTTGCAGTGCAGGCAGCATTTTCAAGACAGCATCCAGGTCCGTCTTCACCACATTCATCATCAGGCCGACTTTGCCTTCCGCTTCCAGGCACGACTGCAACATCAGCGCGATGTTTTCAATCTTGCTGCGAATCCATGAATCAGACCATGCCGACTTGTTGGCGATAAATCGTGTCGTGCTTTGCAGCACCTCATCCATAATCCGCAGATTGTTCGCACGGAGAGAGCTTCCGGTCTCTGTCACTTCAACGATGGCATCGGCCAGTTTCGGAGGCTTCACTTCCGTCGCCCCCCACGAAAACTCCACATGAGCGTTCACGCCGTGCCTTTCGAGGAATCGAGTCGTCAATCCGACCGCTTCCGTTGCAATCCGCTTGCCTTCCAGGTCTCTGACAGTCCTGATGGCAGACTCCTCCGGAACGCACAGAACCCAGCGAACAGGCCGACGACTCACCTTGGAAAAAATGAGTTCGCAGACCTGATGAACATCTGCATTGGTTTCCAGAATCCAGTCGTAACCGGTGATACCGGCATCCAGAATTCCATTTTCGACATACCTCGCCATCTCCTGCGCGCGGATCAGCATGCACTCGATTTCCGGATCATCCACCGTCGGAAAATACGATCGCGATGCAAACTTGATGTTGTATCCCGCACGGCTGAACAGGGCGGCGGTGGATTCCTGAAGACTGCCTGCAGGAATACCCAACTTGAGAACTCGACCGGACATGGGACGACTACACTTTCAATGACATATTGCCATAAAGATACGACTCTGACGCCATCGCTGACTGCGGCACACTATATCGCTCGGAAAACGACCAAACAACTTGCAACTTTTGAGCCGACAGGGGTTTACCACGTTCGGGTTCCGTCGCGTCAGAATTCGTTGTGGCTGCCCGGATCATCAGACTGACGGCGGTCCGATTCGCGCCGACCGCGGATATTTCAGCCCGCGAGTTCGTCGACGTCGCTCCCTGAACGTTGGATTCACGTCAACCGGAAACCCTGGCAGCCGCCCAGACGGCGAGTGCTTCACGATTGATCTTCACATTATGTCGCGTGTCCACGGGAAGCGATGGATGAAATAGAATCGTCGCAACCGATCTGGTGAGGTCACTTCCTCGTGCGAGTTCCAGCAGTTCCGATCTCAATCGGGATTCCACTTCGGGTCTTGCCGGATACTGACCGGCTTCCGGCTCAACAACAATGGCCGGCGTCTGGCGACCTTTGTCTCCGATCCCAACCAGAGCGGAGCGATAAACGGTGGGATGCTTGTTGATGATCGCCTCGCAGCACACGGAATACATAGGGCCGTGACTGGCGTGAACGATATGGGCCTTGCGGCCACAGAACCACAGCCGACCCGACGTGTCGAAATATCCGACATCGCCCATGCGATGCCAGAAGGAATCACCATCGCTGATCTTTGCCAGCGCTGTTGCCTCCGTGCGATGGAAGTACTGTCGAGTCGCCACCGGACCTCTCACGATGATTTCACCCACCTCTCCAGACGGCAGTTGTCTTGCCTGATCCAGAGATACAATGGTGTCATCAGAGGTTTCGATGATGCGAACTTCCATCCCTTCAAACACCGTGCCGACGCACGTTCCTTTCCCCTGTTCGGTCAGGGCAGCGGTCTCATTTAAAATCTGCCGCCCGCCAATCGATGCGACCGGCAGACACTCCGTGGCGCCGTATGGCGTAAACAGATCCGCGTCATGATTCAGCAGAGGAAGCATGCGTTGCAGAACATGAATCGGGACCGGTGCACCTGCGGAAAGAACTCGACGCAGCGTTGGCAACCGTATCGCATGCTCTTCGCAATAACGACCAATCCGATTCCACATGGCGGGCGACCCGTAGGCCTGAGTGACTCCCTGGCTGGAAATCGCGTCGAGAATGATTTCCGGATCAACTTTTGCCGGCCGAGTCGGGTCCATCTCGGGAATGACGGACGTGACCTGCATCGCGAGGTTGAACAGCGAGAACAACGGAAAACCTGGCAGGTCAATTTCACCCGATCTCTGTCCGTATCGTGATCGAATCAGATCCACCTGCGCGTCAAACATTCCGTGTTCGTAAACGACTCCCTTCGGTGGCCCCGTGCTGCCGCTGGTGAAAATAATGGCTGCAGGATCCGTGGATTCTGTCTGTGGAGGAACAGCGACTGAATGACGACCGGCGTCCACCAGTTCCCGACAGGAAACACACCCGAGTCGTCGTCTGCGCGGACCGACGATGATATTGAATCTGGCACGTGAATAGCGCCATGGCATCAGTTTTCGCACGACATGCACGGGAGGAATCGCAACGAAGCCATCGGGATCCACTTCGTCGAGACACTTGAGAACGCTCTTCCTGCCCATCCCAGGATCAATCAGCGTGCAGATGGCTCCCGAACGAAAGATCCCGAACGTCAATGCGATAAATTCGATCGATGGACGAACCATCAAAGCCAGACGATGCCCAGGCCGAACACCAAGGTCGATCAGCCCTCGTGCAATCGCATCAACCTCAGCATCCAGCTGCTCAAAAGTCAGATGCGTCCATGCCACTCGACCGGCTCTGTCCCTCGATTCCGGGAACACCACAGCACGCTGTGTCGGAACAATTTGCGACGACCGTCGGAGCCGATCGGCAATGTTGACCATCTTTGACATACGTCTGCCTGCAGAAGCTTCTGCGATTCGGCTTACTGATTCCCGGTGATCCAGCCACCACCAAGAACCTGATCGCCGAGATAGAAAACGGCGGCCTGCCCAGGAGCCACGCCGAAGATCGGACGATCCGGAGTCACCGTTACCGTTTCATTGGCATGGACCAGGACCGTACATGGCTCCGACTGCTGTCGATAGCGTACTTTCACTTCGCAGGAAAACTCATTGGAAGGGCGATTCGCCAGCCAGTTGAGTTGATGAACGCGGATCACGTTTGTTGCCAGGTCGTCGCGAGTCCCGAGCACAACGTTCCGCGTGTGTGGATCAATCCGAACGACGAACCTCGGCTCACCAAAGGCAAGTCCAAGTCCTTTTCTCTGCCCGACGGTGAAGTGTTCGTAACCTTCATGCTGGCCGAGAACCTGTCCCTCGGTGTCAACGAAGTTGCCGGCCGTCCCTTCATGGCCTCGGTACCTTTTCAGAAAACCGGCATAATCCTGATCCGGAACAAAGCAGATTTCGTAGCTGTCCTTTTTATCAGCGACTCTCAAACCCGCTTCGCGCGCGAGTTCACGGATGGCCGGTTTTTCATACGTCCCGATCGGGAGCAGAATGCTGGGCAACAGCTCACGCCGAATCCCGAACAACACGTACGACTGGTCTTTGTTGTCATCGAAACCGCGAAACAAACCCCACGATCCCGTGAAACCGTCTTTCAGAACCCTCGCATAATGCCCGGTTGCGATGTACTGAGCATCAACCTGACGAGCAAACTCCCAGAGCTTGCCAAACTTCAGCCAGTTGTTGCACTGCACACATGGATTCGGCGTACGCCCGGCCAGATACTCATCGGCAAAGTAGTCTTTGATGCGACGGAAATCGTCCTTCATATTCAATGCATGAAATGGGATTCCCAGACGATCCGCGACACGTCTGGCATCCGCCGCATCATCCGCGCTGCAACATCCCTGTCGATGAGCAGGAGCGCCGAGAATCGGCAACATCTCGGCGGAAGGCAACGCGCAGGATGATTCGGTCTCACCAGACCTCATAAAGAGTCCGATGACTTCGTAGCCTTGTCGGCTTAAAATGACGGCAGCCGCCGAGCTGTCAACTCCGCCACTCATCGCCAGTACAACTCGCCCCGCCATTAGGGTCTCTTTGAATCGCAAATTGAAACGACTGACGGCCTGCAAATGTTCTCCACGCACGTGAACCTACCCGCACGTGACCTCCGTCCATCTGACTTCAATCTACTCTTCGCGATCGCGGAACGATACCAACCCGCTCCGATTGTGCAGAAATGAAAGAGAGTTCGCCGAAACCCACGAAGCCGATGGGAAAAAGTGGTCAGCCGGTGGGGAAAAACGGACCAAGAAAAGAGACCTGACGCCTTTTCTTCGCCTTCGCTCATTGGGCTGGGTCACAGTTGGGGCAAATCTGGTTGCCCGGCAGTTGGTCATCCTTGAGCAGTGCGCCGAGCCACGTCGTGAAGGGCTGACCTCCCGACTGCTCGGTAAAGAATATGGTCGCACGAAGAATCGTATGCGTCTCTCCCGCTGCGACGTAGGAGCGAAAGTTTGGGGCTGCCTGCCGATTGGTGAGTTCCTGCAGCATCTTGTGTGTCCAACTCAACTGGTCCGGCTTCGGAGCCATCTGAGCATAAAAGGCTGTCTGCGTGGCGTCTCGAACAAAAGTGACCTGCCCAAAGCGGTCCTTGGGAAAATGGCCCGCGAGCCGGGCCACGACTTCTCGGTCCGGAGTGTTTTGGGCATGAGAGCCGAACACGCTGTGCGGCAACTGATAGTTCCAGTTCAGGTTGCGGCCCTGTTCGAATTCAGGCGTCGTGACCCCCTGTCCACTGTCCCCAAGAAATACGCTGCGTGCCTCTGGAAACATCGCCCGGACCGAAGCGTAATGCGTCGCGGCACCGTAAGCGCCAGCACTGGACCCTGCCACCAGAAGTTGGGCCGGCCGAGCAACCTCGGATCGCATCCAGTGCAGAATGACCTGCATGTTGTCCCAGCCGCGATGCTCGATCGTAAACGGCTTGTCAGTGCCGGGATATTTGTAGTGGGCTGTATTGGAACCTGAGTGGACGTCCCCCGTGCAATAGGGGACAAACACCATGCTCCAGTCTCGGACCGGATTTCGTGAATCGCTGCGATCGAGCAGTCCCGTCATTTGAGCAGGGCCATCTCCAGGCAAAAGCTGAGCCTTGTACACCTCCGCAGGCCCCTGATTGTCCTTGCCGGAGAAATTTGCCCGATCCCCCGCGAGTCGTGGCTTGGAACAGGTCTCATCGTTCCAGCATGAGCCTCCGCCATTGAAGAAAACAACCAGACCATCTGCCGTCCCTTTGCGGAAAAAGAACGAGAAAGTGGGCGTGGTTCCGGGTGCGTTCGAACAGGTCGGAGTGTAGAGGTGCCCGTCGATGGTCACCGGGTTCGGGACAATCCGCGTCCATCCTTCCGTGGCATCGGCATCAGTATCTGGTCCACACGCAGCAGAGTGACCCGCATTTGAAACTGTCACGCGATCTCCAGGCGACAGGCTGTCTTCCTCGGCAATCGACCATCGAGCAATCACGAGCACCAACCCACACAATACGACTTGTCGACGTAACCGCATGCGACCCTCTTCCATTTCCATTTTGATCTGAGTTGTCATCAGTACTGTGCGTGTGAGAGCAGCTGGTTTCAAGGCAAGGTGGCGGAAATGTCCCAATCATCGTCGGAACCGAACACTTAGGGGAGAACTCTCGGGGGAAGCACAAAGGGGATAGATTACTTTTGCTGTTGTTTTGGCCGACCTCGAGGCCGACCAAAACAACAGGAAAAGTAGAATGTCGCAATACTGTTCGGCACTCCAGTTGCGTCGGAATTCGCGAGCGTGAAATCTTAACTTGCGCTTC
>JBKDRW010000444.1:0-6443 GCA_046341255.1 Planctomycetota bacterium
GTGTCTCTGCAGTCGCTCGTGATCAGTTCGGACAAAACCTCGAAATTCAGGTTGCGCCAACATGGCAAATGACCGCATCACCGGCTGGCAGCAATCCAAAGCTGACAACGAATGATAGTTCAGCGACTTTTAGCCCGGATGTTTCCGGCAAGTACACACTCCGCGCATTCGTCGGACCTGTATTTACCGACATCCCGATGACCGTCAGCCAAACGCTCACGGAACTTTCGCTCATCCAGACCGATGGAACCATTGCGTCAGCAGATGCTCCACTTGGGGTCGACAAGACCTCCGCAACCCTGAAGATCGCTGCGCTGGATCAGTTTGGAAAGGCGATGACAACACTGCCCACCATCAGCTGGGCCACGGCACTGGCGCCGGCCAATGCGACGACAGCAGTCAAGATCAGCGGAACCATTGCCAGCGTCACGTTCAATCGAATCGGGAATTACACGGTCAACGCCACAGTCGGATCGATCTCCGCCCGAGCCTTCTTCAAAGTCATGCCGACACTGACGAGTTTCGCGCTGTCTCGCGATGGTGTCATGATTGCCAGACCTTCAACAGGCACATCTCTTGCGGGTAATCAACTGTCTCTCAATGCTGTGGCCCGCGATCAGTTCGGCCAAAACCTCGAAACTCAAGTGATTCCATCATGGCAGATGACTGTGTCCCCGACTGGCAGCAATCCCAAACTCACAACTACCGGGAGTTCGGTCCTCTTCGAGCCGGATCTGAGCGGAAAATATACGCTCAGGGCCGCGGCGGGGTCGGTCTTCACAGAATTGCCAGTCACCGTCAGTCAGACGCTCTCAGCCATGTCCCTGCTCAAAGCTGACGGTACACAGGCCTCCGTTGATTCACCACTCCCTGTGGACAGAACCACCGGATCCATCAAGCTGGTCGCACTCGACCAGTTCGGGAAAAACATGATCACTCTGCCAAAAATCAACTGGGCCACAACACTCGCTCCACAAGGCGGAACAGCCACCGTCAAACTCAATGCCAGCAATGCTGAAGTCTCATTCAATCGAGTCGGTGATTACGCTCTGAATGCAACGTTCGGATCCATCACTGCCGCCGCAGCTTTCAAAGTCACACCCACCTTGACCAGCTTCGCCGTCTCCAGAGACGGAAAGGTTATCAGCGGGACAACAAACCCGACTCTGGTCAGTGGAAACAGCATCAGTGTCTCTGCAGTCGCTCGTGATCAGTTCGGACAAAACCTCGAAATTCAGCCTGAACAGACATGGTCGATCAGTTCGGCACCGTCAGGCTCTCAATCACTTTTCGAAACGACGAACAGCAACACAACGATTACGTTTAAAATGACGGGGAACCACACGGCACGAGTCACTGCAGGAGCAGTCTCGACCTCCGTAAATTTTTCAGTGATTCCGGTCACCACAACCATCGAGCTGACCCCGGCAAACTTCTCGCTCATCCGATCTGCTTCAAAGCAAATGTCAGCTCGTGTATGCGACCAGTTTGGTGCAGTTCTGGCGACACAGCCATCTTTGAAATGGATGGCGACGGGCGGAACGGTTTCATCAAAAGGCCTTTATGTCGCGGGAAATCAAGCTGGCAGCTTTACCGTCTCTGTCAGTGCGGGAACCATCTCGTCCACGTCATTTGTCGAAGTCACAGATCCTGTCATACCCTCAGGTCTGGTTGATCCGGATCTGAGCTCTCTGGTGAACACCTTCTACAATGATCAGAACCTTGATCGCCTTGAAATGATGCAGGTCCTGCGAAGCGCTGGAGGGGACGGCAGTGTCAACGCCACAGAATTTGCAGATCTGCAGTTTCTGGTGTCAGCAACATCCCCGTTTGGCATGCCTTCACACGTTCGACTTCTCGCAAGCGACGTCGTTGGAAAGAATTCGGCGAACCAGCGATTTCAAGGTCAGTCACTTGGCGACCTCGCGGCTGGAAGTTCAGCAAGTCAGCTGAACAAACTTATCGACAAATGGTTCCTCGGAGCAGACGAGCCTTCTATCTCGACTTCCGGACTCACCTATCAGACTGCAATCGGCAACCTGTTCAATGGAGGCCCTTCACGAGCTGATACACGTCAGGGCATGCTCGGGGACTGCTACTTTATCGCGGCAGTGGCCTCTATTGCTGATCGCAATCCGGATGCTGTCAGAAATATGTTTATTGACAACGGGGATGGAACATACACCGTCCGATTCTTTTCCTCCGGTACCTCCGGCTTTACTTCGGACTATGTGACCGTGAATCGTCGTCTGCCGGCGTATTCAAATGGCCAACTCGGATATTCGGGATTTGGCCAGAGCATTTCACAGACATCCACGACACTCTGGATCGCTCTGGCAGAGAAGGCTTATGCCCAGTGGAATGAAACCGGACTTTCCGGCCGCGATGGAACCAATCGATACTCGGCCATTGAAGGTGGCTGGATGTGGTATGTCAACGCCCAGGTGCTGGGTGCTGATTCCACATACGCGTATTTCTCATCCAGTGCGAAGAGCACGCTGATGAATGCGATATCGGCTCAGCAGGCTGTCACACTCGGCACTTGGCCGAACGCGACTACGGGAGGTTTATATGGATCCCACGCCTATATCGTTACCAGTTACAATGCATCTTCAGACACCTTCTCGCTTCATAATCCCTGGGGAGTTTCGCATCCAACACCGTTGACGTGGCCTCAACTCCAGGCGAACTGCTCAATTTTCGTTTACACCGCAACAACAGCAAACAATTCCGTTTCTAGCTCCCCTGCTGCCGACGTTACCATCCAGGGACTGATTGCAAGTGTTCAAGATCCGAATTCGGAACAGCAACTGCAGCCATCTGCCGCGCCAATGGCATCCCTGTCAGATGATCGGGGTTCAGGCAGATTAGACCTCGGAAAGCCGGCGACTTCCGAAAACACACACTGTCGGCAATCCAAAGACGATCACCCGACAATCGCTTTAACTGGTTCGACAGACTTTGTTCGTCACATGACACCGTCACCAGAACTTCCTGCCGAGCTGCTGGATCTTAACTTTTCGTTGTTCCATGTCTGGCTTCTGGAAGTCGTCTGAGGAACTCAGTTCCATTCCATGCGGATACTCCAGCGGCTGAAGTCAGCAGATCTCCGGATGCGAACTGAAAGCAGTATGAGTTCCTGCTGATAGAACGCGTCGACCAATCCTTGAGCGAACGAGAATTCACCGTCAGCCGATCGCCGAGGCGTAATCCGTATCCCTCCCTGGTATCAGCAGTGCGGCAAATCCATTGATATCGATCAGGCTGCATGCAAGCAAAATACAGATGGACTCATGAGGCTCGCTCGTTTCAGAAGCGTGATACAGAAATCAGAAGTTCAGCCAGGTTGTCATCAAAACCCGCTGGGAATTCCAGCCGCAAAGCCCGATCGGCATAATCAATCGCTCGATCACGCCCATGCATCATCTCCAATCGCAGCAGAACAAAGCCGAAGATTGGAATCGCGCGGCCTCTTCCTCATGGAGTAAAAACCTCGACTCCGCAAAGCAGGAAAACACGAGGTGCGAATCTCCACGATCCATACACCGGGATGGCTCTGCAAACAAGTCTGCAAAAGGCAAGACCGCTGCATTTACATGCAACGAAGCCTTCACAACGATCCGGATGGCCGAAGCCTGATCCTCTAAGCCATTCGAGATCGCTGATCCAGTTCTCGCATTAAAATGTCGATCGCTTTCGCCCGAGCTTTCAACGCGCGGTCCATCCGACCGTTCTGCTGGTTCTGAATTGCCTGTCGGCCGAGAGCCGCCAACTCGTTCAGATCCACTTTCCAGCCGCTCTCGCGGGCCGCCTGCACCAGTTCGCTCTGCACTTCAGCCAGATGAATCAGTAGTCTCTCTCCGAGAACAGCTTCCACCACTCGATATGGAGACACCGGAAAAAAAGACGACCTCGAGGAACCGGACAGTTCATTCTGCGCGGCTTCGGTCCTCGTTACAACAGGCCCGGACTCCATTCCATCCGCTGGACTCGGTGGCTCAGGATCCGGCAGAACGCGACGACCCAGCAACCAGGCAATGAACGATGCTCCGATCAGGATTGCAGCGTTCGGCTTTTGATCGATCAGCGCAAGCCCAATGCCTCCGAGCAGAAGCATGACGGCGACAATCGAGAGAAGGCTGGCCCACAGCCTCCTTCCCTTCCTCTGAATCACGACCGGGTCGACATTCGGCGTTGATTTACCATCCAACTGGCCGATCTCGATCTGCGGGGCTGGATAACTATCGACTGCGACAACAATCACTGTACTGTTATCCGAGCCACCGCGACAATTAGCCAGATTAATCAAAAGCCGAGATGCATCAGTCGCAGGGAGTGAGTTGAGTATCTGCCCGATCTCTGAATCTGTCACATGATTTGTCAATCCGTCCGAACACAAGAGAAATCGGTCCCCCGCCGCAACCGGGAATGGTCCTTCCACGTCAACCTGAACGGACAGATCCGGACCAAGGCAACGTGTGATGACGTTTCGAGGATGAAACAACTCCACGTTTTCGGCAGTTGCACGCCCGAGGCGAATCATTTCCCACTGAAGGCTGTGATCAAACGTCAGTTGTTCGATCACACCCTGACGCACACGATAAATGCGGCTGTCGCCGACATGACCAATAATCGCACCACGTTCCGACAGACTCAGGACGCTGCAGGTTGTGCCCATCCCTTCGAATTCTCGATTCTCCCGTCCGCGATCATTGATCGCTTTGTTGGCAGCAGCAATCGATTCTCGAAGTCGCTGCTCGATCGTCTTGCTCAGGCTTTTGGAATATGCATGAGGCAGCGTGTCAACGGCAATGCGACTGGCGAGGTCACCTACGGCATGGCCTCCCATGCCGTCTGCCACAACAAACAAATGACCACATTGGGCCCATTCGGGGTAATCCGTGCACAGTCGAACCGCAAGTGAATCCTGATTCGCTGCGCGACGCATCCCCACATCGGTACGCGAGGCATACTGAACGACTGGGGGAGAGGTCATGGATGGGCTCGGTGCGAATCGCTTGACTCAGTGGGCTGACGAACGTCACCCTGGATCACTCGGCACCTAGGTTCTGCAGCTATCGGGCCGAAATAGATGTCGCAGTGTAGTCAGACCGCATTCCCTGGCTAGTCTGTCAGAGGAATTCCTGCCCTCGGAGAACATCTCCAGCAGAAAAGATTCCTCAATTCGCTGGATCTCAGAATCCTGTCGACCGTGCAGATCGAACACTCGATCTGTAGACTGACCATTTCCCACCCGGCATCATGTCTGAAGTGATGCTCTTCAGATACAGCTTCCGGAATTCCGCAAGGCCTGACCGCATGAGCGATTCGCTGTCCGCTCCTCCGACCTCTGAGAACCATGGTTCAGCAGATGTCACCGACGATCTCGCTGCTTACGACCCCTATGCCCTCCCCGACGATGCGATTCAGGAACCGCCCTCATCTCTGCGTGCAGCTCTGAAACAAACAGGACCAGGCATTATTCTGGCGGGAACCATCGTTGGCTCAGGCGAACTGCTGCTCACCACGTCACTTGGCGCAAAACACGGTTTTGTCTTTCTCTGGCTGATTCTCTTCAGCTGTGTCATCAAGGTTTTCGTTCAGACGGAACTCGGACGCTATGCGATCTCTTCCGGCAAACCGACGCTCGGAGCTATTGATGAACTGAAGGGGCCTCGACTGGGGACTCACTGGATCGCCTGGTGCTGGCTGATCATGATGCTGTCAACGATCTTTCAACTTGGAGCCATTACGGGCACTGTCGGTCAGTCACTCAATCTGGTTTTCCCGAAAGTGTCATCGTTAATTGCCAGCGACCTGTCATCCACCCTGCCCTCTGTCAGTCAAGCGATCGAACTCCGCCCCGAATTTCCATGGGCATTATTGACATGCCTGATGGCAATTGCCCTGCTCTGGAGCGGTACATATCGGCGAATCGAATTCGTGACCACGATTCTTGTCGTGGGAGTGACCACACTCACCGTTCTTGCCGCCTGCGCATTACCGGCAACAAAGTTTCCTATCCCGTGGAGCGAAGTGGTCGAGGGGTTGACATTCGGTATGCCGCCGGAAGGCATCGCAGTTGCTTTCGGAGTCTTTGGAATTACAGGGGTTGGAGCTACGGAGTTATTCTTCTATCCATACTGGTGCCTTGAAAAAGGCTACGCTCGCTTCGTGGGCCGCGAAAACTCAAAGCCCGGCTGGGAAAATCGTGCGAGGGGTTGGATTCGGGTCATGCACCTCGATGCCTGGGTCAGCATGGTCGTTTTCACTATCTCGACCCTGGCGTTCTACTTCATGGGAGCAACCGTTCTTCATCCGCAGGGACTGCACCCGGAAAAGAAGGACATGATCCTGACCCTGTCACGGATGTTTGTGGACACGTTTGGTCACTGGACGCAACTCGTTTTTCTCATTGGCGCTGCTGCGGTGTTGTTCAAAAC
>JBKDRW010000445.1:0-21856 GCA_046341255.1 Planctomycetota bacterium
AGGGGTCCTGATCAGATGCTCGATTCATCGGGACATGCCAGCGAAGCGGACTTGATGGCCGCATCCGGGATCTTTGAGCAGATTGCACTGCGGGACGGTATTAACGTTGATCGTTCGAGAATCCGTCGCGCAGTGGATGAAGCGGCTGAAACTTACTTTGGGAAACACGATGGTGGCTGGTGGCGCTGGAGTATCGAGACGGGGCACAGCCTGAGCAGAAACTGTCGCGTGATCGACGGGGAATTAGGCGAGCTTGCGCAGCTGGCACTTGATGGTGTGACTGTCATTGTTCGATCCGGCGACGGGCAGAACTGGCACATGCTGGCAAAAGGTCAGGGACGGACAATCGTGTTCGGAACGCCCTGTGGCAACGTGCCGATTCGCCACACCAATCGTCGGAAGGTGGCGAAACTGCTGAAGCTCGAAGGGTTTACAGGTGTCTTAAGGGCTGTGGTGGTCGAACCGTCTTTGTCATCTGACCATCTGCCGGCAACCATGGCTTCGGAACAGCGCCCGCTGAATCGACTGATCGCGCTGCTGCAACCGGAAGCCGGCGACGTCTGGGTTGTGCTGGTCTTCGCTCTTGTGTCCGGTTTGCTCGGCATGACGACACCGCTGGCCGTTGAAGCTTTGGTGAACACGGTTGCGTTTGGTCGTTTTCTCCAACCGGTCGTAGTTTTGTCGCTGATGCTTCTGGCGTTCCTGGTGTTCCAGGCTGCCATGAAGGCTCTGCAGACATTTGTCGTGGAGATCATTCAGCGGCGGTTGTTTGCAAGGATTGCTGCCGATCTTTCGTTTCGACTTCCGAAGGCACGGCTGGAGGCGATGGACAAGTACTATCCACCCGAACTGGTCAATCGGTTCTTTGATGTGATGACCGTCCAGAAAGTCACAGCTCAGTTGCTGCTGGATGGCGTTTCGATCGTTCTCAGCGCTTTGGTGGGTATGGCAGTACTGGCGTTCTACCATCCCTATCTTCTGGCATTCGACGTGGCTCTGATTCTGCTGCTTCTCTTCACATTTCTGGTGCTGGGGCGTGGTGCGATCAGCACCAGCATCAAGGAGTCGAAGACCAAGTACGCGATGGCTGCCTGGCTGGAAGACCTCGCCAGGTGTCCCACTGCGTTTCGTTACGATGGGGCCTCTGAGTTCGCTCTGGAACGATCTGATCAGCTGATTTTCGACTATCTTGCCGCACGGAAGAAACACTTTCGTGTGTTTATCCGTCAGATCCTGTTCCTGTTGCTGACTCAGGCCCTCGCGAGTACTGCACTGCTCGCGATCGGTGGCTTGCTGGTGATTTCCGGCCAGTTGTCGCTCGGGCAACTGGTTGCAGCGGAACTGATTGTCGCTGTTGTGGTCGGCTCGTTTGCCAAGCTGGGAAAGCATATCGAGAGCTTTTACGATCTCATGGCGTCTGTTGACAAGCTTGGATCATTGTTCGATCTGCCGATCGAGCGAACCGACGGACTGCTGGTCGCTCCGAGTAGTTCTGGTGTTCGTGTCGAGAACGTCAGCTACAAGCGGAGTGACGGATCTGAAGTGCTGAACAATGTGTCTCTCGAGATTTCGCCCGGTGATCAGTTGGCACTTTGCGGTGAAAGTGGGACCGGGAAAAGCCTTCTGCTGGACATGCTGTTCGGGATGCGAGAACCATCATCGGGGCTGGTGACAGTCAGTGGCGTTGATCCGCGAGATCTGCGTCCGGATGTGTTGCGTCGTCGAGTCGCAATGGCTCGCGATGTTGAAATCTTCGATGGCACGCTGGGGACGAACATTCATCTGGAACGCCCTGACATCAGCATCAGCGATGTTCGCGAAACACTCGAAGTGGTCGGACTGTCGTACGGGATTCAATCACTTTCCGAGGGGCTTGATACTCACATCACGCCTCGTGGAGCTCCGCTCACGTCCGGACAGCTCAAGCGAATTATGATTGCGCGAGCTCTGGTCGGACGACCGGAAGTTCTGTTGATTGACGAGTTACTTGACACCTTCGCAGACCATGAGTCCCTCGAGATTCTGCAGAGAATGCAATCCGTATTTCCGCAGATGGCCATCCTGATCGTGACGAATCGCGAACACCTCAAGTCATTTGCCAGCAGAGTCATTCAGCTTGAGAGAAACAACTGACGGCGACTGATTGCTGGCCGGATTCGGATATTGAGAGACTTCCCATGGCTGTTGAATTCAGTTCTCAACGACGATCAATTCTGACGCCAGTGGCTTACAGTGAAGCTCTGATGCCCTCCCTGCAGTTGGCGCGATCTTCCACGCTGGCACGCAGGATTGCGATCATTCTCTGTATCCTTCTGGGCCTGACGATTGTCCTGATGGCCTTCGCGCCGTGGCAGCAGAGCGTGACGGGAGCGGGGTTCGTGGTGGCGTACGCCCCGCGCGAACGCCAGCAGGTTCTGGAAGCACCAATCAAGGGACGGATTGTCTGGTGGAATCCGGAGCTCGTTGAGAATGCGCGTGTCAAAGAGGGAGACCTGATTGCGCGGATCAGCGATCTGGACGATCAGTATTCGACGAGACTGGAAATGCAGCTCGAGAACTCGCAGGTCTACTTCGAGTCTTCGAGGAAGGTGGTCGAGGCCACTGAAAATCAGGTCAAGGCATACGAACGTGTTCGCACAGAAATTGAAGCTGCTCAGAATGCTTATGTGCAGGCGGCAAAGGAAAAGGTGACTTCTGCACAGCAGAAGCTTTCGATTGCGGAGGCGGCGATCCCTCAATTGCAGCAGGCCTACAGCCGGGCAAAGCTGCTCGAGGCAGACGGAAATATTGCCCTCGAGAAGCTGCAGGAGATTGAACGTAAGCTTCTGGAGTCCGAAGGAAAGGTTCGGGAAGAAAAGGCCAACGTGTCCGCCGCTCAGGCAGATCTGCTGGGTAAGGAAAGTGATCGAGAGGCGTATGTTCACAAGGCTGCGGCCGATGTCAGCTATTATCAGGGAACCCTTGATAAGGCGCGTGGTGAAGTGGCTAAGGCTGAAAAAGAACTGCGTGAGATGGAATCCAAGATTGCACGTCAGATGACTCAGGAAGTGAAAGCACCCTTTGATGGCTACATCGTGCAGTTGAGCGCGAACGCGGGGTCTGCCATGGTGAAAGAGGGCGATCCGCTGTGCACTCTGGTCCCCTATACAACCGAACGAGCCGTGCAGATCTGGCTGGATGGCAATGATGCACCACTGGTTGAGCCCGGACGACACGTGCGACTGCAGTTCGAGGGATGGCCCGCTGTGCAGTTCGCCGGCTGGCCCTCGGTCGCTATCGGAACGTTCGGAGGTACCGTGGTGTCCGTCGACATGGTCGACAACGGGAAAGGCAAGTTTCGTTGTCAGGTTCGCCCTGACCCGGATGAGAAACAAGACTGGCCAACCGAACAGTATCTCCGTCAGGGGGTTCGAGCCAACGGCTGGGTTCTGCTGGAACAGGTCCCGTTGTGGTTTGAAGTCTGGCGAAAGTTGAATGGATTTCCGCCAGCGCTGGATCCGGAGACATCCACGGGCCTTGAGAAATCCGGTGGAGACAAAACGGCTGACGAGGAAAAATCGAAGGCAAAAGTGCGATAACCGATGGATTTTCAATCCCGATTCGAGCGCAGACGGCATCGCGGTTAACGATTGTGCTCCGGATAGCGAGTGTTCCTGGCCGGTCTGCAGATTCCGTGCAGAGCGATTCGACTGGAATCACACATCGAGCCGAAGAGTCCGATTGCACTGAATGTGTGTGGCTGGAGTCGGTATCTGATCAGCGATGTTTTGACCAGATGCAGGTCACGGTCTCTTTGTTTTCGACCAGTCATGGATGACGATCGACCATGCGCAGATTTTGCCGAATTCTGAGCGTACCGTTGCTCTTGTCGCTGGGCTGCAACTCCGCGCGGCAGTTGTCACTCTCGTTCAGCAATGACTCGACGAGGTCCTCAAACAGCACTGTCAAAGCGCCAGTTGATGCCGCCCCGGGGTCTTTGTCCGCGATTGCTGCGACCGAGACATCTGAGATACCTCCAGTGGCACCTTCCGGCGAGACGGAACAGAGAGACCCTGCCAAGGTCATTCAGTCCGTTGTGTCTTCAGACCTTTCCGGTGCTGAAAATCAGGCTTCTGATGCGGAGGCCGCTGTCGAAGTTTCTGAAGATGGTTTGGTGCTGACTTCAGCCGTTGATGACAAGCCAGCACCGATTGTGTTCGATGAAGTCATCGGATCCGTTTATCAAAGCTATCCGTTGCTTGAAGCGGCACTGTTCTCCCGAAACATCGCGCTGGGGCAGCAGGTCGGGGCTTCGGGGGCTTTCGATACCAAGCTGAAGGCTGCCAGCGAGAACGGTCCCCAGGGCTTTTATCAGACATATCGACAGAATGTGGGCGTGGTTCAGCCGACATACTGGGGTGGTGAAGTCTTCGCGGGATACCGAATCGGTCGCGGTGATTATCAGCCGTGGTATCTGGAGCGCCAGACGAACGGAGGCGGGGAATTCAAAGCCGGTATTCAGGTGCCCCTCGCTCGGAATCGGACAATTGACTCCCGGCGTGCTGAACTCTGGAAAGCGGGCTACGCGAGGACGATGGCGGAACCCGAGATTCAGGCGCAGCTGATAGGGTTTGTTCAGGAGGCCTCCTACAGTTATTGGGAATGGGTTGCGGCGGGCGAATACCACATGATTGCCAGACGGATTCTGGCGCTCGCGGAAGATCGTACATCCCGTATCGAAGCTCAGGTCAAGGCCGGGTTTATTGATCCCCCGGAACTGACGGATAACCTGCGACTGGTTGCAATCCGTCAGGCGAAGGTGGCGGATACGAGGCGGAAGCTGGAGCAGACGTCCGCCAAGTTGTCCATTTATCTTCGAGATACGAGCGGAGATCCATTGCTGGCTCTGGAGAGTCAACTGCCCGGATTTCCTGAACCAACGCCAGTGGATGACGACTTGCTGGATACGAATATCGCCTCGGCCCTCGCTCAGCGCCCGGAACTGCGAGTTCTCGACCTGATGCGGCAGCAGACTCAGGTCGACTACACGGAAGCCCGCAATCAGTTACAGCCCGAATTGAATGCTGTCGTCTGGGGGTCACAGGATGTGGGTGATCCGACCAGCGCGAAACGTGACAAATCTCCATATGAGAGTGAAGCGTCTCTTTACCTTGACGTTCCGATGCAGCGACGCAAGGCACGGGGCAAAATGACCGAACTTCAGGGAAAGCTGGCTCAGTTGTCTGCCAAGCGACGCATTACGGCCGACAAGATCAGTGTTGATGTCCGGGCCGCTCATGCCGCGTTGAAGTCGGCATGGGAGCAGGTTGGCGAGACTCGCCGGTCTCTCGAATATGCGGAGGACCTTGCGGCTCGCGAACGCAAGAACCAGGAAGCAGGTCTGTCAGACCTGCTGAAGGTGACTCTCCGTGAACAGTATGCCGTTGAATCAGCGGAAAAAAACGTCGACGCGTTGAAACTGTATTTTGATGCTCAGGCCGACTACCGAGCCGCCATGGCTCAGGATCGACTCGGTGCCAATGAATGAGAAGAACTCATGCATGGCTCGAATTCCTGCATCGCCTGAGATCTCGGAATGACTGAATTCCGGCCCAAAGCTCGCAAATCAGGCAGGACTCGTCAGACAAAAAATGCCTTCAGCAGATCTGCTGAAGGCACGTTGAATATTCCCATCACGATTCCGGGTGTGTTCTATTCACCGGGATCTTCGAGGTAGGTGTAGCCGTTCAGTGCTTCCTCGTAAAACTTGACGAACTGACCCGCCTGAACATGATCGATGCGGTTTTCCCGGACGGCAACTTCCACAGCGACCTGCAGCCTGTTGATCAGGTCTCGACCGCGGAATTGCACGTAGTCGAGCACTTCGTTCACGGTCTCGCCCTTGATGATCGTATCAAGAATCACTTCCCCGGATGACGACAAATCGACATGAACAGCATTGGTGTCTCCAAAGAGATTGTGGAGATCTCCGAGAATCTCCTGGTAGGCACCAATCAGAAATACGCCGAGGTAATAAGGGGAACCGTCGAATTCGTGAAGCATCAGCGTCCGACGCACATCACGGCGATCAATGAACTGATCGATCTTGCCGTCAGAGTCGCAGGTGATGTCGCTGAGTACGGCATGTCGCGTTGGTCGTTGGTCCAGATGGTGAATGGGCATCACCGGGAACAACTGCTTGATGGCCCATGAATCCGGACACGACTGAAACAGAGAGAAGTTGCAGAAATAGTTATCAGACAGAAACTTGTCGAGTCGCTCCAGTTCCTCAGGAACATATTCCATCGCTCCCGACAACTGCCAGATCTTGTGGCAGATCGCAAAATAGATGTTTTCAGCCAGACAACGCTGTTCAAGCGACAGGTATCCGGTATTGAACAATGTCATTACCGTGTCGATCGATGTTTGAGCGTCGTGGTAGGCCTCGAGGACATTTCTCTGGGTAATCCCCTTGTAGCTCTGATACAGATCATGCAGTGCCTGTTCGGCGTCGTCCGGCGGAGCCAGCGCTGCTTCGGCCGTATTATCGCCCTGCTGCGAGACGCCGAGGACACTGAAGACAAGGACGCTGTGGAATGCTGAGATGGCTCGACCACTCTCCGAAATAATGTTCGGATGCGGCACGCTGGCTTCGTCGCAGACCGTCTGGATGGTGTAGACGACGTCTCGAGCGTATTCTTCCAGCGTGTAATTCATGCTGGATTCGAAGTTTGTCTGTGATCCGTCATAGTCCACACCAAGTCCGCCTCCGACATCAAGATACTTCAGGCCGGCACCGCGGCCGACAAGTTCTGTGTAGACGCGAGCCGCTTCGTTCAATGCGGCTTTGACCTGACGAATGTTCGTAATCTGACTGCCGAGATGGAAATGAAGCAGCGTGAAGCAATCTTCCATGCCCCGCTTTTTCAACTCGTCCAGAGCCCGCAGAATCTCATTCGCCCGGAGACCGAACTTGGAACGGTATCCGCCCGATGACTGCCATCGCCCCGCACCTCGAGCCGCAAGTTTGACTCGCATCCCGATCTGAGGACGGACTTTCAGTTTCTCCGCGTACTTCAGAATCAATTCGAGTTCGGTATACTTTTCGACCACCGGGATCACGTGCCGCCCGATCTTCTGAGCGAGGAGTGCCATCTCGATGAACTCGGCATCCTTGAAGCCGTTGCAGATGATGGGTGTCTGCGCCTCCGTCATCGCGACGACAGCCAGAAGTTCCGGCTTGCTGCCGGCTTCGAGTCCGAAACCGAACTCGCGACCATATTCCACTACCTTTTCCACGACTTCGCGCTGCTGATTCACCTTGATGGGATACACGCAGGCATAGGTTCCCCTGTAACCGTGCTCACGAATGGCATCCGAGAATGCTTTGTGGAGCATGTAAAGTCGGTCGCGAATAATCCCGTTGAATCTCAGCAGCACCGGGACATCCAGCCCGCGCATCTGCAGACGCTGAACGAGTTCTTTCAGGTCGATGGATTTGGCGGGATTGCGATCCGGATGGACCTGCACGTTTCCCGAAGGACCGACAGAAAAGTAGCCGTTGCCCCAGCGTGGGACTTCGTACATTTCAGCCGCGTCAATATGACTCCAGTGCAAAGGAGATTCATCGATCATTCCGGGAGCAACTCCAGATCACGAAACGTGGTGAGTGAAACACACGAGAGCATTCTGTTCGCCGCAATCTTCGCGGCATCTGCTTCGTGTGTGTGAATTGTAGCCGGTTGTGACAGGAAACACTGTCTATCATTGGCAGATCCGCAAAACAGGGACGCGTATCAGGCGAAGCTGTCAGGGACAGTGCGTTGGTGCTGTCCAACACCGTGACAAACTCAGGATCAGTGAACGATTTTAGAAATTCATGGAAAGCGAAGTGGTCTTGCGTCCTGGGAGGAACAAAGTCAGCCCGGTCGCATTCACCTCAGGGATGAAACACAATCGCCGAACCCGACGTGAGTTCGGCGATCGCGGTTGTCTGAACCTGAATAGATCAGGCCTTGATCTTTGCAGTCCCCTGAGCCCGATCGAGAGCCCAGATCAGAATCGGGCTGGCGATGTAGATCGAGCTGTAGGTGCCTGCGATACAGCCCACCAGAAGACACCATGAGAATCCGTGGATCCCGGCGCCACCGAACGCGTATAAAATGAAGACCACGATCAGAACGGTGGTCGCTGTCAGAATCGTACGTCCCAGCGTCTGGTTCAGGGCGAGGTTGACCATCGGGATTGTGATGGCCGGGTTCTTGCCTCGCAGTTCACGAATTCGGTCAAACATCACGATGGTGTCGTTCAGCGAATACCCGACGAGTGTCAGGAACGCCGCGATCATCGGCAGATTGATTCGGAAGTCGTCAATCAGCAGCAAGTCTCCGATCGGCGTACCGTTGATGAATCCGGCAAATGCCACGAAGCCAAGGCTGACAAGGACGTCGTGAACCAGAGCGACAACAGCCGCCAGACCGAAGACCACATTCTGAAAGCGAAACCAGATGTAGGCCGAAATGGCCAGAATGCTGACGATAATGGCGAGCACGGCTCGCTGCTGCATTTCATCGGCGACAGACGAGGCGAAGGTATTCACCTCATCAAACAAAGGTGTTGATGACATGGTCTTCTGCATGTCGGCAATCACGGTTTTGAAATCGTCCGGAACCACGGTTGAAGTGACCCGAACAACCGCTTTGGTGAATTTGCCGACCTCGAATCTGCTGGTGGCTTCCGGACCTTCCACGCCTTCGATGGAGAACAGATCGGCGGCGAGTGGATACTTTGGTTTGTTATCCGCCTTCACTTCAGAGAGCGTTCGGGTAAACATATCTGTAATTGTTGACGCGGAGACTTCCTCCGAAAACGTCAGCTGAACCGAGGACCCTCCGTCAAATCGTCTGAGAAGCAGGGCCTCTGCAGACTCATCGCCCTCCTGAGTTTTGAACGGCGTGAACTCTCCGGCTTCCATCGTCACCATGCGCAGCTTCAGTGCTTCACTGTCCGCAAAGGCGCGCGTGACTTTGTCACGAACGAGCAGTTCAGCATCTGTCGTGTTGTCCCCGTCGCCATCCGGAGCTTTCTCTGTTGTTCGCAGTCGGAAGTATGTGCCCACTCCTTCCTGCTCCTTCGAGCCGATGGCCAGTCGCTCCAGCGTGAACTCTTCCTTAAATTCTTTCTTCAGCAATTTTTCGACGTCATCACGTTTTTGTGGTTCTGCCGTCCGGAACGTCACCATCGTGCCACCGGTGAAGTCAATGTCGTAATTCTTTTCGCCGCGGATGAAGAACGCCACCAGACCAAGGCCAATAATGACAATGGAAATACCACACCACATGACACGGTGCTTCAGGAAGTCCAGTTTTGTTTCTCCGATCAGTTGCGACATGCTCAGCTTGCGGAGCCAGCGATTCTTTTCCGAGATATCGAACATCAGACGACCGACAAACAGCACCGTGTACATGCTGATGGCAAGACCAAGGAACAGCGTGACGGCAAATCCCTTGATCTGGTCGGTGCCAATGGCGAACAGAATCACGGCAGTAATCAGCGTTGTGATGTTTGCATCGAAAATCGTAAGGAACGCTTTTTCGAAACCGTTCTGGATGGCCATGCGGACGCTGGAATTCTTCGCGATTTCTTCTCGCATGCGTTCGTAGATCAGAACGTTCGCGTCAACCGCCATCCCGATGGTCAACACAATGCCCGCGATCCCAGGCAAGGTGAATGTTGCATTAATCACGACCATCGCGGCGATCGTCAGCAGAAGGTTCAGAGCCAGAGAAATGACGGCGATGATGCCACAGAAGCGATAGTATGCCAGCATGAAAACAACGACGGCGATACCGCTGATCAGCGTCGCATTGACGCCCCGGTTTCGCACGTCAGCACCCAGGGTCGGGTCAACCGTTGCTTCACTCAGCGGTTGCGGATCAATCGGTACTTCGAGCGCACCTGCGTTCAGGACCTTGGTCAGATCATCAGCAGCTTCGCGGGTGAATCCGCCACTTCCTCCATTGATCTGTCCGTTTGTCGTGATCTGGCTGTTGATCTGCGGAGCACTGAAGACCCTGCGGTCCAGCACGATGGCCAGCTTTCGTGGCTCGCGTCCTGGTTGTTGAAGATTTCGCCCGGTTAACTGCCCGAACAGAAAGCCACCGGTTTGATCGAAGCGGAAAGAAACGATGATTTCGCCGTTGGAATCAATGTCGGTCAGGGCCGAACGCAGAAACTTTCCAGTGACCTGTTCTTCCGGATCACCAACGATCAGGAGATACTCTTCAGTTTCGTACTTCTCCTTGCGACCATTCACGTCGCGAATCTTCTCAACTCGACGACTGATTCCGTCACCGAGAAACTTGGGAACTCCATTCTCTTCATAAGCCTGAACCCAGCGAGCGACGAGTTCATCTCCCTGGTACACATCCGTCTGAGATTTATCCAGTGCGAGGCCATCCCGGACGATGTCCTGATCTGATTCGTCTGCAAGAATGAAGAATTCAAGACTTCCCAGGCGAGTGATATCTCGAATGGTCTGCTGAACCGATTGAGGATCCTTGCCTGGCACGATGACTTCAATACGATCTCGTCCAACCGGTCGCACCGTGACTTCTTCGGTTCCCGTACGGTTGATTCGCTGGCTGACTGCGTCGACCATCCGGTCCATGAGTTCCGGAGTCAGAGCCTTTCCTTCCGGCTTCACCTGAAAGACAAGGTTGGTTCCGCCCGCCAGGTCAATCCCGAGTCGAAAACGGTCGAGCAATGGCTGACCATTGATCAATGATGTCAGAAACGGTGACGCACCAATCGCTAATGTGAAGAATACGACGGCCAGACGACCTGTCATTTCCTGAACTTTCAGCGCCTTTGCTACGACCCATGCCAGGACAAATGGCAGCACCAGAATGAACAGCGAGGTCAGCAGAAACGTTCCTTCACTCACAGCGGTCGGTGCCGCAGGGATCGCTTCAGAGGCTGCCCCGACGGTTTCCGTTGCTGCAGTCTCGGCAATTTCCTTCGCAGCGTTTGGTGCCTGAACAGCCAGGGTCAACAAACCAAGAAGTAACTGAGACATCAGAGTAGGTTCCTCGGGAAAACAAAATGCCTCCGAAGACTCGCCACAAGCCCCGGGGCAGACAACAGCCGCAAATGGCGGCAAAACAAATCAAAAACCAACCAGAACGCGTATATGTATCGCATTCTGTGCAGACAACACAATTCAAGTGTGCTTCGGCGTCCTAAATCGGGAATCTGACAGGATTTTCAGGCTCGGAGAACGCCGTTCCGGCCGCTTATCGCGAAGTCCCAAGGCCCTCGACTCATCGAGGGGACTTCCCGTTACACCTGACCCCGATCGCACCCGCGGGGCCGAATTCTGCCAGTTGCCGCGATTCCTCCGTGAAACGGCGAAATACCGTTCCACGAGTTGCAGGCCCAGGCAGGATTTCGCTCGAGCTCTGATCTGGAGCCGGCAGTGACTGACACAGACTGCGATCGTCAGGTCGCAGGTCCTGTTGCGTCGACTTTCTCGTCGAGTTCCTGCTGAATGGCCGAACGCAGGAACTTCAGACGCGTCGAATCGTCAACCTTCAGGGTGACGAATCGGCCGTCAGACGACACGTCAACGACAGTCCCGATCATTCCGCTGGTGGTGACCACTTTTGAGTTTTTCTTCAGGTTGTTGAGGAACTCCTGACGCTTCTTCTGCTCGCGTTGCTGGGGTCGCAACAGAATAAAGTAGAAGAAGAAACCGATGATCAGAATGGGTGCGAACTGCACCAGCGGAGATGGCTCTACCGCTCCCGGGGCTCCGGGAGCCGCCTTCGCTGCTTCACTTGCGGCTGCTCCTGCGGCTTCGGAATTCGGTGCTGCCGACGCTGTTCCTGATGGAGGGGCCGCCGCCTCCTGAAACATCAACAGCAATTCTGAAAGTCTGACGTACCACTGAATCAAGGACACAATTTTTGCCTGAAGAGAATGTTGGAAATCTGGGGTTACGACTCTGATTGATGCCCACGAGGGTTAGCCCGCTTGACCAACCCATACCGTGAGCGTTTTTCGTGCGTCTGCCGCTCGCTTCCCTCGAACGCTCGCCGGGGCAGACATTCGTCAAGCCAGTGGAGTTGGTGAAACCAAACTCCAGCAAACCCGCCGATCGAGCGACTCATGACGAGAACTGCGAAACGGCAAAGTTCCTTCGCTCGGGGCTGTAGTGTACGAGGTCCGTGTTCGACTGCAATGTTTGGACGTGAATCACAGCGACTTCTGCGAATCTCGATCTTCTTTTCCGCCAAATGGCGCTGTCGAGGGCCCGTTTTTTCGACCCCGGCTGCCTAATCTGACAGGATTGGCAATCCATTCCGCCACCATTTGAGATGCATATGATTCAGTTGCCGGCATCTTCCGGCCATTTCGACATCCGTTGCGAAACCGTCACCCATGCAGGAACGACGCGAACCTCGTGGATATGATCCGGGGCGTCGGGCGCGTTGTGGGTGGTTTTTAGAAATTGGGCGAGGACCGCTTCTGGGGGGATGGTTCAGTTCCACGGACGGATCGACGAGACCGCTGGTTCTTGTGGCCGCGTAAACGTCGACTTTTCTCGCCGCGGCATCAATCTCGTCCTGAAAGTAAGGCATTCCGCCAAACCCGACGAGATCCGGTCGAGACGACCCGGTCGCACGCCAAGTGGGGCAGGTGTGATCGGTTGACAGATTGTCGGTCTACTTGATTTGCTCACCACAGCAGCCGCATCGGGTCATGAAGAGCGCTCTATGCATCTGCAGAACCCTTCGTAAGCTCCACGCGTTCTTGAACATCATTGATGTTCTGCGCGATCAGGCAGACTTGTTCTGGAAAGACTTACTGGAGTCTCGCCACCGTGCGATGAACCACGTCGGGTTGACAAGTCTTCGACGCAGACTCACGAATGTAATCTATGCGATACGCTATGAACGGTTTGCCAGGAGATGTTCACGATGCTTCGTGGATCGAATGATCTTCGCGAAGTCCTTCTGGGGCTCGAAGCGTAGGCACACCAGATTCGGCAGACAGCCTCGGCTTCGGTGAGCGGAGTAATATTGCCGGTGTTAACTATCTGGTCTGCACAGTGCATGCGTTCCATATTGCTTTGTTGAACAACGGCGCCCGAAGATTCAGGAGCAGACACGTCCGTAAAGCAGCAACTGAGAAGCAGATGCTCTCCGTCTTCTATCGATGCCGTGCATCCGGTCAATCGGATCGACATCCCGACAGATCGACACAGCCAAGACGAACCGTGGTTGCGCATGATTACGGAGAACGATGGTCCACATCTGACGCGAACCATGGGTTGAAGTGGAGCAATCTTCTTACGTTCGAGTTGACCGGATTGTTGGGCGACAAGGGGCAATTATTTGTTTTTATATTTTTGGGGATTCTTCATGGCCGCGGAGGACGGGATGACTAAAGCAACAAGGTTTTCATTTTCTGTGCGTCTGATTTTCATTCTGCATGGGAGGTCTACTATGCGTCGCCGTTCCCGTCACAGGAATACCTTTTCTGCTGAGCATCTGGAAACTCGAGAAGTTCTGTCATCGTTGTCACTGACGCCAGACTTATTCCAGGCTCAGCTTCCAGCTGACGCGTCCAGTTTTCCAGATGCCTCGATCAATGTTCTTGAGAACGATGTCGGTGCCGACCTTCGGATCACAGATCTGTCGGCTCCTCAATTGGGGACAGTTGAACTGCTGGCTGCCAGTGGGGCATCCGGGCAGGGCCTGGTGAAGTACATTCCCGGTCCTGAGTTTCGCGGTAAGGATGTCTTTAGTTACGTTGTGACCGATGCCACTGGTGCAACGGCTACGGCTTCGGTCTTTGTGCAATTCGAACAGGACACAGCGCCCTACACATGGGAGGTTCAGGCGGCTGGTGAAGTGCTTGCCGAAGGTGGCGTGAAGACACCGTTGGAGTCGTCGGATGGTCGTCCGGCAGTGCAGGTGAATTACTCGGGTGATCTGCTCGCTTCCGTGGGCGTACTGCTGAGGTGGTCGTTCGTATCCGATAGTTTCTCCGGCCTGCAGTTTCCCGGAGACTTCACGACGGACACCATCCGGACCGATGCGGCTCTCTATGCCTTCAACGATGGATCCGCCTGGATTGTCGGGTCGATCGAAGGCGTGAACGCGATTCTCGCCGATGTCGAATACGTTCCGTCTCGAGGCTACTCAGCGCCGGAAGGTGTGGTGCTCAACGTTCAGTCGCACCTTTATTCTTCCATCGGTGTCAACGTCGGAACCGACCTTCGATCGCTGACCATTCGTGTTCAGCAACCTGAGTTTTCTCCGCAGACGGTGGATGATCTGTTTTCGGTGCGAACGTCCAGTGAAGCGTCGTTCCTTGATGTCCTCGCCAACGATGAATCCGGGGTGGATTCTAACGTCCTGGAACTGGTGGATTTTGAACTGGGAGGTCACTCCCAGGCAACGCTCTCAATCGATTCGCAGACGCAGCAACTGGTGTATCGGCCTCCGGCCGGTTTTATGGGCACCGACGTGATCGTGTATACAACTCGCAATGCTGAGGGAATTGAAGCCCAGGGACGAGTTGAAGTGAATGTGATGCCGCCGATTCTTGCGGTGCTCAGTACGACGTCGAACAGCACCATGGTGGACGTCATCAATGCTGAAACCATGAGCGTGATTTCGCAGTTTCAGGCGTTTTCAAAAGTTGCAGCCGACTCCATTGTGGAAGTGGCGGATCTCGATTCAGATGGTTTCGTTGAGATTGTCGTGCTGCAGGTCAGTGGCGAGCGTCGGATGCGAACATTTAATGTCTACGGTGGCATGCTGAGCGATACAGTGATGCAGCCATTTGGTCGTCGTTTTTCGGGGGCGATGGATCTCAGCATCGGTGATCTTGACGATGACGGCAAAGCCGAGATGGTCGTGACAGGAGCGACCTTCCGGGGCTATGAAGTTCGAGCGATTGACAGTGTGACGGGTCTGACGGAACAAACGATGACCATCAGCGGCATGACAGGAGCCCCTCAGGTTGCCGTCAACGAAGAGTCTGATGAAATTGTCGTCATCGGTCGTACGTCCGGCGGTGGCGTCGGAATGGCAATGATGGACGTGGACAGCATCGCCCCCCAACGCATCAGTCGGCGAACGCTGATCAGTGATCGTGAGGCGGCTACGATGCAGCGAGTGACTGGGGCCATCACGAGTCTGACCCTGTCGACAGCAGACGTCGATGGAAACGGCGCGACCGAGGCTGTCGTCGGGATGATCTTCCGTAACGGAGCCGCCCGTGTGATGACTGCTGGCAGTACGGGGGCTCTGAAAACCATGTTCAGCAATCGGGTAGCCAGCGGCACACGCAGTCTGGTTCTCACCTCGTCCAGCCTGTTTGAGGACAGCGGATCCATGGTCGGTTGGTGGTCAAACACGTCACTGGGGATGCTGGGTTCTTCGACCATGCAGATGCAGAGACGCCGCATCAACGGCGTAGCATTAGGCTGATCTTCGAGAGAAGATTCCTGACTGTTGCGCTCAGTCGACCACATCGTTGGACGATGGCTCCTTCGGCATTCCATGTGGGTGATCGTGAGGGCCGTTGAACTTCCACGGAGGCGGTCGGCTGAGTTCTTTTTTCTTTGAAGACTTAAACCAGCGGTGGCGTATTGCCTTCTGCCTGGGCCTTCAGGGTTGTGATGACTTCATCCGTACTGCTGGGGTCAACAGCGCGGCACGAGTTCGTGAGGATGGCGGCCAGTTCGGCCAGGTCGTTTCGCCATTCAACGGGATCCAGTCCCGGCGGTTCCAATTGAGCGAACTCACCGCAGAGAAGAATCATACGCAGGCAGTGGCGAAACAGGATTCCTTCCTGTTTCGTCAGGTCCCGAGCTTTGACATAACGATCGAAATTGCCTCCGAAACGCAGCAGGTCTCCGACACACCAGACACTACGGATAAAAACATCAGTCACTCCGGGACACTCGGAGCGGAACAACAAACGCATGCGGTCGCCGAGAGGCATCGGGGAAACGCGACGGCGATTCACATCGTCGAAATAGCCCGTCAGGTCCTGCTGGGTCACGAGGCCGCGGGACAGCAACTTCGCGTTCAGAAACTCCGTAGACAGCGGTCCGTCCGGCATTTCCTCCGGCAGAGGAACCCTCACTTGATTCGCCACTGCAATCGGCATGTCCAGAACGCTTTCGAGTAACTGCAGACGTTCCTCATAATTCGCCTGGTGAATATGCTCGGCGAGAAAGACACCGTACAGGGAGTTGATACTGCGGAAGGCAAACAATAAATCCATCTGAGGCGCGGCGATGGCCAGCCTCGGAGAATATTGGACATCAGGGAAATCGCTGGTCGCTGTCGCCTTTGCATCCTTCCTGATTTTCTGTGCCGGTGTTGACCTTGCAAGGCCTCCTGTTCGTGCTTCGCTGATCAACTGTCCCAGCAAGCCCGTCTTTGCGGGTTCCGGTGTCTCCGGCTGAACGTTGTCCGATGGATTTTCGCCGGACGACATGACAGTCGCTGCGTCTGCCGATGCAGAAGTTTCCGTGGAAGTCGCAGCATCTGCCAAAGAATGATCCGGTGACGATGCCGCGTCATCGAGGCCGTCACCGAATTCCGCTTCGGGCTCGATTGGCTCCGGCGTCTGCTCGGACGGGGCCTCGTCATTCACCAGCGGAGCGAGATGCGTCGAGATCCAGCGGCTGTTCGGATGCAGCGCGCCGTCGGTGATGGACGGAATCAGTCCTGCAAGGACGTTGTCGGCCTTGCGAGCATGAAAGACGGGTCCGGGCGAATCACCGTCATTCTGCACAACGTTGGTAATCCGTGGTGGGGGCGGATCAAGCGTGATAAAGCCGCCAGCGTCGAGGGTCATCAACATGCGGACAAGCTGCGTCTCGGCGTCGTCTTTTTCGCCGGAATCCAGCAATCGCCGTCTGACGGCTTCCTGCAAGGCGAATACGGTGCCGGATTTGCGAATGAAGAATGCGAGCAGTCTCCACGGAAAGCGGCCTTTGCTGGCCAGCCTTGCCGGAGGCGCGTCTCGCAGCGTCTGGAGTTGTCGTTCGGTCCAGTACTGCTGACCTTCACGACGTCGAGGCATCTTCTTTTTGAGGTTCTTCTTCGCCTTCAGCAGTCCCGGGTCTTTGGTGTCTTCCGGAATCTCATCGTACTTCTGCTGCCAGCGAAACATTCGGACATCGTCTTCATGTGCAACCGCAAAAATGTAGCCTCTGGAATCAAACTGTGGCCGACCGGCTCGTCCGAACATCTGATGAGCCGAACTCGCTTCGATGAGTTTCATCTCACCTGGCGGCCCCTTGAGCAGCGACGACATGACCACGGATCGAGCGGGCAGATTGATCCCTGCCGCGAGTGTTTCGGTACACACGCAGATGCTGAGCAGCTTCTTCTGAAATAGCCGTTCCACGATGCGTCGATATTTCGGTAACAGGCCCGCATGATGAATGCCCACGCCACGCATGAGGAGCTGCTTCAGCTTTCCACCCGCGCCGACGGACCAGTCAAACTGTTCCATTTCGGCGATCAGTTGTTTCTGCTGACCATCAGCGAGCAGACGTTTCCCCCTCAGCTGTTCAGCAACGCTCCAGCATTCGTTACGATTGAAGCAGAAGACAAGTGCCGGTGTATAACGGGCTGCCTCATCACCCTGAGCCATGATCTCCAGCTGATCTGGCAGCATTTCGTCCGTGACCCAGCGAAAATCCAGCGGAACCCGTCGCTCTGTACTCTGCAGGAGTCGCAGCTTCCGATCATGCTGCCGCGCCAGCCAGACCACAAAGTCGGTGGCGTTTCCGACCGTCGCACTGATGAGCAGGAGCCGGCAGTGTCTTGGAAGAAGGCCCAGCGACAGCTCCCAGACAATCCCACGTTCCGGGTCATTGAAACTGTGAAACTCATCCATGACGACAGCTGACACGTCGTCAAACGAGACTTCTTCCGGCGATAAAAGTCGGTTCAGCAGGATTTCGGCAACGACCACGAGGATCGATGCATCAGGATTCTCGCGACGGTTTCCCGTGATGAGTCCTATGTCGCTGGCCGAATATCCCCATCGCACGGCAGATTCCTGCAGCTCGCGATACTTCTGCTCCGTCAGGGCGATCAGGGGAGTTGTGTAATACGCACGCCGACCGGTTCTCAATGCTTCGTATAACGCCGTTTCTGCGATGACAGTCTTTCCCGTCCCTGTTGGAGCGCAGACGAGGATCCCGTCCTGAGAATCAAACCACGTCAGGATGCACTGCTCCTGAAACGGGTAAGGCGCCCATGGCAGTTGTTCGAGATACGCGAGGGCAATTTCTTCTGGCGATGGAATTTCTGCTGGCATCATCGCCGGAGACTCACCACGAGCGGAACGCACCCGTGACCCAAAGGAACCGATCAGTTTGAGCCCCGAAGCCGCTCACGACGTTCGCGATTGACTTCCCCGCACAACATGCGTGCGAGGCTCTTCGAAAGTCTAATCCGTTCCACGCAATCTCGCAACGGGCCTCGCGGGAACGAAGCTCAGGAGAATCCATGGCCCCGACTCGTCACCGTTGTCACGGAGACGAGGATTTCAATGCAGTGAAGAAAACAGGTCCCGGCGTATCAGCAAACGCCTTTTCAAGCAATTCGACGGCCTGAGCATCTCCCTGAGCTTTCTTAAGCTGCAGGAGATAGTAGACGGTGTCCCGGTTAAGCGGGCCCAATTGAGCCGCGTTGGCAATGCTCTTCTCTGCCGTCCCAGGGTCCCCTAATTGGAACTGGATCCAACCCAGCGTTGCCCATGCATCGCTTGAACGTTGCAGGTTTCTGACATTCCCTTCTGCAATCTGTAACGCGCGAGCTCGCAGGGATTCGTCATCGTTCCTGCTCAATACAAGAGCCAGCTGATTGCTGATGACAAACGTTGTGGGATTCTGCTGATGCAGCGGCGACAGAATTTTTCGGGCGTCTTCCGTGCGACCTTCCATTCTCGCGACAAGAGCCTGAAGGAACCTGCGTTCCGTTTCGTTTTCCGGAGAGTCCTTGATCTCATCGGTCAGAAGTTCTGCGGCGGGGCCGGGTTGATTGGTCTGGATCAGGCGACGAGCAAATGCGAGAGCCACCTTCGTCGCCTCGATACCCGACGAGGCTTTCAAGGCCTCACGATATGACACTTCCGCTTCCTCTGGTTTCCCTGTCATTTCATACATTTGAGCGAGCAGCAGCTGAGGCGGCATTGTTTCAGGCTTCAGTTGCTTCAACTGTTCAAAATAACGCAGTGATGCCTTCGCATCACCAAGATGAAAGCTGGTACGCCCAAGCCCCGAGATCGCGTCGGTGGATGCGGCATCCCCGGTGACGAAGTTTGCATAGATCTCCTGAGCTCCTTTCCAGTCCCCGCGACCCTCACAGCAGATCGCTTTCAGTGTTTGCAGGCGATCGGTCACGTGCTTTCGAAAGGTTGGAGACCAGTGATCCGGCACCTCGGCCCGCACGCTTGAGTTTGCCAGGGTCCAGCCGTCGAACCACCGCTTTTCACGAACCGCCAACTCGCAAAATGCAAGGAGTAAGTCGATCCGCTGTGGTTGCTTGCTGCTGAACTGTTCGAGGACGGCCCGGCCATCACCTGCATATCCGGCAAGGCTTAGCAGTTCAGAGAGAAGGATTTCCGGATGAACAGTGTTCGGATCGGTGGCAAGGTTCTCGAGGCTTTTGCGAGCCTCGTCTTTGTTACGCTTGCTGATCGCCGTCTGAGCGGCCTCTATCGCCTTTGCCGCCGGTGATTTCGGATCGGCGACCTGTACCATTCGATGCAGTTCAGGAGGCAGAATGATGTCCGCAGAGACTTGAGCGACGGAAGCGAACAAGAGCACACCAGGCAGAATGACGATGTGCCGCAGTACGATTCTCCGAGCATTCATGAATCCACCCGTCACAAGAGTCCCAACTGACCTGCTTGAAAAATGAAAAGCGGCCGATTTTGACTCGGCCGCTCACCATTACACCCTCAGGGTGATGCCCAAACAAGTCCAAAGATTCATTCACTCTGACGGTGATTGCTTCCGGCGACGGTTGTAACGATAGGCTCCAACCAGGCCAGCAATGGACAACAATCCAAACGTGCCCGGCTCAGGCACCGCGGCGAAACCGCTCGTGTAATTCAGGAAAACATCGTTTCCAACAAGACTCCAGGAGAAGCCTGCCCCAGATCTGACACTACCCAGAGCGGCTCCGCCTTTGTCCGCGGTAATGGTGACCGTGTCGAAAATGGAGCCTGATAACAAGCTCGCAACATTGGTATTTTGATAGACGAGCCACGAACGGTTCGATCCCCAGAATGCATCCGACCAGAACACGGAAGACACTCCACCATTCTGGGATCCATCAAAAACCAGATTGGATGTGACCCCCGATTGAATAGACAGCGCCCCTCCAGTCACGTCAATACCGTCAAAGTTTGTGCCGCGTCCACTCACCGTGTTTCCGATCAGTTCCCATTTGACGGTTGACCCCGTCAAGTAGGTGAGTCCAGCATTAAAGGTCTGCAAACCCGGGCTGTTGCCAGGGCTATGCGTACTTCCCGACTGAAAACTCGTCGCTCCGCCAACCGTACCCGATCCTCCAAGAGTCGCTCCATTTGCCACCGTCACCGCTCCGGTTGCGGCAATTTGGTTGCCGTTGACTCGAAGTGTTCCGGCGTTGACATTGGTGGCACCAGTGTAGGAATTGGCGGCTGTAAGCACCGTCGTCCCGCTGCCGGCCTGCGTGAATCCGCCGGTTCCGGTAATTGCACTTCCACTGAATTCAGTTCCCTGTGTCGTGGTTGTGTTTCGATTGATACTGAACACCGCCCCAGTACCAATACTAATCGCACTGTTCGTTGACAGTGATCCCCCGTTCCCCAGTTGCAGGGTTCCATTCGAAACGGTTGTGTTGCCCGTGTAATTGTTCGAACCGGTCAGTGTGAGGGTTCCGGATCCGGATTTGGTGAATCCGCCAGCGCCGGTGAGAATTCCGCTGTTCGTCAGATTGGCGGCTGCGGAGGTGACTTCCACGGTGTTCCCTGCGACACTGTTGAACGTCATTCCGCGATCGGTGGATGCCGTGGCTCCGGTGTACTGCAGTGTTCCGCCATTGAGCACCACGTTGGCGGAAGCATTGGTCGCCTGCCCCAGATTGCCCGCGACGCCCCCGTTGTTGATCGTGCCAACAGAGAGTGTGCCGCCGCTGATCGTCGTCACTCCGCTAAAGCTGTTCGAACCGCCCAGCATCAGCGTGCCGGTACCTGCTTTGGTTATGCCACCGGAGCCGCTCACGACTCCAGCCAGTGAAGTGATGTTATTTCCAATATTGAATGTGCGTGTCCCATTGCCCAGGTTGACCGTGCCAGTAAAGGTGAGATCTCCGGTACCGGCAGTATTGAAATTGATTCCGCTTCCTGCGATGGTGATATTGTTCGCAATCGTCCGAGCTGTGCTGTCTGAGCTCTGGATAAAATTGTTGCTGGCAACACCGCTGTTCCGGACTGTCAACGTTCCCGTCCCAAGGGCACCGTCATTCCCAACGGAGATGACACCAGCTGCACTCTCGCCTGCTGAATTTCCCCAAATTACGCCGCCGCTGAAACTGTTGTTCCCGGACAGCGTCAACGTTCCGGAACCTAGTTTGTTCAGCGTACCGTTTCCTGTCGAAATGGCGTCAGCCACAATGACATTCCCAGCACCGCTGACGGTGAGGTTTTGATTCGTGGCGGAAATCGCATTGCCGGAAGCGACATCAAGTGTCAGGGTGCTGCCCGACTCAGACTGAATCGTTGTCGCAGAGCCGAGCGTGATGGCTCCGCTGTAGGTGTTGTTTCCTAAGATGTTCCGCAATGC
>JBKDRW010000446.1:0-3661 GCA_046341255.1 Planctomycetota bacterium
ATGCCAGGTCGACAACTGGGAACTTCCCAAAAATTGACCAAGGAACTGTTGAAAAAACACTGATCCCAGTGCCCTCACCTGAAGAACAGAAAGAGCTGGAAGACGTTTTTCGCACCTTGGACGATAAATTACGAGAACATGCGTCTCATAAGTCTGCCCTCAAAAGCCTCTTCGATACTCTGCTTCACCAAGTGATGACTGCTGCGATTAGTGCCGAAGGTTTGACTTTCCCTGATCAAACAATCTCTATCAAGCCATGATAACAAGCCTTAACTTGATTCGAAACATCGGCCGTTTTGACTCATTTACAACAACGACACAGCTTGCGCCATTGACACTCATCTACGCAGAGAACGGACGTGGCAAAACGACACTATCAGCAATCCTAAGATCACTTGGGTCAGGTGATCCTGTTCCAATTAGCGAACGACGCAGACTCGCCGCACAACATCAACCTCATGCGATTTTAACCTGTACAGGGACTCCAACACGAGCCATCTTCCAGAATGGGGCTTGGAACCGTACTCTGCCTGAAGTGCTGGTCTTCGATGATGTCTTCGTAGATCAGAATGTTTACTCTGGCCTCGTTGTGGGGAGCGACCATCGGCAAAATCTTCACGAACTGATCTTAGGGTCACGAGGAGTGACGCTAAATCAGCAACTCCAAACTCTCATCGCTCGGATTGAACAACACAATACCGATCTTCGGCGCCTCGGTGGCCTAATAGCGGCCGCTGAACTTGCCGCGTTGTCTGTGGATCAGTTTTGTGCTTTACCGACCATTGCCAATATTGACCAAGAGATTAAAGCTGCTGAACAGAATCTCGCCGCGAGCCGTCAGCAAGATCCGATTCGAAACACGCCAGACCTGCCTCTACTAGACATTCCTGAATTCAATCTCGCTGCATTAGAAGTCGTTTTAAGCTCTGAATTGGCTGATCTTGACGCCGCCGCCGCCGCCAGCGTCCAATCACATTTGCAAAGCATAGGAGCAAACGCAGAACCCTGGGTTTCCGACGGTATGGCACGCCAGAATACCGTTTCTGATGCTGGGAGAAACGCCTGTGTTTTTTGTGCGCAGGATCTTTCAGGCTCACCGGTGTTCACTCATTACCGCGCATTCTTTGGGAGAGCCTATCGCGAACATCAGCAAAGTATTCAGGCCGCTGCGTCACGCTTCAATCAAACGCACTCGCCAAGTGCTGCTCTGCAGTTTGAGCGTTCATTTCGATCATTAACTGAAGGCCGTGATTTTTGGGCAGCTTTTGGAGAGATCCCCGACTTCAATCTCGACACTGTTGCAGTGACGGCTGAATGGACTGCAGTTCGCGGACAGATTGCAGCTCTACTTGCTCAAAAACTGGCAACACCATTGGACGCTGTTTCAATTCCTCAAGAAACGAGGCTCGCGGTTGATGCCTTTATTATGCGGCAGCGTGAGATATCGGCGCTGAATAGTCAAGTCTCTGCGGCAAATAAGACGATCGCAGCGATTAAGCAGCACGCGGCCACAGCAAATACGTCGACTATTGTGGCAGGGCTTTCCCGCTTGAACGCAACAAAAGCACGTCACGCCCCTGAGACCAACGCCCTGTGTCAAGACTACCTTTCTGAAAAACAGGCAAAGGCTGCAACCGAACAGCAGCGAGATCAGGCAAGAAAAGCGCTTGAACAGTATCGAAATCAAGTTTTTCCGGCATACGAGAGAGCGATAAACACATACCTAACCCGCTTCAATGCCAACTATCATTTGGAAAGAGTTCAGGCAGTAAACACACGCGGCAGGACTGCCTGTACATACAATGTTGTGGTCAACAATACTCCTGTGGCGGTTGCCGGCGGAAGTCCACAGCCTGGAGAGCACTCGTTCAGAAATGTGTTGAGTGCCGGTGACCGCAATACACTCGCTATTGCCTTTTTCCTTGCCTCAATCGATTTGGATCCGAGCCCGGCCACCAAGATTGCCGTTATCGATGATCCCGTTTCGAGTCTTGATGAGCATCGTTCCCTGACAACCGTCCAAGAGGTGCGTCGACTGCTCACACAGGTTGCTCAGGTGGTGGTTCTTTCTCACAGCAAACCATTTCTTTGTCGGACTTGGGAAAGCATCCCAGCTACAGCTGCACAGAAAGTATCGCTTCAGGTTGTGAGACATAGATCTAGTTCCATCGTCACTACATGGGATGTCAATGCCGACTCAGAGACTGAAAATGATCGCAGGCATGAGACTTTGCGTGAATACTTAGCTACTGGTGGACAGAATGAGCGTGAGGTCGCAGCGGCTATCAGGCCCTGCCTTGAGGCATTCTTCCGAGTTGCTTATCCTGAACACTTTCCAGCAGGTCAACTTCTTGGCCCGTTCCGAGGGATATGTGCTCAACGAGTTGGGACTTCCCAGCAGATCTTGTCACAAGCAGACATCGACGAACTTAGGGACCTTGTGGACTACGGGAATCTCTTTCATCACGACACAAATCCCTCTTGGGCGACGGAGACAATCAACAGCAATCAGCTTGAGGGCTTCGTTCGTCGAACACTTGAATTCGCGAAACGCCCTTAACCGATCAATCAACCATGCCCACTCTATGCGAATACAAAACTGTCCAGCCGCCAAACCTCGTCTACGGCGAGGCAATAGCTTTATCCGGATTGGTCCAGCCTAAGGCCAAACAGGCTAAGTACGATCCGAGCTTGCGCAATGAGACCAAGGGCGAAAGAATAGACATGAGGGCCACAGGAAAGCCTGGAGCTGCGCTTATCGCTCAACTAAAAAGCCGATCAAAGCGGTAAGAATGATGGCCGGCTCTACCCTCCCAACCCCCGACTACGCCACCTGGCTGCAAACCCTCAAGGCCCGTATCCAATCCGCACGGATCTCTGCCGCCCGCGCCGCCAACCGTGAACTGATCCTGCTCTACTGGGACCTCGGCGCGGCATCGTCGAGAAGCAGCAGGCCCTGGGCTGGGGCAAGGCGGTGGTGGAGCGATTGTCCGCCGATCTGCAGGCGGAGCTTCCAGGGGCCAAGGGCTTCTCCTCCAACAATCTCTGGCTGATGCGGCAGGTTTATACGGAATAAAGCACTTCCGGGGTTCTGATTGCTGCCTCTCCTGAGGCTGGCTTGCTGGAAGCTTCAGATCTTGAATAGCGTGCTCAAGATCTCCCGCATCGCGATCAGCGCAGAACCGCTTCACACCCATGAATAGGATTGTATTGGTTGCTGCTATCCTTCAAAGATGCCAGTCATCAGTCGCTTCCTCGGGATTGCCATCGCCATCCTGTATCGGGATCATGATCCACCCCACTTCCATGCCATCTATGGTGAGTATGAAATCACAGTTACCATTACTGATGGCGTCGTCACAGGCCAATTTCCAAGACGCGCGCTTGCTCACGTGTTGGAGTGGTATCAGCAGCATCGAGACGAGTTGATGCTGGATTGGGAGCGAGCACGCAGCCTCTAGCCACTGTCCCCGATTGCACCGCTTGAGTAGTTTCATCACTGCAGGCAGTCATGCTTCACATCACCTCGGCTCACGTCACCTCAGGTCATTGCCTCGTCCTTCAGTTCGACGATGGAACCCATGGCGAAGTCGACCTGGCTGCAGAGCTGACAGGCCCCATCTTTGAAGAGCTTCTGGATCCTGAATCCTTCAAACAGGCC
>JBKDRW010000447.1:0-25045 GCA_046341255.1 Planctomycetota bacterium
TCCGCACAGTGCACGGACGAACGCGTGAATCAGGCCACACCGGAACTGTTTCAACGCTATCCGGATGCACAATCTCTGGCTGCGGCCACGCAGGAGGATGTCGAACGCATCGTGAAGCCACTCGGATTCTTTCGAAACAAGGCCAGCAACATTCGTGGAATGGCCCGAGCTCTTGTCGATCAGTTCCACGGCGAGATACCACAGGACATTGACCTGCTGGTCGGGCTCCCGGGAGTGGGCCGAAAGACTGCCAGTGTGGTTCTCGGAACGTGGTTCGGGATTCCATCCGGAGTCGTCGTCGACACTCACGTCAGGCGACTGGCCGGCCTGCTGGGACTGACCGATTCGGAGAACCCCGAAATCATCGAACGCGATCTGATGGCCATCGTTCCAAAGTCTGAATGGATCGAATTCTCACATCGATTGATTCACCATGGCCGTCAAACCTGCATCGCCCGCCGTCCCAGATGTACCGAATGCGGACTTCTCAGACACTGCCCTCGCGTGGGGCTGTCCGATCTGTAAGATCTGTTGATTTGAATGAGCGTTGGGGGTCTGGTTTCAACAACGCCGGCATTCACGATGATTTTGCATGTTTCACATGCAGCGCCTTTTCATTACGGGAGTCATGATCTTGTTGGCACATCTTTTTCGCTCTGTTCCTGCCCTGGTGGTGACCATTACTGTGAGCGTGACCGCGGCTGCCGAACAATCGGCCGTTCAGGAACTGGCCGTCCCCGTTGCCGGCAATGCCTTTCGTTCGGCTCCCGATCCCTTTGCACCTGCGCGAAGACGAGACGAAATCCTGCAATGGAATGCCACCAACGACGTGTATTCCATCTATTTCCACGTGGATCGCGCGGCTGAAGCCACGCTTTTACTGGATGCTCGTTCAATGGCAGGAACCGCAAGCCTGCAGGCAACGGTGAACGGGAAGACCTTTGATACGGTTGTCGACAGTGCCGAATTCAGGGCAGTGGAACTTGGTTCGATTTCCGTCGAAAAACCCGGTTACGTGCGGGTCGATCTGAAGGGGACAAAAACGACCGGAACATCATTCGGTGAGATCCGGGCTCTGATCGTTCGATGCTCCTCGAGAGACGTGAAGATCACCTGTGTCGCGACGAACGAGGGCAACATGTTCTATTGGGGACGTCGCGGGCCTTCAGTTCACCTCAGTTACAACGTGCCCAAAACGGATATCGAATACGGCTACAGTGAAATCACGGTCTCTGAAGGTGACGATCCAGTCGGCTCATACTTTATGGCAAACGGTTTTGCGGAAGGCTACTTTGGTATTCAGGTCAACAGCGAACAGGAGCGTCGTGTGTTGTTTTCCGTCTGGAGCCCGTACAGCACAGATAATCCGGCGGAGATCCCTCAGGACCAGCGAGTCGAATTGCTGGGCAAAGGGCCGGACGTGCGTTCCGGAGAGTTCGGGAATGAAGGCTCCGGAGGACAGAGCTATCTCGTCTATCCATGGAAAGCCGGTCGCACCTATCGTTTTCTGACTCAGGTCAAGCCTGGCAGCGATGACAGGACAACCTATACGTGCTGGTTCGGCGACAAGCAGAACAACGAGTGGCGATTGATCGCCAGTTTTCGTCGCCCGAAGACGAATACTCATCTGAAGGGATTTCACTCGTTTCTTGAAAACTTCAATCCCCAGACCGGCCATCTTTCCCGTCGCGGACAACATCAGAACGTCTGGGTACGGGACACACAGGGGAAATGGTTCGAAATCCTTTCGGCGCGATTCTCCGTCGATGCCACGGGCGGCGGGGGACATCGTCTCGACTTCACCGGAGGCGCTGACGGCAACTCGTTCTATCTTCGCAACTGCGGTTTTTTTGCCGAATCGGAAAAGCCAGGAACAGTCTTCGAACGGGAATCCTCCTCAGTGGATGGACCTGCCATTGAGTTCGATCGGCTGCCGGGAATCTCTCAAAAGTGACCATGGCTGAGCCTGTGTTCGACGAACAATCTGACTCCGTCTCGATGACGTCAGACATCAACTTGGCTGGGTTTGGTTTACGGCTTTCAGGTCCGATTGACACTGAAGACTGTTGACCGAACCACCCACGGATTTCAAACTGGACGGTTCCCGTTCCGCTCAGCGCTGAATTGTCATTCTGAGTCAATCGCATGAATCCATTATCGCCGAAGTCCGCTGAACAATCAGCAACGGCCGGCTGGATGCGAGTATTCGCCTATCGTCATCTCGCAGCGGAGATTTCCGCCACGACTCGGTTTTGTGATGAATTGATTCAGGTCTCGCCATTGCCCCATGAAGATGGATTGCTGCTGAAGCTGATTGACGCTCCGGTCAAGCGATGTCTCGCCACTCCTGAGCAACTGGCAGTGCAGAAGGGGGCTGCACATGATGATCGCCGAGTCGCCATTCTGCTGAATGGCAATTTCAACTCAACGGACGACATTCAGGGGTTTCTGGACCAGCTTCGCTCGAGAATCGGGCGATGTGATCGGGTTTTCGCGGTGCTGTATTCACCGTACATGCGATGGCTGTTTCGGCTGATCACATTTTTTGGACTTCGCCGCGGAGTGATCCCTGAAACGTTTATAACCGAGACAGAGCTTCGTTCGCTGCTGCGACTTTCCGGCTTCGAACTTGCTCGAGTGCGGTATTCACTTTATCTGCCGGTGTATATTCCGATCATCAGTTGGCTCTTCAACACGGTGATGCCAGTCATCCCGATTCTTTCGCGGCTGGCATTGACATGGATCATTGTACTCAGGCCGGTACGTGCCAGTGATCCGCCACCGTCGCTGTCGATTGTCATTCCAGCCCGAAACGAGAAAGGCAACCTCGAGGCAGCCCTGAAGCGAATGCCATCGTTTGCCTCACCGGATATTGAAGTTGTTTTTGTCGAGGGAAATTCAACAGACGGGACATGGGAAGAAATTCAGCGTCTTGTTGCCGCCTTTGGCAGTCAGATGACATTGCGGGCGTACCAGCAAACCGGCCGAGGCAAGAATGATGCCGTGCGGCTTGGTTTTTCCAGGGCGACGGGGGATCTGCTGACAATTCTGGATGCGGATCTGACCATGCCCCCGGAACTGCTGCCTCGCTTCTATGACGCATGGAGACTCGGACACGGCGACTTCATCAACGGAAACCGTCTTGTTTATCCCATGGAAGGTGAAGCCATGCGTCCGCTGAACCTGCTGGGGAATCGCTTCTTTGCCAAAGCTCTGAGTTTCGTGCTTGGAGTTTCCGTTGGTGACAGTCTCTGCGGCACAAAGCTGATCGCGCGACGTGATTACGAACGACTGACCGCGTGGCGACAGAGGTTCGGTGATTTCGATCCGTTCGGTGACTTTGAACTGCTTTTTGCGGCATCTGAGCTGGCACTCGGGATCGTCGATCTGCCCATGCGTTATCGTGCACGAACGTATGGTACCACCAACATTTCCCGCTTTCGTGACGGCTGGCTTCTCCTGCGGATGACCGTGTATGGGTTCTTTCGACTTCGGCCCGGACGACGCCGATGAATCCTCTCGACGATCCGGCCCGTGAATCGGAAATTTCGGACATCATACGTCGCAAAGTCAGCCTGCGACTGCTTTATGAGGAAACCTATGAACGCTATCGATCGACGCTTGCGCAGTGCCCCACCGATGGAATCGCCATCGAACTTGGTGCCGGCGCGGGTTTTGTCCGGGATGTGATCCCCGAGATGCTCACGGCCGATGTGCTGCCATATCGCTCGGTCGATCTTGTCTTCGATGCAACCAGGATGCCGTTTGCCGACGAATCTCTGCGATTCATCGGAATGCTCAACGTTCTGCACCACATCCCGGATGTGGCGTCCTTTTTGAGCGAATGCCAGCGATGCCTGAAGCCAGGGGGACGCATGCTGATTGTGGACCAGTATCCCGGCCTGCTGTCAAAATGGATCTATCGCTGTCTGCATCATGAACCGTGGAATCCAGATGCTTCCGACTGGTCTTTTCCATCAGGCGGTCCTCTCTCCGGCGCCAACGGGGCACTGGCTTGGATCGTATTTTTTCGAGATCGGCAGTTATTTGAGCAGAAGTTTCCCGACCTTCGAATCCACCGTATCACACCTCACACCCCGTTGAGATACTGGTTGAGTGGTGGGCTGAAGAGGTGGAATCTGATTCCCCGGTTGCTGTGGAAGCCTGCTTGTCTCATCGATCGATGGATGATGACATGCACCCGTCAATTCGGAAGCTTTATGGATGTGGAACTCGTTCGGGCGCATGAGTATTCTTCCACCGCGCAGAATGGAGCCGCAGAACCATGAAATCTCGCATGGTTTCAGTGCTCGACGAGGCACTTCAGCCGACTGATACCAGGAAGGCACTCGTTCTAGCAGTGATCGCCACTCTGATTTCACTGAGCGTTCTGACGTGGAACTGCCATCGACGACATCTGCTGTCTGCCCCACCCGTTAATGGAGGTGACGAAGATAGCTATGAGCGACTGGGTTACAATCTAGCCGCAGGATCTGGTTATGGTTACTGCCCTCGGGATCTTCCGATTCTGGAGGGACAAGGCGATCCGCAACCCGTCGACGAGTGTGTCGCCGGATGTTCCCCCGGTGATTTCCGGCTGACGGCTTATCGCCCGCCGGCCTTTCCATGGCTGATCGCCGCCGTATACAGGCTGAGTCCGCTGAACTATGCCGCCGTTCGTTCCATCAATTGCGTGTTCAGTGCCGGTGCGATCGGCATCGTCTCATTCTGCTTCGCGAGGCATTTCTCGATTGCGGCTGCACTTCTGCTGACCGCGCTGTGTACGGCGGACTCGAGATATCGTGAGTTTGCCGGGACCTTCCTGACAGAAAACATGGCGACGCTGGCCTTTTGCCTCTTCTGCCTGTCACTTGACGCGTTTCTGCGCCGACCTGCGTATGTCAGTGCCGCTCTGTGTGGCGTGACACTCAGTGGCCTGGTGGTGATCCGTTCCTTTTACGTGGCCTGGTATCCGTTTTTGTGGATCTTTGTCGCGTGGTCTCTGTATCGCACACGCTGCTGTTCGGGCCGAAGCACTTCCGTTTACCGACAGGCTGCGATTCTGATCGCGTTTGCGGTCTCCAGCATTTCACTGACAGCGCCGTGGTGGATCCGAAATTGCATTGTTCTGAATGCCGTCATGCCAACCGGCACTCAGGGGGGCATCGGCCTTGCCGACGGCTTCAGTGAATCTGCCTGGAGGAATCATGGGAGCTGGACAGCGGAGACAGCCAACGAAATCCGTGACCAGATGATGCGAGATTCGGACGTGGCGAATCTGCCAGGCATCGAATTTGAAAAAGAACATTCGCGTCGCTGCGGTGAGGCGGCACGCCGATGGATTCGGAACAACAAGGATCGATTACTTCAGCTGAGCTGGTGGAAACTCAGCCGACTCTGGGAATGTGGCAGTCTGCTGCACACGATCCTGTTCGCTGTGATGTTTGTCGGACTTTTCATCAGCCGTCAGACGGTGATCTCACAAATCATGCTGCTGCTCCTGACCCTCAATTCACTCACCGTTATGGCCACGTACCACACCTATGAGCGTTTTTTCACTCCCTTTCGTCCACTTCTCCATGGATTCGTTGCGGCAGCAGTCGTTGCCTGCATCCGTACAGCAATGAACACTTGTCTTGAGCCATCGGCCCGACACAGACAGGAATAGCACGGCCCGCAGCAACCACCGCGACGGCCACTTGTAAGTGGCCCCTGTTCTACCGACAATCGAAGCGCAGAATTCCATCATAGTCCGGGCCGGATCAGACCAGTTCGTCCCCTGTGTGACTGGCAAGCGACCACGACCAGCGGTCTCGAAGATCAATTCAGTGGATTGTTCTGGCACGAGGGCCTGATGGCCTCACCGGAATGGAGTCTTCAATGGCAATCACTCGTCACTTCCTTGGCTGGGACAAGCCAGCCCTTGTTTCGGCGGTCAATTACCTGATCTCTCGATTTGCGTGCGGAGATCAACTGGATCTGTCGAACGTCATTCTGGTTTTTCCGGGTCGGCGTGCGGCTCGACGAATGCTGGAACTGCTTGTGCAGCGTGCGGCTGACCGCTGGCCGGCGATGCTGCCGCCTCGGATGGTGACGTTCAACGGGCTGCCGGAACTCTTGTATGCTCAGAGGCAGCAACTGGCCGACAACCTGACGCAGCTCCTTGTCTGGCGGAAAGCGCTGTACTCCGTCCCGATGAGGGAGCTCATCGCCGCGCTTCCGCAGCGTCCGGCAGAGGATGCCGTTACCGGATGGATGGCATTGTGCGAGTCTTTTCAAAGGCTGCACAACGAACTTGCTGCGGATGGGCTGGAGTTTGATGAAGTTTTCGAGAAGCTGTCGGAACTCGGGAATTTCGAGGAAGCAGAACGATGGAAATCGCTGCGTCGGCTTCAGTCCGAGTATCTCATGCAGATGGACTCTCTGAGTCTTTGGGATCAACAGGCGGCTCGATTGATCGCCGTCCAGCAGAACGAATGTCACACCGACTGCGAGATATTGCTCATCGGTACGGTCGATATGAATCGCACCATCCGGCAGATGCTGGCTCAGGTGGCCGATCATGTGGTTGCCCTGGTCCATGCTCCCGAATCTGAAGCGGATGCATTCGACGAATTCGGCTGTGTGAATCCCGATCGCTGGGAATCTCGCGTTCTGGATCTTCCGCTTCACTTAACACGAATTACAGGATCCCCTGTTGAACAGGCCCATACGGCGATGCGTGAACTGGCCGCGCTGGATGGTCGCTTCCGAGCAGATGACATCACGATCGGCGTGGCAGATGAAAACATGTTGCCAGCACTGATGCAGTCTCTGGCAGACGCGGGCGTCGCCGGACAGTGGCCGATCGGCATGGTGATGTCTGAAAGTCGACCTTATCGAATGCTGGAAGCCCTCGCGACACATATCGCTTCGGCCAGAGATGATTTGCCACCAGACTTTGCCACACTGAGCGATCTTGTTCGACATCCGGATCTGAACACATGGATTCTTTCGCATCTGACAGAATCACTGTCCGATGATGAGGCGTGGGCCGTGAAAGATTTCTGGCTCAGCGCGCTGGATGATTATGTGGCAACCCATCTGCAGATGACCCCCGGAGCGATGCTGGGACCAGCACCTCAGCGAACCATCGTTGCCGAAGTCTGTCGGGCGATCGAGGATCTCACGCGTTGTCTGGTACCGGATGCAACGGATGCTGACGACGCAGGATCCTCTGTCGGTCGCCTGCATCATGAGCACGCCGGTCGGCCCGGCGCGATGAAGACACGTCAGCGAACTCTCGATGAACTGTCAGACGTTCTGGAACGATCGTTGACCAGTCGGCTGGAAAAACCGCGTCCTTTATCGGAATGGGCCGAGGGGGCCGTGCGCGTTCTGGCCACGATTTATCATGACCGCGAACTGCACAGCGATTCCCTCGCGGATCGAGGCATCGTGGAATTCATCACGCATCTGCAGGATCTGAATGAACAACTGCAGCGAATCCCGCGGGAGGTCCTTCCCGAATGTTCGGCCAGTCAGGCAGTTCAGCTGCTGCTGAAACAGATCGCCGGTCAGTCCATCGCCCCCGATCAGAATGATGAAGCGATCGAACTGCTGGGCTGGCTTGAGTTGCCTCTGGATGATAGTCCTGTTCTGATCATGACAGGTTTCAATGAAGGGTTTGTGCCTGAATCCATCAACTCCGACGCATTCATGCCGAACAGCCTGCGGACTCGACTGAATCTCACGGATAATCGTCGACGATACGCACGAGATGCTTACGCACTGACGTCCATTCTCAACAGTCGCAGGCGAGTCGTACTGATCAAAGGACGGACAGATGTGAAGGGCAATCCACTGACGCCCAGCCGTCTTTGGTTTGCGGCCAATGTGGATTCTTTACCAGAACGGGTTCGTTGGTTCTATGACCCGGAATATGCAGTTCCCGTCGTGCTGGCGGAGACTGCTTCATACGATCCACCAGAAGGATCCAGGGATGATTCCGTTGTCCCCCTGCGTCTCAGTGGTTTCGCAGTGCCTCGACCTGTGAACGTTCCAGATACGATCACAGAAATCAAGGTCACGTGGTTCCGGGACTATCTCGATTGCCCTTATCGATATTTTCTGTCCAGGGAACTGAAGCTGTCCGCGGTCGAGGACGATGTTCGCGAGATGAATGCTGCGGTTTTTGGAACGCTGATGCACAACGTGCTGAGTGAATTCGGAGAATCCAGGCTTCGCGGTTCTCAAAACCCGTCGGAGATCTCATCGTTCCTGAGTCAGGTTCTGCAGAAACTATCTCTGGCAAGATTCGGCAGAACTCGATCGGCAACGGTCAGTGTTCAGCTCAGAATGATTGAAAGTCGGCTGGAAGCTTTCGCCGAATGGCAGGCCGAGCAGGTAAAAAATGGCTGGAGAATCGTTCATTCGGAACAGGATTTCCGCTGTGACGACTTCAGTGACATCCGAGGTCGCCGAGTGCCTCTTGTGGGGAGGATCGACCGTATTGACAGGCACTCACAGACCGGTGCATGGCGCATTCTGGACTACAAGACCAGCGAGACCGCTCAACGTCCCAATCTGACTCATCAGAGCAAAGGGGAATGGAAGGACCTGCAGCTTCCGCTGTATCGTCTTCTTGTAAAAGAAAAGGGGATTGAGAACGATGTTGAACTGGGTTACATCCAGTTGCCCGGCAATCTATCCGATATCGGCGACGCAATCGCTCAGTGGACCCGGGAGGAACTCGAAGATGCCGAGCGTCTCGCCAAAGAGATCGCTGCCGACATGATCGATCTGAAGATGGTACGCGTCCAGTTGCAGGAGTTCCATCACAGCAACCCCATGTCCAGACTTTGCCAGGACTCCGTCATCGACCGAAACATCCCATGGCTTGCGGCATGGCAGGGCCGTCATCGCGAGAGCTCGTCAAAACACTCTGCAGAATTCCGTTGAGATGGTATTTAGAACTGCAGGTGCCGCCGCCCAGTTGTGCAGTCTCTGTTCCGAAGGACCGGCGTTCGTGCATGTCGCAGGCCGGCAGCCATGGGATCTTCGGAATTCGGGCTCCAGACAGCAGCGCACAACGATGAATGCATGTCATGTTGAACCGTGCGTTCGTGTTTCCTCGAGAACCTTGCGATCAATTCCCGTTGAAGTGAACCTCAAAGACAGCAGGCGATCGGATGCCGGGTTTCATTTCCCCACTCGGGATGATGTATCGCCTGCCATCATGAATCAGAGGAACCGTCACTCTGGAAAATGGCAGATCCGCTTCACTCCACGTCATGGTCCTGAAATTCAGGATCAAGGCTTTGCTGCGAAAGCCGGGATGTTGTTCTGGGGGTTGAAACCCCACGGCCGAGCCGTCATCGCCGCCAAAAATCACAATTCGATCCGAGTCGATAACGGCGGCGGGCGATGGTGCGGCAACGGTAGCCACCGGCATGTCGGGCAGTCGCGTCCATTGCTTACTGCGAAGATGAAATCTGAAACATTCTTTCAGATACGTGCGTTTCGGCTGACCATCCATGCCACGTTCCAGCGACGCTCCGCTGAACAGATAGAAGTCTTCATCGGTTCCTGCAGCGACTGACAGCATGCGTCCAGTTCCCGGAATGGGTGGAAGGCTTTCCCACCGACATGGCTGCCCCTTCAGATTGAGCGCAAAGACCTGATTCATCGCCTCTGTGGCATCAGCGCGGTCTGTTCCACCCGCGACGATCAACACGTCCCCGACGATGGCTCCGCACGCATTGGCGACAGCCAACGGAAGTGAAGGCATTGCCGTCTGACGGATCTTATCGGATTTCACCGTGAGCCAGAACACGTCTGCATAATGACGTTCGGAATCGCTTCCGCCCGCACAGAAAAGACCTTTCGGCGTCTGGATTGACACGCCGTAGGCCAGGGGACGCTGCAGACGCCCGGCCACTTCCCAATCCTGCCCATTCAGGCGATAGATCAGATCATGCCAGACTTTTTTGCCTCCCTTCCAGGGCGGAGCGTCCGGAAAGTTCGCGCCACCAGCCACGATCAGATCACCATCAATCATCCCGGCGAAGGGAGTCGCAATGCCGGGCGTATCAGGCAATGCCGGCAGGTTGCCCACTTGAAACATGGCTTCATCAGCGATCGCACAGCAATTGACAATGCAGACAATGACGGCAATTCGCAAAAACATAGGGCCGCCCTTCGAGTTATCCCTCGAAAAAAGCACCGACATCAGACCAGTCGGCCATTCCTGAGACGCCAGTCATCCGTTCAGTCCGACGCGCCGGTTTCACCTGGATCTTCATGGCCGACAGGGAGGATTCTCCGAAGCCCCGGGGAATCGGCTGGACATCAGAACGGAGTTCGTACGGGCTGAGAACCGCTGACGGGAGTCACGCTTGTCTGTGGACTGTTGTCAAAAATTGTGATGACGTTCGCCTTTGCAACGAACTCTTTTCGAACCTGATCGTTGGCTTCGGTACGCCGCTCGTTCAGAAGTTTCTTTTCGATCTCCTTCTGAACGGTCTGAAAAGGAATTCGTTCCGGCTTGCGGTGATCGATCACTTTATATACTTCGTATCGTTCCGCGCGAACGATGACCTTTGTCATTTCACCAACGGGCAGTTCAAACAGCATATCTTCCAGGGATTTATCAGAAAGCTCTCCGCGAGTAATCCAGCCCTTGTCACCCCGCTGCTCGGACGACAATCCATCGGACATGGCCTGAGCGACTTCACCAAAATCCCTGCCTGACAGCAATTGATTCACAACGTTGGCCATCGCCTTCTTCGCGCCGTCTTCGCCACCATGTTCGGCAAAGCGAATTACGATTTCAGCGTACCGAACCTTCTCAATCGGTGTGTACTCGGTGATGTGATCTTCGTAATACCCGAGCAGTTCTTCCCGATCGATTGTTTCGGGCACCTTGCAAAGACTGAAGACGTATCCATCCACCATCTGACTTCGCAAAAACAATTCGCGCAGAGACTTGATCGTTGATCCTTCTGCCGACAGTTTCTGTTCCAGCTCCTGGTCCGTGGTAAACTTGTTATCCTTCTTGATCTGTTCAATAAACTCTTCGAACTTAGGCTCCAGCGATTCCCGAATCACTTCGCGCTTGTCCTTCGGAATCTTTTTCTCGAGAGCCTGCATGACAAGCTCATCTTCAATGTACTTGGGCAGGCGTTTGCGCAACGCCATCTGCATCACGGCTTGCCGTTCATGGTCCTTCAGGCGCGGATCCGCTTCAATGATCTGTCGACCGCCACCAAGGACATCATCCACAAAGACAGGCTTTCCGTTCACTTCAGCCACGATACTGCTGCCCGTCAGAACGCCCAGCTCAAGCTTGGAATGCCCGACCGGATTCACTTCGACCCGAGTTCCGTCGGACTCATCGGACTGCTGAGCCAATCGGGACTCTTCAGCATCCGCAGCATCATTATTCAGAGACCTGCGCGGCGGGGCTTCTGCGAACACCGGGTTTTCTACCTTGATCGATCGTCCTTTGCAGCCCACTCCCGCCAGCAGCGACAGCGACAGAACAATCATCAGCCGTCGCACTGATGTCGTTGTTGCAATTCGATCAGATGAGTATTGGATGAAAGCCACGCGGGGAAGCTGCCCAGAGAAAAATCGGCTCGAAAGTTCAACCGCAGAGTTCGTCAGTTCGCAGACCGTAACCCGAAGATCGAAGACGGACGCTGAGTTCCGTCCCGGAATCGGCACTATATGGCCTTCTGATTGATTCAATCAAGACCGCTTCAATCCACGTAAGTCACAGCGTATCATAGGTTTGCAGCAGCAGAATCTGCCGAAATCCTGAGCAATTCCGTGCGCAATCGGGTCCGGCCTGTCGATTTCGACAGCTTCGTCTCGCGGAAAGCCTCGGGGAAGCAGGGCACAGAGTTCAGGAACGGGACACCGAGTTGGGGCGGACTGAGCCTCAACTCCGAAACATTCACCGACCATCAAAATCCAGAAAATCGTCCGGCAGTTCGATCTCCTGCGGATCTATCGGCCTCGATCGATCATGGTCCCCATACCGTGAATTGAAATGATGGAGCGATGAAGGCCACTCTTCAGCATCGACATCTTCAATCAACTCCCAGAACACATCACTGTCAATCGCCATTGCCCTGCGCCGAGCAGCTGCTTTGTGAAGCCGGTGATCGCTGGACACAATCAGCACCTGTTTCGGACTGCTGTGAGCGGCGAGCATTTTTTCAATTTCGGTGTCAGCATCAGACTGCGGACCTGCAAAACGAATCGCGATTCCATGATTGACCGTTGACACCAGCAACCCTTCGGCAGCAGTCCCGTCAAAGATAATCACCGTATCCGAATGCAGATCCGGATTCAGTTTCCGCAGAAGTCGTCGCAGGAACTCTGCGCGATTGTGCTCCGCCTGAGATCTGCTTTCAGGCCTGCTGCCGAGGCCGTCTGCGTGCATCAGATTGTAGCCATCAATCAGCAGATACAGACGAGCCATCTCGCCGATCCTCAAAGACGAAGCGAAGCCCATTTGGTCACAAACACCATCGCAGCGACAACCAGCCATGCGACGATAAATCCAAGCGTGCCGCTTCGAGTCGGGCCCGGAAACTGAAACCCAAGGAAAGACACAGCAGGCGCCAGAGGTCCGGTTTCCGGCGGGATGTACTGGTCGGCATACTGGAACTCATCCGGCGCCACCGGAGTTCGCAGCATTTTGTAAAACTGCTCCAGCTGATCCTCTGCCTGCGGATCTGTCAGCAGAGCAGCGACAATACCGCAGAATAACCCCCCAGCCAGAATCAGAATGATCTTCCATGCATCAAACATGATCAGCTTCCCGCCGTCATGAGTGAACATGATATCCGATAACCCCGGAAGACTTCGTTGCACTTCTTCCGGATAAAAACCACACAGAACTCCGAGACCCGCAGATGCCAGCGTGGTCGCCCACACGGCGGCTGAGTTCCATCGAGTCCAGACAAGTCCCATCCACATGCTCATACCAATGACGGCAGGCGTCTTGATAACGAGCTTCAGAACGTCTGTCAGATCAGTAAAAGTGGTCTGCAGCAATAAGGCTGTGAAAACCAGAATCGGACCGCACAGACGCCCCACAGCGAGATAATGTCCCGAAGATCGCCCGGGAGCAATGTGGTGACGATACAAAGAGTTCGCAAACAGCCCGCTTCCAACCACCATCTGCGTACCGCAGTGACTGATCACCACGAGCAGAACCAGCGATACAGACAGCCCGAATACACCGGCAGGCAGTGACTGCAGCAGATCCCGACAGATTCGACCGAACAATCGATCGGAGAATTCCAGATTGGTGGACTGCAGGCTCTCAACGCGATCTGGCGTCTGCTCCTGCAGTTGACCGGAAGCAACCAGTCGCAGTTCGGCGGCCAGCAGTTTTTGCTCTGCCGATGCCTGTGGCGAATCCAGCGGACTCTTCGGACCGAGATACCAGCAGATCGCAATCAATGCCATGAAGGCCCAGACAACAGCAAAGACTCGCTTCAGCAGGTTGCCGAAGGTGAAGCCGATCCGCGCGTCAAGTTCCGTCTGTCCTGCGCTGCAGATGGCAAACACATGCGGCTGAACGATGACTCCGGCTAATGCAGCAATGGCCAGTGTTGTGAGATAAAAAGGAGTAAAGGGCTCATGATCTCCCTGAACAACAGCACCGGACGTCGCAACGAAATCCAGCATGCCGGGCTTCAGAGCTTCCTGCAGCCGAACGGCACCGAGACCTCCGATCTGATGATACAGCATCGGAAAAAAAAGAACCGTCAGACCGATCCGCAGGAGCCCCTGAACGCCATCAATCAGAATCGTTGCACCGAGCCCCCCGAGCCCGGCAATCAGAATCATCAACAAAGCAAGACAGCAGGCCGCAAGGTTTTCTCCTGCCAGAAATCTCCAGACGATGATAGGTGGTCGATCAGGTGCCGGCGGAGACAATGCGACGGACAGATCCACCACCGGAATCTGAAGATTCAGAACCTGTGCAAGTTGAGTCAGGAAAGGATCCGTCAGCGTGTCCAGCAACCGCGCGCTGCCAAACAGAATGCCTGCCATGAGCACCACCGAAATGACCATGCCATAAGCGGAGTACAGAGCAGCTGCTGCAGAACCAAATCGCATTTCAAAGAAATCTGCCGTCGTGACGGCTCGCATGCGTCGCAGCAATGGAGCAACGATCCAGTAGAACGGCGTAATCGGCAGCCAGAGGAATTGCCACCAGAGCCCCGACAGCCCCGATCGCCATGTTCCCGCCATCACAGAAGATTGCGTATCACTGGATGTTCCTGATCCGAAAGCAAACAGGATCAACAACCAGCGTTTCACCCGCCGACCCGCTGTGAAATAATCATCCGTCGAATTGACACGGGATGCCATCCTGATCGCGATGATCACCATCACGCCAAGAAAACCTCCGGCCACGATCCAGTCTGCTGTTCTCATTCCATCCAATTCATGACTTCATGCGCTCGAAGTCTGTCTGCCTGTCATCCGGCAGGCCGTTGGCAACCTGAACACCGCGGCACTTGTTTGTCGCTGCGACACCATCAGGGATGCCGGTATTCGAATAGAAGCCCCATGCACAGGGCACGGTCTGTCTGAGACTCACCGTGAATTTTAACTGCTTTCCGAGGGCTCTCCCAGCTTCCAAACTCAGCATCACTTCGAGTTTTCACTCATTCTCATCAGTACGCTTCAGACGAAGAACTTCGCTCGTGCTCAAAAAACGCTCATGCTGTCCGGGTTCGATGTACAGTTCCACACTGTCAAAAAGCCTGCGAAAGGACGACTTTTCTGGCATCACGGCCAGTCGCGAAGAGACGGACAGAATGTCGTCTCAGATTCATGATGCCTCGTTGCATCAGTCACACGGTTGACTCCCCGCAACGGCAGTGTTCATGGCAGGGCATCTGCATCCAGACAACCTGCCCAGAAGATCTTTTCGGAGAGATTGACCGAAGAATTTTCCGGCAATTTCAAAGACTGTTCGAGACTGGCAGAAAAGCCCGTCAGTACTCATTCTGCGCGTCGCTGCTGCCCTGGGAGAGTGGTGCAATCGAGGCGGGCCTCGCGACCTGACGGATCGTACGTCGATCCCGCTCGTCAGTGAGTCTTGCAATGGCCGCGTCAAGGGTCATAACGCCGAGTTCCCCATCGATACGACAACGGATGTTGACCGAGTTTGTTTCCTGCTCCTTTGGTCCGACCACCAGCATGTAGGGAATCAGATCCATCTGAGCTTCGCGAATCTTGGCCTGAACTCGAGCACTCTGCAGATCCGTAGATACTCGGAATCCCGCTGACCGAAGCTTGTTGGCCACTTCGGTCGCATAGTCATCCGACTTCTCACTCAGAGGCAGAACGCGGATCTGCTCCGGAGCCAGCCATAATGGAAACGCACCTGCGAAATGTTCAATCAGCACACCGGTGAACCGTTCCATGGAACCGAACGGCGCGCGGTGGATCATCACGGGGCGATGCGGCTTGTTGTCCGCACCGGTGTACTCAAGTTCGAAACGATTTGGAAGATTGTAGTCAAGCTGCACCGTTCCGAGCTGCCATTCACGCCCCAGACAATCCTTCACCATGAAGTCCGTTTTCGGGCCATAAAATGCCGCATCTCCGGGCGACTCCACGACCGGCATGCCCTCTTCCATCAAGACCTTTCGGAGAATGCTCTCCGCACTGTTCCAGAGTTCGTCGCTGCCAACATACTTGTCGCTGTTCGGATCGCGAGTCGACAACTGGACGCGATAATCGCTCAGCCCGACCGCATCCAGAACGAACTTCACAAGTCCAAGTGTTTCCTTGAACTCGTGCTCAACCTGCTCCGGTGTGCAGAACAGATGCGCGTCGTCCTGCGTCAATCCGCGAACACGCAGCAGACCGTTCAGTTCGCCAGATTGTTCGTAACGATAGACGGTACCGAATTCAGCGAGTCGCACCGGAAGATCGCGATAGCTCCGTGGCGCTGACTTGTACATCTGCACGTGATGCGGACAATTCATGGGCTTGAGCAGGAAGCGTTCCTGCGTTTTCTCCCAGCGTCGCAGTGCCTCGCGCTTCTGTTCGTTCGAACCGTTGATCGGAAACTCTTTGTCGTCGAAACCGAGGACCTTCGCAGCATCCAGCAGCTTCCGTTCGACTTCTGGAGTCGGAGCAGTCAGCTCTTCCTCCTTCGGATCGAGACATCGAATCCAATGGTCAATCAGCTGCCCGGCCGAATTCATGAAAATCGGAGCGAACTGCGAATCGCGATAGTAAGGGAAATGTCCGCTCGTTTCGTACATTTCGACTCGACCGATATGCGGCGAATAAACGGGCTGGTAGCCACGTCGCAGCAATTCTGCCTTGATGAATTCCTCCAGCGTCGCACGAATCGTCGCCCCTTTTGGCAGCCACAGGCACATACCCGGTCCGACTTCGTTCGTGAACGCGAACAGGCCAAGCTTCTTCCCAAGTACTCGATGATCGCGTTTCTTCGCTTCTTCTATCTGCTCCAGATGGGCCTTCATGTCTTTCTTGTCAAAAAACGCGATGCCGTAGAGCCGCTGCAGCTGCCTGCCGGCCGCGTTGCCTTTCCAGTACGAGCCCGCCACGTTGGTCAGCTTGAACGCCTTGATCTTTCCCGCATGAGGAATATGCGGACCGCGACACAGATCAATGAATTCGCCCTGTCGATAAAAGCTCAGAGTCGCATGCTCAGCCAGACCGGTCTGAATGTGCTCCGTTTTCAGTGTCTGCTTCAGGTCGCTGCAAAGCCGAATGGCTTCATCACGCGAAGCTTCAAAACGCTCGAACGGCTCGGCGGCGTCGATGATCTTCTGCATCTCGGCTTCGATCCGCGGAAAGTCTTCTTCGCTGATCGGTGTCTTCAGATCAAAGTCATAATAGAAACCATGCCCGGTCGTTGGGCCAAAGGCCAGTCCGACACCCGGAAATAATCGCATCACCGCGCGGGCCATGACGTGGGCACAACTGTGCCGCATCACTCCCAGTGCTTCAGCATCTCGTTCGGTGATCAGCTTCAGCGGTACTGGCCGCAGATCTGTCAGGTCGGCGAGGGACCTCATGGAATCGACGATCGTTCCTTGAATGCTGGCTGCGATCGTCGCCTTTGCCAGACGCTCGCCGATACCAGCGGCGACGTCCAGAGCAGAAGCGGAGTCGGAAAGTTCAATGATATTCCCGTCTGGAAGCTGTACCTGAATCATAACTCATTCTTGCTGGAAAAATCCCGCCTGGCATCATTCCGCGGCTGCTACGAGAAGTCGCGTTGCAGGACAGTCAGTGAACATTCACGAGTTTTAATGGTTCGGGCAGACGCCTTCAAACCCGAGATTCCCGAACCACTCATCCTGCCACTTGCCGGAAGCTGACAATTCTTCATCAGGGCGCCATCGCAGTTCTTGCGGGGACAACAGAAAACTTTGTTCCGAATCCGCGTTCGGCTGTCGCAATCGAAACAACAGTCTCCTGCAGATTCCGGAGTCAGCAGCATTGTCGTTCTGATGCGGCTCACCGCTGGAGTTTTTGTCTGAAGCACGATAGAACCATGCTGCGGCGCGTTTCTGCCCGTAAACGATGTCTGACCTGACCAGACGGTCTCCTGACGCTCCCGCTGTGAGTATCATTCTCTTGTTTCGATGCGGAGAATCGCATGTTTATTCCCTCGCTTGTCCGACAGAGCTTTCTCATCGTTCTGACGGTTTCCAGCTGTTTCCCATTACATGCCAGTGATGTGCAGCAGGCCATTGACACGCTTCAAAAGATGGTCCCGGGCGGGAAAGGTACCGAAGTCGCTCGACAAGCCGTTCTTGAAATTGCCGCTGCTGGTGAATCCGCGTTGATTCCAACGCTGCAGGGATTTTCTGCAACCAATCGACTGGGGGCGAATTGGCTTCGGAATGCGTTTGACGAAAATATTGCCAGACTGAAGGCCCGTGATCGCAAACTGCCCCTCGCGGCTCTTGAATCGTTTACAAAAGATATCAGCCAGTCTCCGATTGCTCGTCGTCTGGCGTACGAAACTCTGAAGTCCGCAGATCCGGCTGCGGAAGCGAGGCTGATTCCCGGAATGCTGCTCGATCCCAGCGCCGAGTTTCGACGCGATGCGGTCACGATGCTCATCACGGAAGCCGCCGCCCAGCAGGATGCTGCCAGGGCCGTTGAAAGCTACCGTAAAGCACTCGCCGGAGCAGTACACGAAGATCAGGTCAAAACGATTGCTGAAGCTCTTCGGAAGAATGGCGAGACGGTTGACATCCAGAAACACTTTGGCTTCATCAATTCGTGGCAGGTCGCGGGACCATTTGACAACAAAGACGAAAAGGGATTCGCGGTCGCATATGCTCCGGAAAACGAAGCGATTTCATCATCCGGAGTCAGCCTGCAGACTGAGTACGATGGTCAGCTCGGCAAGGTCAGGTGGGCTGATATCAGGACCGAAGATGATTTCGGCGTGGTGGACATCGCAAAGCAGATTCAGAACTACAAAGGCTCGTTGATGTACTTGTCGACGACCTGGAACAGCCAGCAGGCTCAGAATGCCGAGATCCGACTCGGAACACCAAACGCATGGAAGCTTTGGGTCAATGGCCAAAAGGTCTTCGAACGCGAAGAGTATCATCGTAGTTCTGAGATGGATCAGTATCGCGTCCCGGTTCAGCTGAAGGCAGGCGCGAACGCAATCGTCCTGAAGCTCTGTCAGAACGAGCAGACTCAGGAATGGGCTCAGGATTATCAGATTCAACTGCGAATCTGTGATGCAACCGGAGCCGGGATTCTGCCAGCACCGAGGACCGCATCTGCAATTTCGAGCGAAGGAGTTGTGCAATGAAGATTCGAACTCTGGTCCAAAGCGTCATCCTTTGCAGCTGTTTCTATGGTTTTCTGTTCGCGACGCCACTGGCTGCCGGTGACTGGCGACAGTTTCGTGGCAACGAAGCAAACTCGGTGGCCTCTGGTGAAACACTTCCGACCGAACTGAGTGGCAGCTCCATCGCCTGGAAGACAGAGCTGCCGGGATCCGGTTTATCGGGACCTATCATCGTCGGAGACAAAGTTTTCGTCTCATCAAGTTCCGGTCACGATGACGATCGACTGCACATCTTGTGTCTTGAAACCTCTTCGGGAAAGATGGTGTGGGAACGTCAGTTCTACGCCATGGGCCGGACGATGTGCTATGAGACGATGAGCAATGCCACTCCAACTATGGCCAGCGATGGCGAACGGGTTTTCGCGTTTTTCTCCAGCAATGATCTTGTCTGCCTGAATCTCAAAGGTGAGTTGCAGTGGTTCCGAGGACTGGGGGCCGAATTTCCAAATGCAAGCAACAGTCTCGGGATGTCGTCTTCACCTGTCGTGATCGGGAAAACCATTATCGTCCAGGTGGAGAGCGACGCAGAAGCCTTCGCCTGTGGAGTCGATGTGGTGTCCGGGGAAACTCGATGGCAGATCGAACGCCCACGGGCCGCCAACTGGACTTCCCCGACGATCTTCCCGGCAACCAACGAGGGTCCGGCATTGGCTCTGCTGCAGTCATCCAAAGGTCTGACCGCAGTGGATCCCGAGACCGGGAAGGTCGCATGGAACTATGAGAAAGGCGCGTCCACAATCCCGTCGGCCACGGTGAAGGATGGTGCCGTGGTGATCCCGTCCAACGGACTAACAGCCATTCAGCCGAAAGCCACCGAGTTCAGGGAATTGTGGAATGCTTCGGAACTCGCGCCGGCCACATCCAGCCCTGTGGTGGATAACGGCATGGCGTACGTTATGAATAGCGCTGGAGTTCTATCAGCGGGCAGCCTCGAGTCTGGCACTCGCGTCTGGCAGCTGCGCCTCCGCGGTAAGTTCAGCAGCACGCCGATTGCCGCCAACGGACACCTGTATGCGTTCAACGAACAGGGGGTTGCGTTCGTCGTCCGGCCTGAAGCGGACAAGGGGCGGATTGTTTCAGAGCTGGACCTGACGGAACGCATTATGTGCAGTCCGGCCGCGGCTGACGGAGCTCTTTACGTTCGCAGCGATAAACATCTTTATAAACTGTCGAACTGAGAATTCGTTCTGGAAAGTCTTCACGTGCAGGTTTTGGGATTTGATATCGGCGGAGCCAACATCAAGGCCGCAACTTCAGATGGCCTGTCATGCAGCGTCCCGTTTGAAATGTGGAAGCGACGTGATGAGCTTTCCAGCCAGTTAAACAGTCTCCGCCAGCAACTCTGCCCGGTTCCCGATGTGATTGCCATCGTGATGACTGCGGAACTGGCCGACTGTTTTGCATCGAGGGCGGAGGGGGTTGACTTCATTGTCACCGCGGCTCGAGACGTTTTTTCCGATTTCATCGTTCGCATCTGGCTCACGTCAGGTGAATTCGCCGAGCCTGAAGATGCCATCGAACTGCCACAGCTTGCGGCCGCGTCCAATTGGCACGCGCTCGCCACCTGGGCTGCTCGTGCGGCTCCTCAGGGGCCAGCGTTACTGATTGACATTGGTTCAACCACCGTAGACCTGATCCCCATCCTGAATGGAACTCCGCAGCCTCAGGGACTCAGCGATCTGGAGCGTCTTCGGCAACACGAACTGATCTACACGGGCGTACGACGGACCCCCGTCTGTGCGATCGTCCGCGAAGTTCCGCTCGTCGATGCAGATGGCAGCGAGGAAATGGTTCCGATCGCTGCCGAGTTGTTTGCGACGTCACTCGATGTCCATCTGATCGTCGGTGATCTTCCGGAAAACCCAAACGACACAGCAACCGCGGACGGTCGTCCGGCAACACGTTCAGCGGCCATGAATCGACTTGCCCACATGCTGTGCTGTGATGGAACCGATCTTTCCGAAGAGCAGCTGCGAACGATGGCCGAGTACATCGCATCAGAGCAGTTGAATCAGATCCTCGATGCAATCGAAAATCGACTCTATTACCTCCAGACTCTTGCTGCAGAAGGAGCTGGAAGTACGAAATCCGGCACGCCAGCCCCAAGAATCCTGATCAGCGGCAGCGGAGCATGGCTGGGAGAAAAGGCACTTGAACGGATTGATGAATCAGCCGTTGCCGGAGTTTGTTCACTCTCAAACATGTTTGTTCGAAATGTCAGTGACTGCGCACCAGCCTTCGCTGCAGCACGTCTGGCCGCCGAGCGATGTCTGGACGATCTTCTCCCGCTGAATGAACTGTGACACATCTTTCAGAAGGATTCCGTATCCGTCCAGACGTGCGATGACAGCATCATCCAGCACATCACTCCATCCCGTTGACAACGAATGCTTCGCAAGCCGACAGACTTCAGGACCTCGGCGAAAGCGGCGCTGTTTTCTCTCGGGTTCTGTCCTGCTCTGAAAGCGATCTGGTCTATGCAATGATGTCCTCGACCGAGTGACCATGAACATCAGTCAGGCGGTAGCGGCGACCCTGGAATTTGTATGTGAGACGTTCGTGATCGATTCCCAGCAGGTGCAGAAGAGTTGCCTGCAGGTCGTGGATATGCATGCCATTGCGAGCGATGTTGTATCCAAACTCACACGTCTCACCATACACAGAACCGCCTTTGATCCCGCCGCCGGCAACCCAGACACTGAAACATCGCGGATGATGATCACGGCCGAAGTTGGCTGAAATCTTACCCTGACAATAATTTGTTCGGCCAAACTCGCCGCCCCAGACAACGAGCGTATCCTCAAGCAATCCGCGGCGTTTCAGATCTCTGACGAGCGCTGCGGCAGGCCGATCGGTTTCACGACACAACGCGGGCAAAGCCCCCGGCAACCCACCATGATGATCCCAGTCCTGATGATACAACTGAATGAAGCGAACACCTCGCTCAGCCAGACGCCGGGCCTGCAGGCAATTTGCAGCAAAGGTGCCCGGAGTCTTCACGTCAGGACCATACTCATCCAGCACCGATTGCGGCTCCGCTGAGATGTCCGTCACATCCGGAACGCTGGACTGCATCGAGTAGGCCATCTCGTAGTGATCAATCCGGTTCTGAATCTCAGCATCCGGAGTTTTCGACAGCTGGTGTTCATGCAGCTCCTTCAGGCGATCCAGCAGCATTCTGCGGCTTTCCGAACTGACTCCGGCAGGATTTCCCAGATAAAGCACGGGATCCTTTGCAGCACGAAAGAGCACACCCTGATGCTTTGTGGGAAGAAACCCACTGCCCCAGAGATGCGCGCCAAGTGGCTGACCGCCCTTGTCTTTCGTGATCAGTACAACAAATGACGGAAGGTCGGCATTATCCTGGCCAAGCCCGTAACTCAGCCACGCGCCCATGCTGGGACGACCGGCGATCTGCGATCCGGTCTGAAACAAGGTCACCCCCGGGCCATGATTGATGGCTTCCGTGTACATGGAATTGATGACACACAGATCGTCAGCGATCGATGCCGTATGGGGCAGCAGTTCGCTGAACCACGCTCCGCCCCGACCATGCTGAGAAAATCTGAAGGGCGAACCAACGAGCGGGATTGATGACTGGTTGCCCGACATTCCTGTCAGCCGCTGACCACCTCGAACTGAATCCGGCAGCTGTTCGCCGTTTCGCTGATTCAGGACGGGCTTATAGTCCAGCAGATCAAGGTGCGATGGACCACCGGACATGAACAGATAGATGATGCGCTTTGCTTTGGGTGCAAAATGCGGTTCTTCCAGCACACCTCGATCTCCCGGCCGAGTCCCCTCGTCATCCGCGTGGAGTTGTCCGTCGCGCATCAACAGATCGGCGAGGGCCATGCTGCCGAGACCAAGGCCGGTCTGACCAAGGAAGTGACGACGATGCTCGCAGGTCGGAAATCGAAGCATGGAAATTGCTCCAGGCAGGCTTCGAGCATTGGCTCGAAATGGCTTGAGATGGGATGCATCTTGTCCGGAAGGATCGAAAGTATACACCTCGACCGAGCTCGAATCATACTGTCAGAACGGGCTTCGCTGATCAGCAATCCTGACAGAGAGCCGGCTTCCCCATCGCTTGCCGGCCATGAGAATTCACGACTGCTCTCTCATCTGAACGAAAATCTGCTGGTTCGAACGGGGATTCAGGATGTTTTTGAAGCAAACATCAGGAACATGACACTCCCGTGAATAAAACTCCAGCAGTTTCACAGGCGGTCAGCATGAAAAACAACAACAGGCATCAGGCTGCGGAACATGGACTGCACACGGCTTCAAATGCATCTGAATTCGATCGGTTGTCACTCGTGGTCAACCCGTTGCCAGGATCTCAGAAATGACATGACCGTGCACGTCGGTCAATCGCCGATCGATTCCGTTGTGCTGATAGGTCAGCCGCGTGTGATCGATCCCAAGGAGATGCAGAATCGTTGCATTCAGATCGTGAATTGAGAGAACGTTTTCGACCGCCTTGAACCCCAGCTCGTCGGTCACCCCATGCGAGACGCCCCTTCGAATTCCGGCTCCAGCCAGTACTGCCGTAAATCCATTCGGATTGTGATCCCTGCCAAATGCCCCTTTCTGAAACATGGGCATACGCCCAAACTCGGTACACCATACAACCAGCGTATTTTCCAGAAGCCCCCTCTGACGCAGGTCGCGAATCAGCGCAGCCGATGGCTGATCCATGATCCGACCGTGAATGTCGTACTGCTCGCGAAGTGCGGAGTGTCCATCCCAGTTCAATCGCCCAGCACTGGCATACGCTCCATTGAAGAGCTGAACGAACCGCACGCCTTTCTCGATCAATCGCCGGGACAGAATGCAGTTGCGAGCATACGCCTGACGAATGGGATCGGAAGGATCATCAGCACCGTACATCTTCAGAACATGATCCGGCTCGGAATTCAGATCGCTGATTTCGGGAACCGACAGCTGCATTCTGGCGGCCAGTTCGTAACTTGCGATTCGCGCGGCCAGATCCGTGTCATCCGGATTGTGTCGAAGATGGTCCGCATTCAATCGTCGCAGCAGGTCTTTAGCAGCGACATCGGCCTGCTGCGAAATGCCTGCTGGAGGCCTGAGGTTGCTGATGGGCTGCGTTGTACTGAAAGATGTCCCCTGAAAAACGGCAGGAAGAAATCCAGGGCCCCAGTTATTGACACTGGCCTGAGGAATGCCACGAGGATCGGGAATCGCCACAAACGCCGGCAGGTCGTGATTCTCCGAACCCAGCGCGTACGTCACCCATGCTCCGATGCTTGGAAATCCATCCTGAACAAATCCCGTGGAGAGAAAGTTCTCGGCCGGTCCATGAGTATTCGTTTTACTGGTCAGTGTGTGCACGAACGCGAAGTCGTCAACCAGTTCCGCGAGGTGCGGAATCATGTCCGACACCATCTTCCCCGTTTCGCCATAGGGACGAAATCGGTACTGAGGCCTGGCGAGGTTTCCCGCAGGCCCCTGAAACGTCACCGCCGGGCCACCGGGCATCGGCTGACCATCTCGCCTCGCCAATTCCGGCTTATAATCCCATGTCTCCAGTTGACTGCACGCGCCAGCGCAAAAAATGACAAGGACGTTTTTTGCTTTTGCTTCGTGGTGTCCGTGCCTCGCGGAATGCGGACGATTTGGATCAATCTGCGGTGCGGCCTCACGGTTCTCTGCGGAAAGCAGTTGCTGCTCATTCAGCAGCGCCGTGAATGCAACAGCGCTGAGCGAATTGACGGTCTGAGACAGGAAGTCTCGACGGTCAAGCAGATGTCGGCCGGCATGTGTGAGCGGGACCAGAAACCGACGATGGTCGTGGGATACAGGAATTCGCGAGGACATAAAACGTCCAGCGGGCGGAAGGTGATGGAAGCCGGGCAGGCTCCGTATCTCGACGGCCAGCCTGCCATCAATTTCACAGATCGATTCGAGCGAATCCCGGGAATCACAATGAGACGGTCCCGACTCTGAGGTGCCAAAACGACCAGCGAACGTCTATTTTGCCATTTCGCTTCGGGAAAGGGAAACCGTTTGCTTTCAGGGAACAGGAATTCAGTCAATCCTTGAACGAAAGAGTCGTTCTGAGACCATCTGAAGCGTATGATCTCGAGCTTTCCGGAACCTGGCGACGAGCGAGTTCCAGGCAAGCTGTTCGACGACCGAGGG
>JBKDRW010000448.1:0-5872 GCA_046341255.1 Planctomycetota bacterium
GCATCGATCCGAGGAACTCCGGAATGCGGCCGATCACCGGAAGGTCACTGCGACCCATTTTTGAGAGCGATCGGCAGGGCCAGGTGCAGCCGGAGCGTGATCATGTGCTGGTTGGAAAAGAGCGTACAGACGTTGGCCGTCCTCAAAACGGCGGCTATCCGATCCGAGGCATGATCACTCGAGATTTCCTCTACCTGCGGAATGACGAGCCCTCGCGGTGGCCGGCAGGGAATCCGGAAACCGGTTATCTCGATACGGACGGTAGTCCCAGCAAAACGCTGATTCTGCAGCTCGGTCGAACGGATCGAAGTGATCCCTTCTGGAGGCTCAATTTCGGAATGCGGCCGACAGAAGAATTGTATCGACTTTCTGACGACCCCGACTGTGTCCGAAACGTCGCGTCGAACTCTGCTCTGAACTCTCTGAAGAGCAGGCTTCGCGACCGAATGGACGCCATTCTGACCAGCCAGAATGACCCACGCATGCTGGGTGAAGGCCATGTGTTTGACGGGTATGAACCCACAAACGGAAGTGGTTTTTACGAGCGATACATGAACGCGCAACGGCCCGATGACCGTCCCAGAGCCAATTGGGTCAACCCAACGGATTTTGAAGTCAGTCCATTGTCGTCGGTTTCGACCGAGTAAGCCGTCGCAGGATGCAATAAGATGACCTTCAGGCTATGCTGCGGCACCGCGCTTTCGATTGACGCCTGCATCGCGTTCGATGGGAGAGTCTCCGGCACGCGGCATTCAGCGGAACGGAAATGCACTCGAAGACCGATGAGCAGGGCCCGATGAAATCTTTGACCAAATATCTGACGTTCCACATCCCGCACCGCATGGGCTTCCTGAACATCACGCCGCTGATTGAAGATCTCGTGAAGTCCAGTGGGATTCAGGAGGGACTGCTGCTGTGCAATGCGATGCATATTACAGCGTCAGTCTTCATCAATGATGACGAACCCGGCCTGCATCAGGACTACCGAGAGTGGCTTGAACAGCTTGCGCCTTTTGATGCTTCACCGCAGCGATATGCACACAATCGAACGGGTGAGGACAACGCGGACGCTCATATGAAGCGTCAGATCATGGGACGAGAAGTCGTCGTGGCCGTCACAAAGGGACGGCTTGATTTCGGCCCATGGGAACAAATCTTTTACGGAGAATTTGATGGTCAACGCGCCAAAAAAGTTCTCGTAAAGATCATTGGCGAGTCATTCGCCTCAGCTGACTCAGGACGGGCTTCAGAGGAGGCTGACCATCAGTAACCGCAGCTTTCGCATTTCTCTGAGTCGATCTTCGCCTTCCATTGTATGGGGCAGCAGATCGATGCTCATGGATCTTGCGAAATTCTGATTGCGGAGTGAATTGACGATCTTGTTAAAGTCGACTTCGCCCAGTCCACCAAGCACCTGCAGCTCTTTCGGGGACGTATCCCGAAGATGCAGATGCAGGACGTATGGGAATACGACTTCAAAATCAATTGGCCCATTCGGACGACAGATGAAGTAGCTTGGATCCAGTGTGATGCCGAGTCCTTTGACAGACTGACACAATTCCACGGCGGTATGAGGATCATCAGCCAGCGTGCCCGACTTCGTCAGAATCGACAGCCTGATTCCCTCCTGCTGACAGGCCGCATTGCGTTCTCGCAGACGATCAATCTCGGTATTGAACGGTGTTCCCTTTGGGGACGCCAGAATCGTTAATTGAGCAATCCGCAGAAACTTGGCAAAGCGAACGACGCCTGCAAATGTCGGCAGATCCACCTCGCTCTCGAGGAACACAGCCGCGCCGGTCAGTCGACTTGCTTCCCGCATCAGACCTGCGGCCGTTTCAGGGTCTCGAGCGACCTGAGACGGCTTCAGTTGGTCGAAGTCTTCATTCAGCCAGATCTCAACCTTGTCGAATCCGAGTTCCTGAATCTGCAGGCAGGCTGCCGGGAACGCCAAATCCCAGAGACTTCGCGTTGATGCGGCAATATGCACGTTTCTACTCCCTTTGACGCCTCAGTCGATTATTCGCAACTGCTTGTCAGATCGACACTTGCAAACCGATGAACGGTGCTTTGAAGTCATCCAGTTGCGAAGCCAAACTGTATTTTGGACCTTCCTTTTTCGCAAGACCATCCATCCTTCCTGCCTGAACATGGGAGGATTTGTAGGGATTTTGCACGATTGACCGGTCGATCTGCCGATAACGATTCTCAGAGAGGTTCTCAATTCGGCGATCGACCGCATCGCGGGGCATGACCGATGAGAAAGAGCTGCCACGTTCGTGCTGCATGAGCCATCGAACGACGCCGGCTTTCGGGGGAAATCAAGGGAGATCATTCAATGCGTCACATTGTGTCCGTACTGCTTTCGGGGGCGATTGGAGTCTTTGTCACCGGTTGCACGTCAACGTCTCCGGTCATGCGAGGCCAGAGTCCTCATGAGTCTTGGGCGTCAGGCCCGATGATGCATGATGGATGTCCGATGTGCCAGTCGTCCGTCGGTCCCGGCGGACAGATGATGCATGCTCCAAATTGCGATGCATGCCCACCGTCTCAGCGATGTGGTCATCAGGGTTGCAATCTGCCATTTCACCCGGTGCATCGTAACTTCCACACTTACCATGTTCCCAATGGCCTGATGCGTCCGCCAGAGAATGCAATGCCGGCACTCGTGCAGTATCCGTATTACACGCTGCGAGGTCCGACCGACTTCTTCATGAAGTAACCCGTCGTCATCGATGCTGTTTCTGATGAGCTTACGGGACAGGCCGCTCAGTATTGAGTCGGCCTGTCTGCATTTGTTGTCAGTTTTCGAAGCGTCGGCCACCGGTGCGAGTCTGTTAATTGCTGGCGTTCGTGGGTATTGATGCTCAAGGGGCGAGCCCGGCTTTCTGGTGTGACGTCGCGACGGAAATCGCACCGTGTATGGATGATGGGTCTCGCGTGGAAGAACGGATGCGGGGCGAGGCGCGAATGGGATGTGGGTGCTTCCGAAGATCTGTCGAGATGCCTGTGCAGGGTGATGATCCGCTGCGATCATCATGGGCGGCGATTTTGCGCTGTCGGTTCCGCGAAAAGGGGGGAGAAAAGCACGTTTTCACTGGGCGGTCAGCTTGCTAACATGCCGCTGGCGAGATCCGTTTGCGGATCCGCATTCGAGGACACTTTGCACAGAGACCGGACGTCTCTGCGAGGTTCTTTCTGCAGGATGCATCGAAGATGAAGTCACTGAAGAATCAAACGGCATTTCTGACCGGGGCCGCCTCCGGGATTGGTCGAGCGCTGGCGAAGTCATTAGCAAAGGAAGGCTGTCACCTGTTTCTCGTGGACCGAGATCTTTCAGGACTGACGTCGCTGGAGCAGGAACTGGCTGCATCTCAGGTGCGGATTCACATTCGCCAGTGTGACTTGTGTGACAAGGCGGACGTCAGTCGCTGCATTCATGAGGCTCTTCGAACGACAGGAGGTATCGACCTGCTCGTCAATAATGCGGGGGTGGCCTATTACGGACAGACGGAGTTCATGACACAGACGCAGTGGGACCGAGTGATGTCGGTGAATCTGCTGGCTCCGATTCAGATCACGCAGGAGCTGCTTCCGGCGATGATGGGGCAGCCTGATCCGCACATCGTGAATATGTGCAGTGTGTCAGGACTGGTTGCAGGTGGTCGCTTTGCGGCCTATCACACCAGTAAATTCGGGCTCGTCGGATTCTCTGAAGCGCTGCGTGCGGAATACGGTCGGCGTGGTGTCGGTGTTTCGGCGATCTGTCCCGGCCCGGTGACGACTCAGTTGTACGCCTCTGCCGAAGGCCCGCATGGTCGGCAGGTGCCAGTTCCCCCGGCCTGGATGTGTACGACACCGGAAAGAGTCGCAGCCATTACGATCAAAGCGATTCTGAAGAACCGTCGTCAGGTGCTTATTACTCCAACCGCACATGCACTGTACTTCATGAAGCGGTTCACGCCGTGGCTGATTGATTTTGTGAACCAGTTCAGTCGCAAAAGCCGCGTCCAGCGACATGCCGCTCGAATCGCCGCTGCTCGCATGGCACAGGATGCTGCGACAGTCCATAGCCCGAGTGACACATCTCGGAAAGCCGCCTGATTCATCCCAGCCCCCGGTTACAGGGGCTACTGGATGGTATGGAATGCGAATTCCAACCGAGGGCATTCTGGGGTAAGCGGATCTGTTGACACGACAGAAGAGGTGCTCTGTCGAGCGATGGGTCGCTCGATTTCTGTCAGCCTTGGACCCAGAAGCCACCTGCAGCCGTTTCGGGGCTGTTCTGAAGTGACCGAAGGAGCACTTTACTATTCGGGAACTTCATGGCTCTTTTCCGCTTCGTCGAACCCGCGTTCGACAAACCTCGTCACAACCGCAGCATGAGCCTGAATGAACTTCACGACCAGAGGATTCTGCGAGGTTTCGATCACTTTCACGCCGCGATCGGTATTCTCGACGGTCATCTGAATCTGTTCATGGTGGTCAAACAGGGTGACAAAAAGCGGATCCCGGAATCGGAGACCACGTCCGCTTTCCAGCCGCCTTTGCATGGCTGCCACGTGCTCCTGAATTTTTGTTGACACCTCAGTGTCATCGGATTCCGTCAGTGTTTCCACGCCATGATCAAGCAGTTTGACGTGACGTCGAATCGCCTTGTGACGCTCCAGAAGAGCGTGAAACACATCCTGATCGGCCTTCATTTGCGCGTCGGGACCTCGTCCCATGCCGCGGCCACGACCTCGACCTGGTCTGCGGTTGAGATGGTCGGCAGTTGCTGGTTTGTCGGCTGTGACTTCAAAGATCACCATGTAATTTTCCCTGAGGACATCCTTGATCTCATCAACCTTCCTGAATCCTGCCTCCAGGATCTCTTTTTCAAAGACCTCCTGACCGGCTCGGACATGATTCATGGTCCATTCTGAACTCTCGCCTTCAATTCGCTTGAAATCCACGACGATCACTCGACCGCCGGACTTCAGTGCGGTGCGAAGCGACTTCATCGTCCTGGTCGGGAATTCGAAGTGGTGATAGGTGTCGCAGATGAAAGCCACGTCAACGGAGTTCGGAGGCAGTCCGGTCGAGTCATCCTGACACAGTACTGTTTCGACGTTTCGAAGATTACGCTCTCGGCACGTGACTTCGATGTGGTCCAGGAATTTCTGAGCGATGTCCACGGCAATCACTCGACCGTCCGGTTCGAGATGAGCGGCAAACAGCCGGGTAAATAATCCGGTTCCCGCTCCGATGTCTGCAACAACATCCGTGGGTTTCAGTCTGATTGCTTTCAGGATGTCTTCACGCTTCGCAAAAACTTCTCGACTTTCGATTTCAAAGCGTTCGGTGAACTGCTTCGGATCCGGATCTCGAAACGTATCATTGATCCCCGGACGCACACTCTGTTCCTGGCACACTGCGGGTGATACGCTCAGAAACATCGCAAAAAAAGTGAGGACAGTCGGCCATGAGTTCACGGGATTTCTCCTGAATGCAGGGGACGATTGGAAGAACATATCCTGAAAGAAGATTTCTTGACAAAACGCGTCGAACTGATCGAGGCTAATGGGAAAGGTTCTTTGTGATGACGAAAACGGCCACCAGCAGGATGGCCACAGAGAAGAGTCGCTGCAATCGCCACGCCGGGAGGTATTGTCCGACTTTCTGACCGATCAAAAGCCCGGCGAATCCGCCGGCCGCAAACAGCGTCATGACGTCAATTCTCATCGACTGCCCCGCAGCGATCAGGGATACGACACCAGACAGGCTGATAAGAGCAATCACCATCAAGGAAGTTCCGACAGCTCGCGACATCGACATGCTGCTGAAGACAATGAGCGCCGGCACGATAAGAAAGCCACCGCCGATGCCAAAC
>JBKDRW010000449.1:0-9083 GCA_046341255.1 Planctomycetota bacterium
GAAGCGCAAGTTAAGATTTCACGCTCGCGAATTCCGACGCAACTGGAGTGCCGAACAGTATTGAGAATGTCCCCTTTGGTGGTTCCTCCCCTTTGGTGGTTCCTGATGACATTTAAATGCCGACTGGCAGATCAACCTGAATGACCAGCAGATTGTTCCAACGGGTAGGTTATGAAACCGTATTGCCTCTTAGTCGCCTTGTTTTTCAGCCTGACTCGGCTCGCTTCGCTGGACGCTGCCGAACCAAAAGTCTACGCCCTTTTCGTGTTTGATACGGATCTTGTGGGTTATGCAAATGGCGAGGAAAGCGAAGAAGCCACGAGGATATTACGCGCTGGTGCGTTGAGAAATCGCGACATGATGATGGCCGCATTCGTGCAGTCTTTCAACATTGAAGGGCGTCGGCACCGTCTCGAATACAAAATTCTGGACGGGCGTCGCGCAACGTGGAAGAACATCCTGAACTACTGGGATACGATTGACTCGAATGAAGAAGATACATTTGTTTTCTATTACTTTGGTCATGGAGCAGTGGATTCCGAACTGGGTCACTATCTGGCTCTGACGCATGCTGCAGAGGAAAATGGTTTTGGTGGTGCCCCTTGCTATAGATGCTATATTCGCGCCGCAATGCAAGCAAAGCCTAATCGCCTATGTGTTTTACTTACAGACTGTTGCTCTAGTTTTGTAGACACTGACGGTGGACTTACCAGAGTTGCTGAAGGTGCCAACTGGGACGTTATGAAACATCTCATGTTCGGTCCTGCAGGGCTGGTCGACGTGACGGCTGCTGAACATGGAACAGAGGCACAAGCAACCAATGGTGGCGGGTTCTTCACCGAATCCCTCGTTCACCACTTCTGTGGACCTTTAGAGGATGCGGAAGTTGATGTGGATGGCGCACTCAGCTGGAGCGAATTCCTCGGTTCGGTCCGGCATCGAGTTAAGGAAGTTCATCGCGTTCCGCAAAGCCAGAAGGTCTACTTCCTCAACAAATGGGGAACTGTCAGGCGTGAACGTGAGCTTGTAGTGAACAATCGCTCACAACACGCAATCAACCTGTTCGTACAGTATCACGCATATCACTCGGACCTTAATGCGTGGGACTGGTACGGGTCGTCATTCTATGCGACGGGGCAGCCGGTTGAGGCTTCGAAATCCTGGATGGTAGCACCGGAAACGAAAACAAGGCTCCTCGATGGAGGTGAGTACCGTATTCGTGGAAGGCAGTTTAACTATTCCGCAAGGTCGGTTGATGGCTCTCTCGTGTGGCCGCAGAGACAGCGAATACCAATTTACGGTGAGAATGGATATATCTCAGATGATGATGAAATCGGTACAGCAACAGTCACATTTGATTGATACGTGCCAGTTTTCGCGATTGTAATCAGACATCGCACAACGCATGGCTTAGACCACTCATCGGGATTTGCAGGTCATCGTGATCCTTCAAATCCAGACGACCGCTGCGAAGGTGTCAAACTGGCCTCAAGCAGAGACAAGATCTGTTCTGCATTTGCGCAGACTTCATTCCGGAGCTGACCAATTGTCAGCAATTCTTTCCACGTTCGAATCGGTGAGATCAGAGTATCTGCACGCACAGGGCCGGGAATGCTATCGATCGCTTCTTTGTAAACATGCTGAGCTTCATCACCCTCATTTCGAAACACAAGCACATCGGCAAGATCGAACTTTCGCCACCATTGTTCGCTCTCAGCATTCAGATGCGATTCCGTCACCTCGAAGGCACACAGAAAATACATTCGTTTTTTGTATTCCTCGATATCAACTGGGGCCTCATTGGCTGAAGCCTGCAAAAGCAGAAGAAGCCGCAGGACATTCAGCCCGGCATAGGTGTTGTGCCGGTCGATTTGCTGACTGCGTCGATAATGCTCAAGCGCTCGTTCCAAATACCTGATTCGAGCAGAGTTGTCGCACACGAGCCCCTTTCTGCGAAGCGCACCGCCGTAGCAACTGTGAAGATCGGCATCTGAGTCATCAAGCTGCAACGCCATGCGATATGCTTCAAGAGATTCATCGAGGTGATCATCACCATTCGACGTCATTCGGTCCAGCACGAGCCCTCGTTCCTTGTAGAGTTGCGACGACTTCGGAAAGATCTGAAGTGCAGCAGCAGCTGCAGCAAGGGCCTCCTCAAACTCTTGACGAGCTCGTCGGACTCGACTAAGCGCCAATCGCGCAGAATGAGAAAGTGGATCCAGATCAACAGCCTCCAGCACACGCTGAAGGCGAATCTCCGAATCTTTTGCACGTTGGGATTCTTCAATGAGAACCTCCACTCGCTTGCCGGAGACAAGCTCCCATTGGACGCGCGGGACGACTTCCGCGTCGAGCAAGGCTAAAACCGGACTTTTGCTTTTCAGCGTATCCAGCTCATTGGCAACAATCTGGGCAATCGCATCCTGCGCTTCCTGGGTCGGACCGTTTCCGTACCGGACGACTCGCATCTGGTTCAGATCAAACGGTGGCTGTTCATCCTCCTGTGTGGTCAGTATGGTCACTTTGTTGCTGACGCCAAAGCGAATGCCCAGTTCCAGAAAGACGTTGGCATTGCTCCCGGTCAGATCCGCAATAAACACGTCGGCCAGCTGGATGGCTCTGAACATGCTGTCGATGACGAGCCCCGATTCCCGAGTGTATTTAGCGATCTCAAGCCGTACGGGACGACCGAGTGCTTCCTCAATGGATTTTGCCACCAATTGATAGAATTTCTCCACCTGCTGCGGCTTCGGCCACTTCGCATGCGGTCCGAGGTTGGAGTATGGCATGGCAACAAATAGCAAAACGGGATCTTTCGAACCCGACATAGACGCCGTCATCGTTCACTCCGGATGCAATGGGATCACTTGAGATGCGTCAGCCAAGAGTTCGTGCTTTACCAACCTGCCGCCGCACTCCATATCACGCCATGGATGTTTCAGCATCTTCCCGTTCTCCATAGCGGCAGTCGCAGCCGAGGTGGCGAAACAGTGGGGCGACCTGCGAAAGTTCTTCGGCTTCGTGCAACATACGAGCCCGCGTCGGGTGGATGTCGCCGAGGTAGAGCGGAATCGAACAATGCTCGGCAAGCCGCTGAACTGGCGGCATGGCGTTCTGCCAGCGGCGATCATCAACATCGCTGTGACGGACAAGCGTGCCTGGCATGATGAAATTCTCCTCGCTCTAGGACCGCTGATTGTATCACGCCACTGCTCTTTGCGGAATCACGTTGCCAACAAATGTCTCACCCGTGCCTGACGCATCGAGAGAGTCAGAAGGGCGATGAATTGTTCATGGCGACCCCTGGGTCAAACAACGCTGAAAAAACTGGGGCTGTCACTGCTGTGTCCCCTCGGCGTTCCCCTGACGACAACGTGACTTCGTGCTGCGTCATGGCGTCGTAGAGACACGATTGCCCGTCAACTTGAGAATATGAAGGAAGTTGCCATGATGCAAAGAACGATACTTCATTCTTTCCGCCGTATGCCGCACTCAATTTCTTTCCAGCCGCTGAGGCAGCCTGGGACTGCTCCCTATGCAACACACGCCAGCGTTCACTGTCGGCATCTCAGGACACATGGCGATGGATCCGAACGATGTTGATGTCGCCGGTGATACGATTCGAGCCATTCTCGATTGGCTGATGGGATCAGAGACAGCGGATGGCATCAACGGGCTGGAAAGCCTTGGCACTCCGCTGGGATTATCAGCGACCTCGATTGTTTTGCTCAGCTCATTGGCTCCTGGTGTTGACCAGATCGCGGCGAACATTGCGTGCCAGCGCGGAATTCGCGTGCAGGCACCTGTCCCATTTCCTCATCCCATGTATCGAGATGCGTCAACCTTTCGACGCGGCAACGAATCAGACGTACAACGTCAGTCGGATTACGATGCGATTGCTGAGAAAGTGGGCACTGAGAATATCTTCTTTGTGGAACGACCTGATGATCCTCGAATGGATCGCAACCAACTTGAGAATGCTCTCAGGACGGATCTCGAAGATCGCGTTGGTCGAAACTATCGATACCGCGCAGCTGGCGAGTTCATCGCAACGAACTGCGATCTGTTGATTGCTGTCTGTGATCGCGTTTCGATGACGGATCCACTTGAAATCGATCCGGGGCTGCCGATGGACGCACAACCAGGGGCTGCCTTTGTGGTTGATGCCTGCCTGTACGGTGCCACACCCGGAATCCTGCCGCTGCAGTCATCGCTGACGTGGTCGGACAACGGCCCGGTCGTCCGCGTCTTCACTCGAAACATGAAGAAAGAGCTGCCGGAAAATGCACCGCGGAGGGGGCATGTGGCCATTTGGCATCCGATCGATTCTCGTCCCGCGTCTTGCACTGACACGCAATGGCATGCACAACAGATGGCAAGCTTGCGAGACCTGGCATTTCGTATTGAAGACCTGAATCGGCGGATCGCGGCATTGACCGGTACCGATGGTGCAAAGGAATGCTCCGGACTTTTGCCTGCCAGGTCGGTACCGCATTATCGTCCGCGGACTTTGTTGCAGCGAATATGGGTTCCCGTGGCAAAACCGAAAGGGCTGCAGGCGTACGAGGCTCCTGGGAAACTGCAGGCCCTTGCCGTGCTTCGCAGAAACACGGCCACAATTAACCGCAATGCTGATGCAAGAATCAAGACTCTGATCAACAGGTTGCTCATCACCGCAGCTGCCATTGTATTGATTCTCCAGATCTGTGAGTACTGGATTCCATCAGCCATGGAGCAACAAAACCTGACCAGTTCCATCGGCTATCTTCGGGCGGGGTTGTTTGTTTTGGCGGCAACACTATTGGCAATGAGCTGGTTCATGATTCTTCGTGCCCGCTGGGGGCGATTCGATGAACGTCAAAATGATTATCGGGCCATCGCCGAAGCACTTCGTGTTCAGTTTTTCTGGACCGCGTGTGGAAGTGGCGAGTCGGTCGATCACAGATATCTGCAACGGCAGAAAAATGAACTCTCGTGGATTCGAGCGATCGTCAGTTCGGCATCGAATCCAGTCACAGCAGACCGGAAAGAGTTTGAAGCCCTCGAGGAACCTCAGAAGCTGGATCGTCTGCGTCGCATTCAGCGTGGATGGCTGGAAGAGCAGCAGATTTATTTTCAGAGAGTCACCTTTGAGTTGGGGCGGAAGCTACACTGGCTTCACTTTTTCGCCAACACATTTCTTAGTGCGGGAGTGCTGATGATCTTTGTCGGCATTGCAGCACACTTATTGCCGTGGGAGCGCTCCATTTCCACGCTGGCTCATGTCTGGGGAGTCTTCGCTCTGCCACACGCCCTGAGCGTTCTGTTCATCTGCTTTCTGGTGAATGAATTGATTGCATCGAAGGTTTGGCGAGACGGTCCTGAACCGTCAGCGAGCAGCCCGGACCGAGTGCCAGCGGACTTAATGATCTCAACAGGTTTCTGGAAAACTCTCCATGGTTGTTCAGAGAAACTGACACAGAGCCCATGGACTGTCGTTGCGTTCGGGTGTCTGATTGGAATCGCTTCGGACAGCACGATCTTTGGGTACTCGTGGAATTCGGTATGGTTTCCGAGTGCAGCGAAGCTTCACACGATGCTTAAGAATGTCTACCTCGCCATCGCCGGGTTGCTGCATTCCTGGGCTGCGTTCCACTTTCTGACGCACAATGTGCGACGGTATTCCACCATGCTGGGACTGTATCGCGGTGCGAATCATCGGATGATGCGATTATTGAACACACTTGAAGAACAGATCAGTCACAGAGCGTCTCAGGCTGAACAGCGGAAGACCGTGCTTGCAATTCAGGCGTTACTGATCGAGCTAGGCGTCGAAGCACTGAACGAAAACTCGGAATGGCTGCAAATGCACCGCACAACTCCGATCGCCCCGCTGATGCCGGTTGGGTAAGAGACCTGCCAAAAGGCCATCCCGCGCGGGTGAGCTATTCAAGTGACGTCAGACAAACAAGGAACGCGGGCCGCACGCAACTCGGGATTGAGAGCATGAAATGCTGAATCAGGCGTGAATCTCCTTTGCGGCACGATCGGACGCACGACCTGCGTAGATTTCGAAATGGAGATCAATGCAACAGATTGATAAACGATCCGCGAAAACAGTAGAGTAGTGGAGCCAGTTTCCATCCGGTTGTGCGTTTCCAATCCATTGGCGGCCTGGATATCGACAACCCTGTTTCTTTTGATTGCGGAACTTGTTTAGGTCGATAAGTCGTGATGGAACTGGACAGGCCGAATGTCTCGAGTGTTTTTGCGAAATCGACATTTGGGAGATTCGACGTGGCGCGATGTGCTTGCACATCGCAGCGAACCCTCCGTTGATACCGTTGTCTGAGCATCTCTAAACATTCCCTTCTGCCCCTCCATTCCTGTGAACGTTATGACCTCAACAGTGACTCATTCTGCGGTTTCAGACACAGCACTTCCCCTCCCGCGTCTGGTGCTTCGAGTTGGAGGGCTCGGAAATCGACACTTCGGTTCTGCGAATGGAATTGCTGAGGATCCCGGCAAAATCTCAACAATCATTTCGGACGCTGTGGAGGAGATCCTGATTCATACCGAGGTCACCCTGAAATCCCTGCATCAGGAGGATCAAACATCCCGAGACCATCATTGGCCTGCACCGATCTCCCTGTGGAGGTTTTGGAAGAAAATCCCCGGACTGATCATGCACACCACGGATCGGTGGGGTATCAACCGAATTCGCGAGACTTTGTGTCCCGTCTTTACCAGGCAGCCTCCACTCATCACCTTGCTGACCGGTGACACATTCGGGGCGGATACGCTTCTGGAGACCATCACTCAGAAGCGTCCTCCGGAATGTGGCGTTGAATATTCTCGTCTCCAGATCAAGGCTGAGGCTCCTGAGAAGGTCAGCAACGGTCTTGGAATTGGCAGCATTCCGGAGAAATTGCCGGAGGCACCTGTCCATGCGGCTCAAAGTCTTTCGGCAATCACACGACGCGAAGCCGAAGAGCGAGCGATCATTGCTCGGCAGCGAGCGTTTGGTTTTCGAGCTCAATCTGAAGCCCTGCGTCACCATAGCGATATCCTGATCGCAATCTGGGATCCGCATGCCGAAGGCAAAGCCGGGGGTACGTCAGAAAGTGTCGCAGCCGCACTGAATGAACGCATTCCGGTGATCGCTGTTCGAGTACTTGGTGAAGAACTCTGCGACATTCGCGTGTTGAACTCTTCGGAACACCTGCGGGCTCTGAACGGCATCACCACCACTGACGCCCTTCCTTCAGGCGACTGGCGTCCCGAATTGACAACGCTTTTGACGAATTTGCTGCGGTTTCCCGATCCTTCGCCTGGCAATGAGGATCATCAGCACCACACTGACAAGAGCTATCATCCCCGAGCTGCATTTCAGTTATTTCGTGAAGGCAAGCCATTGGACCGAATCTGGACGGCACGATTCTGGTCGCTTTACGAGGCTTTCAGCAAGTACAGATCTGTATCCCACGGATTGAAAGAAGCAAAGCGTCGCGGTTCAGACCATACCGTCGAAGATCTTGCCAAACTGAAGAGCGAACATCGGGCGGCGCGAAGCAATGTCTGGAAGGCGATCACGGGACAGTTTGGATGGAAAGAGCCCGCTGAATTGACAGCAAGACCAGCGAATGAAATACAGGAGGCGACCTATGCCTGTTGGTACAAACGCGTGCGAGAAAGAGCATCCAGCGCTGGTATGTCGGGAGTGTTTGGGGATGCCCATCGAGGTGGAATTCTGGCATCCTACGTTTTTGCGGCCATTGCGGTCCTGCTGGCGGTGATCGGAGGCATGCTGCACTATGCAAAATTTACCGACGGAGTGTTAGTCGCATTTGCGGTGGCCGAACTTCTTGTGATCATTCTGATGTACTCCATTTCCGAAGCATCGAAAATGGAAGACTGGAATATGGCATACACTGAGTCTCGAATTATGGCAGAAGCCCTGCGCATGATGGAACATCTTGGGCCGATGGGAGTTCACACCCCGCTCCCGAGACTGCCCTATTACCTGCGAGGTGCAAAGGAAACCCCAGAGCCTGATCGCATGTGGTCCGTGTGGTACTTCCGGGCGCTTGTCCGAATGGCTCCCATCCGGCTTCACTCCGGTCACATTCCTTCCATCGCTGACCATCGGATGTCCCTTGAGAAACTCGTCGAGGGACAACGAACGTATCATGAAAAAAATGCTGCACGACAACTGGCGATCCATCACGATATTGAATCGATTTCTGGTCTGCTCTTCGTTCTGGTTTTTCTCTGCGTAGCGCTTCAGCTCGCAGACATTGCGAACAAAGGGCACGCGTTGGCGGCCGTGGGCTTGCTCGTGTGCGTCGGGGCACCTTCATTGATCGCCGCATTGCATGGTCTGGCATCACAGATTGAAATCACTCGACTGCATCAGCGATCTGCCAGCGTTGCGGCTCTTCTTAGTGAACAGTACCGCCGGATCGAACATCTGGATTTCTCAAAAAGCCCCGACAATGCCGAAACCGTCTGGGGATATACGGCCGAAGTTCTTTCGACAGCTTCGCTGCTCATGGACGAAACTGCCGGATGGTCCATGCTGTATCGCAATTCGGATATTCATGCGGGCTGATCAAACGCACGTCCAGCTGCACCTGAGATCGAATCTTCAAATGCCCAACGAAACTCCCGGCTGGCAGTATGCCGCACAGAACCATGATCTGAAAATCTGGCTCGATCAGGACACGCCGATGTATTTTCAGTACATTCCGGCGGGATCGTTCCGGATGGGTTCACGAGGTGAAAATGCGGTTGAGGAACCGATTCACCGGGTCAAGATCAGTCAGCCGTATTACATGAGCACCTTTCCCGTGACTCAGGCCCAATGGCAGGCCGTGGCCAGGAAGTTTCCTGAAAGTGAATTGAAACCCACGCCCAGCGATTTTTTTGCGGGGAACCTCAGACCGGTAGAGCAGGTCAGTTGGCACGACGTGAACCAGTGGTGTCAATTGGTTTCCAGCAGCGAGCTAATTCGCTTTGCCACGGATGCCGCAGGCAAAGACATTAAACTGACACAACCACGGCTGGATTTGCCAACGGAAGCTCAGTGGGAATACGCGTGCCGA
>JBKDRW010000450.1:0-2031 GCA_046341255.1 Planctomycetota bacterium
CCTCGATGTCGGCTCATCACATCCTGGGGGTGAAGAAGCTCCCAAGGGTTCGGCTGTTCGCCGATTAAAGTGGTACGTGAGCTGGGTTTAAACCGTCGTGAGACAGGTTGGTCCCTATCTGCTGTGGGCGTACGAAACTTGAGGGGTATTCTCTTTAGTACGAGAGGATTTGGAGGGACGTACCTCTGGTGTTCCTGTTGTCACGCCAGTGGCATCGCAGGGTAGCTATGTACGGTTGTGATAAACGCTGAAAGCATATAAGCGTGAAGCCATCCCCAAGATAAGGTTTCGTTGAACTTCGGTTCTGAACTCCCCTGGAAGACTACCAGGTTGATAGGTCGGCGATGTAAGGCGTGAAAGCGTTTGAGTTGACCGATACTAATGGAGGAATGTTTGGCCACTTTGATTAACGGTCAGAAGACCACTTAGACTTCATCTTTGTATACGCAGGAAAGGGCGGCTCCGCTGTCCTTCTTGCGGTTTCCCGGTGAATTACTTGCAAGGAAACACGCGTCCCCATTCCGAACACGAACGTTAAGCTTGCAAGGCCAATGATAGTGCCCAACAGCGCGAAAGTAGGTCATGCCGGGATCTTTCAATAAGGCCAACTGTCTCTGACAGTTGGCTTTTTTTACGCGCAGACGTCAGGCTTGGCTCATGCCGGTTCTGCTCTTGAGGGTTGAAGCACCCACTGTATGCGAGTGTTTGAATGCGGACAACGTGAGCGTTTTGAAGCTCCAGCCGGTAGGCTGCTTCGGTTGAAGGGCTTTCAGCCCTTGTTGAGTGTTACTCAGAATCATGAGCGCACCGTGCGTGCATGTTTGGCAAGCGAGCAACGTGAGCATTTTCGAAGCTCGAACCAGTAGGTTCCTCTGGGTCAAGGGGCTGTCAGCCCCTTGTTAGGAAGTTGCGATGTCTCGACTCCCTCGCATGGCGACTGTCATTCAGAAGTTCGAATGTCCTCGAGTCCTCGATGTTTCATGCACCATTCAAGATCAGATGAAGCGGCTTCAGCTTGAGGGAGTCGTTTCTCGTGGACAATCAGTTGCGATTCCAGCTGGCAGTCGCGGCATCGCCAACATACCTGTGATCCTCCGCGAGATTGTGGCGCACTTCCATTCCTTGGGTGGCCGGCCATTTCTTGTACCTGCGATGGGAAGTCATGGAGGCGGAACGGCTGAAGGTCAGTTGAAGATGCTCAAAAGCTTGGGCGTCACGGAGGAATCCGTGGGTGCCCCGATCCGGGCAACAATGGAAACCGTGGTTGTGGCCGAGACCAAAGGAGGGCTGCCGGTTCATTTTGATCGATATGCTTCGGAAGCAGATCACGTTTTCGTGGTGGGTCGAGTCAAGCCGCATACTCGATTTGTGGGACCAGTCGAGTCCGGCCTTCACAAGATGATGTTGATTGGACTCGGTAAGCATGAAGGCGCGAAGATTTATCATCGCGCGATTCTGGAGATGAGCTTCACAGAAATTCTTGAGGCGGTGGCCGAGCAGGTGTTGAACAAGTGCCGAGTCTGTGGCGGGATGGCAATTCTTGAAAATGCGGAAGATGAGACCGCATTGCTCGAAGCTGTTCATCCACATGAGTTCTCCACGCGAGAAGCAGAACTTTTGAAGCTGGCCAATCGATGGCTGCCACGACTTCCGTTCTCTGACGTCGATCTGCTGATCGTTGATCGGATCGGCAAGAACATCAGCGGAACGGGAATGGATGCGAATGTGATCGGGCGGAAATTCAACGACCACGCCGCTACCGATCGTGATATTGCTCGTTGTCGGCGAATTGTGGTCAGATCTCTCACACCTGAGACGTACGGCAATGGGACCGGTATCGGAATCGCGGAATATACAACAAAACGCTGCGTCGATCAGATTGATCACGATATCACGCGAATCAACTGCGTGACCGGAAACCATCCGGAAGCGGCCATGATCCCCATTACTCTGCCGACAGATGCTGCCGCCGTGGAGTGTGCATTGCAAACGGTGGGAATGGTGGAACCGGAAAATGCGAGGATCATCCAG
>JBKDRW010000451.1:0-12876 GCA_046341255.1 Planctomycetota bacterium
GTTTCCCTGAACGTAATTGTCTCCCTGAGCCTCAGGCCCCTTCCCCGGATCACCGTTATTTCCGAAGCCTCCGCCAATGAGCAGATCAAGTCCCTTCAGCGGTTCTTTCGGATGCATGATGGACGGAAGACCGACCATGTCGCGAGTCAGGTCCTGATAGTCATCGCGAGAAACATTATGAGCGTAGGCCGCCGCAGGGGTTGCATGGCTGACAGGAACTGAAGAAACCGCTCCGACTTTCCAGCCTCTGTCCTGAAGTTCATGAGCAATCGTACGAACCGGAGCTCCTGTAGCGTCTACATTCACAGCCCCGTTGAAAGTCTTGATCCCCGCCGTCATGCTGGTCGCCGAAGATGAAGAGTCCGTGTAGTTGTGCTTTGGATGTCCCTCGGACGGCTTTCCAATCAGGTAGCCAGGATCAGTCGGATTCGACCACGGAGTGAGTCCGGCAATCGAAGCGTCATAACCACCGCGAATCTTACCACCGGGATTCCTCACCGTTTGAGCGCTCACATCAACATCTGTGCCTTCGTTGTGAGCACTCGTCACCATGAATCCAAACTGACTTGTTCCACCCGCCTGATAATCCTGAAAATGAGTTCCCGATCCGCGACCTTCGGTGTAGGTCACTTTCTTCTGATTCCATAACGCCGCAGCACGCGTTGTCTGCCAGTCCATTCCATCGAACACAACCAGAAAAATATGCCTCTTGCCAGCCGCTGCTGCCGCACGCTGAAGATCACAAATGTTGGTCTGATCCATCCAGTCCGCGTTCGGATTAACCGTATTTTCAGGAACATATCCGTAAAGCGTTTCGACAGTTTTCCGGTCACGATAAACACTCCTGTCGAGACTCCATGACGTCAGATCAACGCCATCCCCCGCACCTTTCGTACCGAACGTGTAAACCGGGATCAGTCGATTCGAGTGACTCTTCCAGCCGACATAGTCATCAGGATCGGTTCCCCAATAACCCAAAGCCGACCGTCCCTGATCGATCGCCTGATTCTGAATCTTCTTCGGGAAGTCGGCAGCATCAGCATCGTTTGCGACCGGACCCGGCTCCTGCGACCGCAACGTTGATCCATGGCCGACGTTCAGCACAAGACACGTCAGTGCAAGGATTCGAAGACAGCCACCTGCAGTCACAAACTCGGATTTCAATTTCATCATGGTATCACCGACTTCAACAGACTCGGACCCGACGCGGCAACCATGGAGCATCCCATTCGCCGATGAAGATTGGATGAACGGGACAGTTCCGCAAGGAAGATCGCTGAGGTTCGTCGAAACAACTTCCGAAGACTGAGTTCCGCTGAAGGCTGCACGCGTCACTCCACAACCAACTTCAGGGCCGTCGACTGACTGATGCTGGCTCCGTTCGCATGCTGCACTCGCACCAGAACATCAGGTATCCCGCCAGGGCCGGCGTTTTCCGGAACGGCAATCGCCAGTGTAAAGTCGTTTTGACCGGCAGCAACCGGAACCGGCATGGCACTCCAGCCCTCGGGGAGTCCATCAACAAGGACAGTCACAGGATCCGTGAACATCGCGTGTCGCCTCAGTTGACCCGGAACCATCACAACGGTCGCTTTCTTTCCCTTCACGGGATCTGCAGGAAGCGTGATGGCAGCAGCATCCGTCACGGTCAGAATCATGGGTGCGGTCCATGCTTTGGATCCGACATTCGGAGCAAGCGGCTGAGTCACAAACTCGGCGGAAATCGCAGCAGAGATCGTTTGGTGCGGCGTGTCAGCCGGGACCCGAAGTCCCAGTGAAAATGCCCCTTCGCTGATATTCCCGAATTGCAGTTCTTCCAGGGCGACCATCGGCTTCAGCGGGGAATCGGGCTTGTTGGGGTCCGTCCGCCTTTCCGGTTCGGTCGTTATCATTTCAAAGCGAACCACCGAAGTTGACATCTCTGTCAGAGGGACAACTCGCACGGGGATCACCGCTGGCAGACCTCGGAACAGAATCGGCGGTGCTGATTCCAGCAGAATTGTAGCCGGAACAGAATCCCCGGGACCCGCGACAAACTCATCATCCGGCAACGTCAATAACTGCTGTCGAATCGCCGAACTTTGTCCGGAGCTATCCACCTCAACCGTTGTCATGTAAACCGGATCAGCACCATCAGCCCGAGCCTCAATCTTGAGTCCCTGCCCGGCGGCCGCAGCGTCCGCACTTGCAGTCGCGGATCGAGTCAGCATCGCGATCACCACCTGATCCTGATCTGAAGGCGGAATGACTTCCGGGACAATGGTCACGCTTTGACTGCCGGACAATGACAACCTGATTGGTCCTGTGTAACGATAGGACGCAGAGATCCGTCGAATATTCAGTCGCAGTGGAAGGGACCCATTCAGCGGCAGACGAATGGTCGGTTCCGAGGTTGTCACTGTAAAAGCCGGCCGATCGACCCGTGAGACCTCAACGCGATAGATCGAGGAAGCTGATCCTTTGCCGTTCAGATCACTGACTTCCAGCCGAAGCTGTGTCACTTTGTCCGGTACGGCAAAACTGAACTGCGGATCCGATGCACCGGAATCGCCGTCGCTTTGTGCCACCACCAGGTCTCCGTGATACAGCAGCATCTTCGCACGAAGCGATGAGGACAATCCACGAGCAGCTGCGGCAAAGTGCAATGTCTGCCCCGGAGTCACCGTCAGCAGCACCGAGTCCTTTTCTTTGGCCGCCGCAATCCGCCCGTTGAGAAACAGGGGCGAAAACGGAGCCGCCAGCATCGTGGCGTCAATGGGCGTCGCCGCAAAAGGGCCATCGATCGGCTCCGTCACATACGTTCCTGCTTCGGCCCGCACCGAGGGCAATGGCAACACCGAAGTCCCGGATTCAATCGCCAGGCGGCCTTTGGATTTTCGAACGGTCAATGGCTCGCTCACGGCATCGGCAGCAACCGTCCGCACTGTCCCGGCCGACGCAGAAATGGAAGGCGGAAACGCAAGCGATGCAGGAGGAAGGTCACCCAGCAATAGTCGCCACGGACTCCCTCCTGGCGCGGCAAACTGCAAATCATGCACTTCGGCGATGTACAGCCCGTCAGAGGGCAGTGTCACCGCCGCTCGCGCGTCACCGGAAAGTTCAGACTGCTGCCACTGAACCATCAGCGGGGCACCCGACTGACTCTTGATCTCTATCACGGGATCCAGCATGGAACCGATTCTGCGGGCCTCCACTTCGGCAACAACTTTCTGACCTGCCGACCCCCGAAACCAGACTCGCTTCTGCTCAGTGCCCCCGATCAGACCATGAACCGAAACCGGAAAAGCCGTCGCCGGATTCATATCGGTAAATGTACCATCTGAATGCCCAGGAACGCGGTCCAGTGCCAGAACAAGTCGATTACTGACTCCCTTCGAGGTCACACAACGCGCCGCGTAACGACCCGGCACAACGGTCGCGTCAACAGAGACATCGAAAATCGCCTGCCCTTCGTGACTGCCCTCGGCCACACGCACAATCGTTACTCCCGGGACCCCTGTGTGAAGGCGAGCTCCGTCTAGATTCCTGCCCGCAACAACCAGCCTCGCGGTCTTTCCAATTTCCACCGCATGCGGACTGATCCGCACGATTTCAGGCGCCTCAACAGCCGCCGCTGCTCCACCAGATTGTTCTTTTGAAATGTCATCAGCCGCCGCCCCGGCCACTTCGCGATACAACGCCGCAACATCCGCCTCCGACAACGATTCTGCAAACAGATGAATATCATCGCAGATCAGCCGAGTCAGCTCTCCATTCAGAAAACTCGATCCGATCGTGACGGGCGTATCACTCACGCACTTCGTCAGACTGACATCCTGCAGCCAGCCTGTACTTCCATCGACAAGCCCCCCCGTGGCTCGAGTCGGCGTTGCGACTGTGCCGTTCACAAAAAGGCGCGCACGAATGTCGTCAACTTCAGGATCCGCATCCGCACCCGGGGCATCACCGTGATCGAGGCAGACAGCGATGTGAACTCGCCGCCGAAAACCAACCGTTGCCTTCACGCTGTAATGAACAACCTTGTACCCGGTGCCATCATTCACATAGAGCTGAAGATTGTCGGAAGCCGGTTCATAATTAATTCCGAAATTGGATGTGCTCGGCGCGCCCGGCTGGCGTTTCGCAAACAAAGCTCTGTATCCGGATTCATTCAATGGATGGAGACTTGCGAAGAATCCGGTCACAGAAACCGCATCGCCTCGACTGACATCCTCACTGTGCGCCATGGAGACCTGCTGTTGCATCACAGGGTTGAGCATCACAGCATATCCCGCCCCCGGAGCAAACACAGAAACCGTGCGAGTCGGATAATTTGTCAGTGAGACCACATCTGCAACTTTGCCGTTCTTCGCAGAATCGCCTGTCAACGCGGAATTGACGGACGGCAAATCGTCAAACGTCACACTGACTACGGCACGATCGCGAACATCCGCCGCACCGGCGGTCGAACAGACAGTGGACATCGGAAGCAACACGACAATCAACACTGCAGACACAAAGCGTGCTGCGAAAGACAAACAACGTGCTGCGAAAACGGCAGGCGGGGAAGGCATTCGGGAAAGTCCTTCGGATCAAACTCGGCGGGATCAGCAATCACCTCTCAGCAATCAGAGCTTCGGTACGAACCAACTCAAAACGTTGCTTCCGTCCCAGGAATCTGACGCGCCGTGCAGGCTACTCTTCCGCAGTGAACCATTTCACACACACGACGTCAAGCAACGGCATCCGACGCGTCTCATCCGGCATAAAGCAACAGATGCAGATGGTCGCGAAGTCCGATAAATATCCCCCGACACGCGATGCTTACTCACAAACGTCCTCGTCGTTATGAAGAAGATGCGCGTCATAAAAACTCAGAGGCTGTCACTGCCACAGGCAAGCCGTTCTGGCAGCACAAGTTCTCGATTCCGGCTGATCATCAGGACAACCGCGTCGATCACCGACCGGCGTAACAACAACACGGAGAATCATCACCAGACTGCCGAAAAACGCACACTGTTCGGCCTCTGGATCAGCAGCGCATGCACGAGTAATCATCATGTCAGTTTTCAGATATGGTCGAAGTGTCGCGGGCATTCAATCGAAGTGCAGCTTCGAGCACTCGCTGTCGACGAACTTTCCGAACAAGTGCGGTTATCTCAGACGTTGAAATCAACTCGCTCCCTTCAGGTGATTTGCCGAGTTTCTGAAGCATCCAGCCGTTCAGGTTTTGAGGCATGTCATCGGCAGCCAGATCAATTCCAGTCAGTTCTCGAAGTCGCGGCAGTGAAATTCCCCCGCCAACGACCCAGCCATCGCCGGCCCTCACGCAATGGGCAGGCAAAAGATCCTGCTCGTCCTGAATGTCGCCAATCATTTCCTCAACAATATCTTCCAGCGTGATCATTCCGCTGATCTTTCCAACAGCATCCTTGACCACAGCGATATGTGTGTGTTCACGAAGAAGTCGCTCCATCGCTTCAGCAATCGGCATGTCTTCCTGAAAAGCCGGAATCGTGCGGAGAATTCCACGCAACGAGGGAATGTCAGGACTGAGCTTCATCATGGAAACAATGTCTTTGAAAGTCACATAACCGACGATCTTCTGCGGATCCCCTGTTTCTTCGGTAACAGGAAACCTCGTGTGCATATCCTGATGTGCGGATACAAGACTATCCATCAGAGTCGCATCTGCCAGCAGCATCCGGATGTGTTCGGCCGGCAGCAGGATCTCCTGCAATGGACGACTGGCAAGCCGCGCAGCGCCAAGAATGATGTTCTCCTCACGGGGACCGATCAGCCGAGAGGCTCGGGCCAGACTGGCGATCGCCTTCAGCTCCTGCAGTTCAGCTGCTTCTGTTCTGAAATCAGCGTGCGGAGCCGGAGTCCAGAGTTTCTCAACGAGATTGATGAGCCCGGACGCTGATGCCTCAAGAGCCCAGACAACAGGCCAGACAGCGAACGCAAACATCTTCATCATGGGCGACAGCCGGAGACAGATCCATTCTTTGTTTCTCAATGCAAACAGCTTCGGAAGCAACTCTCCTGCCACAATGGTCACCGCCGTGAGCGGGAGGACAACCAGTACGATGGCAACGACATCGGCGACCGGAACACTCAACCCCGATTGCTGCAGCATCGGAGCAATGTCGTCGGAAGCACTGGCTCCTCCGGCAGCCCCGGCAACCAGTCCGACGAGCGTGATGCCCAGTTGTACAACGGCGAGACTTTTTTCAATCTCCGCCTTCATATAAAGCGCGGCGGCAGCGCCTGGACGTTTCCGTTCCTCCAGCAACTGCAGCCGCGATACCGTGACTGACGCCAACGCAATTTCGTACGCGGCAAAGATCGCGTTCACAAACACCATGAACACGACCACAATCAGTTCAACACTCTCCATCTCGCCTTCTCATGCTGCCTGCAGGGAATTCAATTCCGTGATCATAGACTCAGCGCGAGTCGTGCTCCGCGAAACTCTCTGGACCGACGCGAGCAGAATTGCTCAGACACGTTCCTCGTCTTTCCTGCCCCTGTTTCTGACAAAGGACAGACGTCAGTCCGAATGATGCATCCCCGCACGATTCGAATTCAAAACTTGATCACCCTGTTCCGCTCACAGGGAACCAGTCTCAGAGCCTGACGGCGGGTTCTTCTGTGATCGACAGGACGGTCCGTTGTGCAGGAATTCACCGCGGTGCGGACTGCCGTCGCAATCTTAGCATCTCATTGCAGACGCGGCAGCCGTCACAACAGTGTATTCCGTTGGACCCACAACTTCTCGTCTGACCGATCAGACACACGCAGTCGGCGAATTTCTGTTTGAAGCACGAGGGGACACGACGTCACCAACAGGCTGTGCTGTCTGCACGCAGGAAGTCAGCCAGATGTGTCCTGTTGGCCCAAAAAGCGGATACTTCGTCTGCTTCACTCGCTCAAAAGGCTGCAGCGAACTGATTGACCAAATCGCATCCAGAACAGCCGAGATCCCGAAGGACCACGATCGGTGATTGACTGTTGAGACCTGACACGGTCCAATGTCAGTCCCGGGCTTGTTGTCGTGTTTCTACGGACTGACGCCGCACGTGTATGACTGCCGTTCTCGGAATTTCCGCCTTTTATCATGACTCGGCCGCGGCGATTGTCGTGGATGGCGAGATCATTGCGGCAGCGCAGGAAGAAAGGTTTTCCCGGAAAAAGCACGACGAGCGATTTCCAATCGAGGCCGCCAGATATTGTCTCAGGGCTTCCGGGCGTAACATTGAAGAAGTCGAGTACATCGCGTTTTATGACAAGCCTTTTCGCAAATTCGAACGATTGCTGGAGACATACCTGTCGTATGCTCCGTTCGGATACAGATCGTTTCGCAGGGCCATGCCGCAGTGGCTTCAGAAGAAGCTTCATCTGCCTCGCGAGATCCGGAATGCCTTCGAAGGGCGATTTCGTGGCCGGCTGGTCTTCACAGAGCATCACGAATCACACGCAGCAAGCGCATTTTATCCGTCACCGTTTGAAGAAGCAGCAATCCTGACGATGGATGGAGTTGGCGAATGGGCTACGACCACGATGGGATTCGGACGCGGCCATCAGATTGAACTGACTCACGAAATTCGATTTCCACATTCGCTTGGCCTGTTGTATTCCGCATTCACGTACTACGCCGGATTCAGGGTCAACAGTGGCGAATACAAACTGATGGGACTGGCTCCGTACGGTCGTCCGAAATTTCGTGAGAGCATCCTCGAGCATCTACTGCATCTGCATGACGATGGATCGTTCGAGATGGAGATGAGCTACTTCAATTACTGTCAGGGTCTGACGATGACCTCTGAAAAGTTTCATCGACTCTTTGGGGGACCGCCGCGTCAGCCCGAATCGGTTTTGACTCAGCGTGAGATGGATCTGGCAGCTTCGATCCAGTCCGTTACAGAAGAAGTCATGCTTCGCATGGCGCGGCATGTTCGAAAAGAGACCAACCAGAGGAATCTTGTTCTTGCCGGCGGCGTTGCTCTGAACTGCGTCGGCAACGGCCGAATCGTGAAAGAGAAAATCTTCGACCAGATCTTTATCCAGCCCGCCTCCGGCGATGCCGGCGGAGCGCTCGGCGCTGCCATGTTTGTCTGGCATCAGTTGCTCGAGAAGCCGCGAATTGTTCAGAAGCCGGATGCACAACAGGGTTCTTTCCTTGGACCGGAGTGGTCAGCGGACGAAATAACCCGTTTTCTGAGGGCACAGGGAGCCGTCTTTGACTGCATGGATTCCGACGACTCACTGTGCGACCGCGTGGCTGCACTGCTTGCGGAAGAAAGCGTCGTCGGCTGGTTTCAGGGCCGCATGGAATTCGGCCCTCGTGCGCTCGGGGCGAGGAGCATTCTTGGGGACGCTCGCAGCCCTCGCATGCAGTCGCAGATGAACCTGAAGATCAAGTATCGGGAATCCTTCCGGCCGTTCGCTCCGGTCGTGCTGAAGGATCATGTGCATGAGTACTTTGATATAGCGCCGGGCACAGACAGTCCGTACATGCTGCTTGTGGCAGACGTGCAGGAATCGTGTCGCACTCTACGGCAGAGCGAAGGACACGATGCCGGAGGAATCGAACTTCTGAATCAGGTGCGATCGTCTGTCCCCGCGGTCACGCACGTCGACTATTCGGCTCGCGTGCAAACGGCAGATGAGGTTCGCCATCCACTCACATGCCAGCTGTTGCGGAAGTTTCGGGATCGCACGGGTTGTCCGCTGCTCATCAATACCAGTTTCAATGTTCGCAGTGAGCCCATGGTATGCTCCCCCGAAGATGCCTGGCGGTGCTTCATGAGCACCGAGATGGATGTGCTGGTGCTCGGACACTGTGTCATCCTGAAGTCGAATCAGCCGAATGCCGACACCCCCGCTGAACGCATGCGTCATCTTCAGCGGTTCGACCTCGATTGATAAAACGCAGACGAATCATGATCCTGATTGAAATCAACCGAAACCCGTCGCCACGGCAACTCTTCCAGTTTGGTCTGCTCAGTCTGATCGTGCTGCCGCTTGTCGTGTGGTTATGGACCGGAATCTCAATTCTCGTCGTGTGGGCATTTGTCGTCGGATTGTGTCTCGCGATGGTCGGACGATTTGCACCACGAATTCTTCGGCCCCTGTTCGTTGGTCTGATCCTGATCACGGCGCCCCTCGGAATCCTTGTCACCGAATTCTTTCTGCTGCTGACATTCTTCGGATTCATTCTGCCCCTGTCACTGCTGTTCCGATTGCTGGGCCGAGACACTTTGAGACGCCGACTCAAGGATCGGCAGGAGTCCATGCAATCCTGCTGGATTGCAAGACCAGGTCGGCCCCCTGCTCGCAACTACTACCGACAGTGGTAGCAGCACAGAGGCTTCCTGGGAATTCTGATCGAATTCATAGCCCGATGTTGCTATCGTTCAGACAGCACTTTTGTTTCCATGGGGACGATGGACATGAAATCCGCGGGAGAGTTCCGGGATGTCTGATCAATCATATCCCCGCTTCTGACCATTGATGGTGGCACTCAACCGGATTCCGGCGACCATGATGTTACGAACAAAACACTCAGGATGCTCTTCTCACCGCGGTGAGAAAACCGTTTGTCCTGGAGGTTCATGCGGGAAACAGAAGACAAATGACATGGGATTCCCGATGATATCCCGGTCTGCTGTTCAGAATCTCGCTATTCCTCAATGATCAGATGAAAACAAGGTCATGAAGATACCCGAAGAACTTCCCGACGATCGACGATCGGAGTTTGAGCGACTGGAGGAAGAGCCGTCGCTGGGGCTGCTGGCGGAATTCTGGATGTTCATTCGCGAGGAAAAGAAATGGTGGCTCACACCAATCATCCTGTTTCTGCTCCTCGCCGGAATTCTGGCCTGGGCCAGTGCCACCGGAGCAGCTCCATTCATCTACACGTTGTTTTGAACGACATGGGTGATCATTTGCCTTGAGATTCGTTACGGGGTCTGCGGCAGCGATGATTCCCAGTCGGTGATGATTCTCTCTGCAGGATTTGCGGGTCTACTTCACTCTGAAACCAAGCTTCTGAAGTTCCGATGTGACGCGGTCCACGTGGTTTCCCTGGACCTCGATGTGACCTTCGCTGATCGTCCCACCTGCACCGCAGGCATTTTTCAGCGTCTGGAGGAGAGCCGGCAGGTCATTGCTCTCCCCGATCAGGTCTCGTACCACCGTCATCATCCGACCATGCTTTCGTTTTTCCGCAGCGACCCGCAATGGTTGCTTCTGCAGAGGCTTCTTCTTCGGTTCAGGAGGCAGACACGTACACTCAGACTCAGGAAGATCACATCGTTCACAATGAGGCGGTCGATCCCATTTTGTCCCGGACAGAAGCGGCATCCGCTGATCCTTATCTCAAGGCATGTTGTGCTGAAGGGGCCATCCGTTTATCCCCGCCATCGGAGATGTTCGTCAGCAGATTCTTTCAGAGTGCTCATCCAGTGGCAGAGCTTTCTCGGAAACTGTCAAACTGGAAACGTGTTGATTCCTTTCTCGAAGCATCGCAGCATCGATCATCCGCTGTAATAACAACTCTGAAACGCCACCGCGAAATCGGACTCGGCCATCAATTTCCACGACAGGAATTGATTCACCAAACTGACGCACCAAAACGGGGTCCTGCTCGATGTCTACCAATTGAATGACGGGAAGATATTCCTGAAACGCCATGAGCGTGGTAAGTGCTTCGTCACACAATCCGCAGTTGGTGCGAGTCAGCAGGCGACAGGATTCAAAAACTGGGCTGGGAACTCTTCGAACCTGACCCGGTGACTTCAGCAGCACTGCGGCAGCCAGAAACATCATGCCACAGATCATCAGATGCATTGACCGAGTCGAATACCAGACGGCCGGCAACGTCACGAAATCCATGCTCATTCGATCGGCGAAGATCAACAGAGAAAGGATCGACGCACCGGCCAGCATTCCGGTTCCCAGCCATGCCTGAATTCGATCCTGCAACATCAAATCCTGTTCCAACATCGGAGCATCCCGGGCGTTCTTCGAACTGTCTGGCGGTTTGCGGACAGTCACATCAATCGGCAGTCTGACGAGTCATGGTTGGTGATTGTAGGTTTGCCGGAGACGTCCGCAAATGGAGAACGCCCCGGATCCGCCCGAGTAACAGGTACAATCGCACTACCTGAGCCATGAAATCATCCCGACTCAACACGTGCAGGCGACATTCTGTTTGAAGATGGCTTCTGTCCATGCCAGCATATGCTTAATACGCGTTCGTCTGACCCATGAATCAATCCGTATTGATTCCTCGATTTGACTCGTCTTGTCGGCCCAGCCTGTTCTCATGACGATCCAGCTTTCTGCCAAATCATTCCTGCAGATGGTTGCTCAAAGCGGCCTGTTGACGAAGAGACAGCGAGACACTGTCATTCGCCACGTGCAGGCCGATGCGGGCATGACGGCCTCCCAGATCTGCGACTGGCTGATTGATCAGAAGCTGATTACTCGCTGGCAGGGGGATAAATTGCTCGAGGCGCGATACCGGGGATTCTTCCTCGGGCCTTATCGATTGCTTGACCGCATCGCTCGCGGAGGCATGAGCACAATCTATTCAGCGCAGCATCGGACATCAGAGGAAATCCATGCCCTGAAAGTGCTGCCTCCCGCCCGTACAAATCGGGCGTCGTATCTGCCCCGGTTTCGTCGTGAGGCGGAAATGACTCAACGACTGATGCATCCCAACATTGTCCGTGTCTTTGGTGTCCATGAAGCATCAGATGGACAGAATCCTGTCCACTTCATGGCGATGGAACTGCTGCAGGGACAGGATCTCTTTGAGATCGTCAATCAACGTGGCCCGCTCTCGATCTTCGATGCCGTTGAGTTTACAAGGCAGGCGGCTCTCGGTCTTCAATGCGCTCACGAGCATGGTCTGGTGCATCGAGATATCAAACCGGGCAATCTGTTTCTGACAACCGATCGTGTCATCCGAATCCTCGATCTGGGGCTTGCTCAGGATTTTGACAGCGATGAAAATCTGACACGCGACTTCAATGACAAGGTTCTCGGAACAGCCGACTATCTCGCTCCGGAACAGGCCGCCGACAGTCACAACGTCGATACTCGGGCCGATCTTTACAGCCTCGGTTGTACATTGTACTTCCTGCTTTCAGGTCGACCGCCATACACAGAGGGAACCCTCGTTCAGCGGCTGGTCGCGCATCAGACACGATCGCCTTCGCCGCTCTCGAGCTTTCGGTCTGACATTCCGGAATCTCTGCTTGATCTGCTGCGCCGGATGATGGCACGCAACAAGAATGACCGTGTGAATTCAGCGGCTTTGATTGCCGAAGAGTTGTCCCGGATTCAGAGCGAGCTTGACGCGGCGAACGGAATACGGTCGCCGGAAGTGCTGAAGCCGGAATCCCATCTGCAGCATCACATCGAAACGGAAACGGGATCCGATGATGACTCGTGGCCCCAACAATTCCTGCACGCCATCGCAAGCCGCCTCGAATCCTCGCATTCAGAGTCGGTTGCCGCTGACAATTCGAAGTGTTGCGAAACGGAAATCAGGCCGAATCGCTCAATGATCATGCCGGACCAGTCTGTGGGGCATGACTTGGCCAGCCATTCAAATCCCGCCGACCTGATGTTCAAGCACTATCTGGCGGAAATCGAAGCTCGCTGCACAGGCGATTCCGTATGGAAGTCTCGGCCTGACGTGGGAGAACTCGTGCGAATTGTTCGCAAACTTCGCAGTGCAAACATCAAGGGGCGAGTAACATCCGGCGAGCAGGTTCAACATGCGAACGTGATGCCCGCGGGGGGTCTGTCATGGAATGCAGTTTTTCTTGTACTCTCCGCCATTCTGGCAATCGCTGCGTTCACCGCGTCACAACTGTGAAT
>JBKDRW010000452.1:0-2738 GCA_046341255.1 Planctomycetota bacterium
TTTGCTGATGCTGCACCGCGTCATCAAAGTGACGCAGCAGTCTGTGGATCTCAGCGACTCGCAGATGCGTTTCCGCCAGTCGCTGCTGTGCCTTCCGATTGGCGGGTTCTTCATCGAGGAACGCTTCGAAAAGAAGCAGACTGCTGTTGAGTTTTTCCTGCTGTGGTCCAGCCGCTGGCGGAGCTCGCGTGACCCATTCTTCGACCACGCCGAGCATATCATCGGCGGCTCTGCTCAAAAGATCAAAATTGCGTTCGGCTGTCTTCAGGTTGGCCTCGGCACGTCGCCACTGGGATGTAATACCAATCACCGCAGTCAGGATGGTGCTCAGAATCACACCGGCCAGGATCGACTCCCGCGGATGCCGCCTGCAGAGTCGCCAGAATCGCTCAGCACGGCCGAGGGGGCGGGCGAGGATCGGTTTTCCTTCAAGGTAACGGCTGAGTTCTTCCGCCAGAGTCCGAGCCGAGTCGTAACGGCGCGAAGGCTCCTTCTCAAGGCATTTCAGACAGATGGTCTGCAGGTCCATCGCAATTTTGGAATTGAGCAATTGAGGGGCGATCGGTTCATCGTTGATCACCTGCCTCATGGTTTCCAGCGGATTGTCCGCTCGAAACGGCGGTCTGGCAGTCAGAAGTTCGTACAACACGGCTCCGAGGGAGTAAATATCGCTCCATGGACCGACCGGCCCCCGAGTCGGCATAGCCTGTTCCGGCGGCATATAACTGGGAGTCCCCATCACAGAGAACTCCCGAGTCATCTGGGAATCCGCTTTGATTCTTCTCGCCAGTCCGAAATCAGTGATCTTCAGTGTGCCCTGACGGTCCAACAGGACATTCGATGGCTTCAGATCCCGATGCAGCACCCCATGATCATGTGCGTATTGGACAGCTTCTGCCAGTTGTCGCACAAACTTCGCAGCCTGCTCTCCGGGAAGCGTGTTTTCCCGAATGAGTCGTGACAGATCGTCCCCCTCAATGTACTCCATCGAATAGTAGTGGCGCCCATCGGTCTCACCCACATCGAAGACGGCTACAATACCCGGGTGACGCAGCTGCGCAGCGGCTTCCGCTTCATTTCGAAAACGTCGAATATCCTCGTCACTGCCTCCGGACTGAGCCAGAACAGTTTTCAATGCGACAGTTCGATTCAGTCCTCGCTGTCTCGCCCGATACACGACACCCATTCCGCCTCGACCCAGCTCACTCAAAAGCTCATAATCGCCCAGCAACGCAGGTTGGCCTGAGGGGCCATGAGTGACGGGCAACGTTCTCTGAGGATCGATGATCGTCTGTGCAGGATCCGGAGATCCCGGTTGCTCAGGCGGTGTTCCGAAGATCGAGCTCAGTTCTGACTGATAGCGAGGAAATCGACGGGTCCATGTTGCCGGAATAATGGTCATTCCACGATTCTGAAGGTGCGACAGCTCCACCGTCAGCAGACGTGTCAACGCTTCGGAACGAAACGCCACGGGGAGATTTGCCAGACTGTATTCCAGTTGCGGCGTGGTTCCTTCATGACCATACAGAGACTCAAGCCGTGTTGTGACAAGCTCAACGGCTTCGGTCAGTTCCGTCTGTCTCGGAATGCGAACCAGATGTTGCCAAAGTTCCTTCAGATCTGGAAATCGTTTTTGCAGTTGATCTTGCGTCAGCGGCTGAGTCTCAGGACGACTCTGAAACTCTCCGACGACCAGCTCTAGTCGCCAGTCGATCCCGGCAGGCAGTCTCGTCAGATGATTGAGATAATCTTCCGCCAGCCAGGGAGCGGTCGTCTGCCAGCGGTACTGCTGATCCAGTTGCAGAGCAGCGAGAAGTTCGTGGACGTCCGTCATGACGGAACCGGAGTCGAGCAAAACTGGCAGGTCAACGGAACCCCCTGAGCCCGACCACAGATGCTGCAATTGAAGGACCAGCGACATGAGCGTCTCCGTCGACCGAATCCTCGGTCAGGTCATGCCTCTCGCAGCGGTGCGGCAGCAGTTGCTGTCCAACGCTCGGAGTCTGTTGCCTCACATGTGTTCGTGGTTTTCCTCAGACCTGATGCCCTGCCAACTGCAATGCACCGGGGAACTGATCGCTTCACCAGACCGACTGATTGATGCAGCCGATGTCGTGATGCGTCGTGATGCGTCGCGGGACCGAGTTTATCGGGATGCGTTGTGCCACGCCAGGGAGCCGAGCGGCTGATTCAGGTTCAACTGACGGATGCGGGCAGTGATCCTGAGGGTTTTCAGTGAAGTCAGCTGTCAGCATGTTTGCCGCAGTGGAAGAAAACGACGTGAGAGAGCAAATGTCCCCCTGAGCCGCTCGAACCAGGTTTTCAGCCGCGATAACCCGGCACAACCCTTGCCCCTCTGTTTCAACAGTCTGTTCGGGGAAAAAAGATACCGATTCGGCTGGTGATCGTTCGCCCTGTGATGGTCCAATCCGTGCCTTTGGATATTTTCTGAGCGTTGACGAGTCAGTCTGGCCGGGGATCAGCCGATCAGCCCGCCATCCGCACAGAAGTCGAGTTCCGGACCCGACCGCGAATGTGCCCCGTTTTACCTCCGGATGTCGGATTTTGGAAAGTGAGCATGACTGGGGGATTCCCGAGGTCCAACGCCTTCTGGATGAGGGAGTGACCCATGCGGGAATCGCGCAACAGACGATTCCGGACAGTGCGTGTTTCCTGACAAAAACAAAACCCGTTTGCGGAAATCCGTGCTGGAATTCGATCAAACCCCGATTTGGGGA
>JBKDRW010000453.1:0-9422 GCA_046341255.1 Planctomycetota bacterium
GTCCTGCAGCATGTCGTCTCCAGAAGCTGCGAACTGAAAGCCGATGTCGTTCGACAGGATGAGTTTGAATCAACAGGTCTGCGGGCCATTCTGAACTACGGTCACACCTTCGGACATGCGTTCGAAACCCTCGCCGGTTACGGAGCACTCCTGCATGGCGAGGCGGTGGCTATCGGTATGATTTGCGCAAGTCGCCTCGCAGAAAAACTCGGTCGAATCTCGTCCGCCGATACACATCGACAGGTGGCCTTGCTGCAGGCTCTGAAACTTCCGGTCACCGTGCCGCAGGACATCGCAAAGCACCGCAAAGACATCATTGCCGCCATGATGCTGGACAAAAAAACCGAAGGCCGCGAACTCCGATTCGTCCTGCCATCTCGCATCGGTCATGTCGAAACGGTGAAAGGTGTCTCGTCCGACCTCGCACTGGAATGCCTGTAGCCGCGGCACTCACCTGACGGACTCCTCAACCTTCGCAACAACGATCACGGATTTGCCGTCTTCCTGCCGCAGGACGAGAACAACCGTACACCATCAATTTCTTTATTTTGCACCGATTCATCAAAAGAACGAAGCGACCGTCTGAGTTCAGGTTCGTAGACTGGGGCTTCGATGCGACATGGATGCTCATTGGCAGAATGGACCCCGACGTTGATTACTCGTTCGCAGACTCACCAGAATACTCCGGCAGACGCGCAGGTGCTGCAGCTTCAGCAGACCTATTCGGAACTACTCCAACGCCATGGAATCAGCTGGCGTTGCGACCGCTCTTTTATTAAGCGGCTCGGGGTGGGCGGACAGGGGAGCGTGATGCTGGCGGAGCGTCGCGGCGCCGCGGCGTTCAGTATTCCAGTCGCCATGAAGTTTTTTTCCCCGGCAGCCTTCCAATCGCTGGCACGATACGAAGAAGAGATGTATCGGCTGGCCGAGGTGGCCGCAATCGTCGCACGAATCCAGGACGACCATCTCGTTTCGGTCCACACCTTTCAGCACGACGCCGGGATTTATCTGCTTGAGATGGAGTGGATTGACGGCTTCGATCTGCTCCACATTCTTCGTCGAGACACTCTGACATTCGTCCAGGACGCTGTGACGGAAACTCGCTGGGCCAACATCACGGAACGCGTGATCACAACTGGTGAAGTGGACTGTCGACTGAAGCCGGGGATGGCCGTGGCCGTGTTGCGAGAGTGTCTTGAGGGAATCGCAGCGTTGCATCGAGGCGGTATCATTCATTGCGATCTGAAGCCGTCAAATGTGATGGTCAAACGCACGGGGCAGGTGAAGATTATCGACATTGGATCCGCCTACTGGGTTGGTCGCCCTCCGGTCGGCCAGCCATGCACCCTCGAGTATGCGGCTCCGGAGGTTCTGCTCGGTTACCGGGCAACGGCGCAGTCGGATCTGGCGAGCCTTGGTTACATGCTGATTGAAATGCTGTCAGGATCGCGTCCATTTTCCGGGATGAATTTTGAGCAGCTGATTCATGCCAAACAGAATATTCTTGAACGCCTTCCGAGCCTTCTTCCTCTGGAGGAATTTCAGTTCAGCGAACCTCTGATACGCCTGCTTCGCGGGCTGGTGCATCCAGATCCGCGTTCACGATTCAGCACGGCCGAAGATGCAGAGCTATCCGAAGAAGGTGCAGCAGGATTTCTGAGGGTCCTCGTGAAGAGCGACCTGGCCGACGAATACGCCCTCGAGCTTCGACGATGGATTGCAGAACTTGAGGCAAACAAACAGGTTCGCCACGAGCCTGAGTTCCAGTCCGTGCCGGACGGAGCCACAAAAATCGTCGTCCCGTCACAGCAATCGGACTGAGCAGGACACGGGCGAGAGGCAGACCGCATGATCTGTTGCAATCATCTCAACAGTCGCGGAAGTCAGGTGCAGCAAAAACCTCGATCCTGAGGTCCATTCATCCGTCCTGGCCACTGCGGCATGCCCGAGACATGCGGCTCAGTTCTTCCGTGTCAGAGGTTCATTCGGAACTCTGGCCCATGCAGATTTCTTTCAGCCCCGCGATTTCCTGAGCAATGCCTGTTTCGGTTCAGTCGGCTTCCATGCTGAGCGGCTTGACGCGGAAGAATGAGTCTGGCAAATTCCATGGGGTGGGAGGGTAAGATCTCCAGATCCAAGAGCCAACAACAGGGCGAAGCGATGTCAGATTCCGAAGATTCTGTCTCAGCGATCTGCGACTCTGTTTCGAGCGGGGGAGACACCTCAGAGGCTCCTGCCACCCTCGCAGGAGCCAGCACCAGAAAGACTGCGACCGAGTGCAGACGCACATCGGGGAGTATTCTTCCATCGCTGCCTGAGTCCAGTCGGACGATGCTGTTATGGCTGCTCGCCATCATGCTGGGGATATTGGCCATCGAGTGGATCGTGATTGCCGGCAGACGCCCGCAACCGTGGCCAATTCAGCGAGGGACACCATTTCGGATCGGTTTTCAGGTGGAAATGAATTCCGCGACATGGATCGAATGGTCGCAATTGGAAGGAATCGGTCCTGGGCTCGCGCACCGAATCGTGGCATATCGCACCGTGAATGGCCCATTTCGGGCGATTGACGACCTGCAACTGGTTCCCGGAATCGGCCCATCAAAGCTCGACGCAATTCGACATCAGCTTACAATCCGGCATGAACACGCAGAGACCCACATCGTCAGCCCCGACAGACACAACGGCAAAAACACTTCTGCAGAAACGAAGCAGCCATCAGCGATTCGATGAATATCGCGGAAAAGTTCGGCGGCGGGAACTTCCGGGAGGCAGTCTGCACACTTCGGGTCAGCAGCGTGCTGCAAAAGATCGCGTTCGATCCTCGTGGCAACTGATACGCGAGTTTTTCGGCCTGCTGGCTCCGTATCGCTGGCCAATCTCAGGCGCGTTGCTGTCCGTGACGATCTCGACACTCCTGGGACTTCTGCCTCCAGCGGGAACAAAATTTGTCGTCGACTACGTCCTGAATCGGATGACACCCCCGGCGTGGGTCACCCGCTGGTTTCCATCGGTCAGGACACCCATTCAATTGCTGTCGGCGGCAGTTGTGTTCGTCTGCGCGATTTCCGTTCTGAAAATCCTCGTTCACATCTGGGGGCGCTGGTATGCCACGAAGATTTCGAAGCATATCCAGTTATCTATTCGACGACGGGTCTTTGACCATGCGGTGCACCTTCCTCTGCACCGAGTTCATGAACTGCGATCGGGCGGCGTGGCCTCAGTGCTTCGCGAAGACGGTGGCAGCGTCGGTGAACTGGTTTTTGGAATGATCTATAACCCGTGGCGAGCCGTCATCCAACTGCTGGGCAGCTTTATCATCCTTGCTCTTGTCGACTGGACACTGCTTGCCGGCGCTCTGGTTCTGCTGCCCACAGTGTTCATCACGCATCGCGCGTGGATTAACAGTATCCGTCCTCAGTTTCGAGCCATTCGCAAGCAGCGGGAGGCGATTGATGCCGGAGCGACGGAAACATTTGCCGGCATGCGAATTGTCCGGGCATTCAGTCGACAAAAGCGTGAAGCGGTCAGATTCTCCGAAGAGAACAACCTGATGGCTCGTCAGGAACTTTATGCATGGTGGTGGATGCGAGCCGTGGAAATGGTGTGGGAGGCTCTGATTCCTGTTGCCAGCGCGGGACTGCTGTTTTACGGAGGATGGCGAGTCATCAACGGCTATATGTCGGTGGGTGATCTGATGATGTTTCTGGTGTACCTGCTGATGTTGCTTGAACCGCTCGCTGCTCTGGCCACCAGTGCGACTCAGTTTCAGAACAGTCTCAGTGGACTTGATCGCGTGCTGGACATGCTGTCCGAACCGAAAGAGATGCAGTCAACACCCGACAGTATTCGCGCAAAGAAACACCAGATCCAGGGACACATTACTTTTGATGAGGTCAACTTCACGTATCCGGGCACGCAGACTCCTGCATTGTCGGACGTGAATCTCAGAATTCAGGCGGGACAGACGGTCGCACTGGTCGGACCAAGCGGCGCCGGCAAAACGACTCTGTGCAATCTTGTCGCACGTTTTTACGACCCGACCTCGGGACGCGTCACACTTGATGGGCGTAACCTGAAAGACTACGACGTTGAATCCTTCCGAGCCCTTCTGGGTGTGGTCGAGCAGGATGTGTTTCTGTTTGACGGGTCCATCGGACAGAACATCGCGTATGCCCGCAAAGATGCAACAGAGGCAGACATTCAGGCAGCCGCTGAAGCGGCCAACGCGACCGAATTCATTGCGAGAATGCCTCACGGGCTCCAAACAGTGATCGGCGAGCGCGGGGTCAAGCTGAGCGGCGGGCAGCGGCAACGACTGGCAATCGCCCGAGCGATTCTGGCGGACCCCAAAGTCTTGATTCTCGACGAAGCCACAAGCAACCTCGACACCGACAGCGAACAACTGATCCAGCAAAGTCTGGGACGTTTGATGAAGGGTCGAACCAGTTTTGTGATTGCTCATCGACTCAGCACGATTGCAGGCGCGGACCTCATCATCGTGGTCGAGAACGGAAGGATCCTCCAGACGGGAACTCACCAGGAACTGATGCGCTGCGGAGGCAAATACCGAGCGATGGTGGAACAGCAGGTGAAGATGACTCTGGGCTCACTCGACACGACCCATGTCTCGACGCCTTAATATTGGCAGCGAGCACTTCACGAACCAGTCGGAGGTCTCTACGCAGCCGCTGATCTTCAGAGCGCGACGATTGACGACCTGCCACCCCTGACAGTGCGTCGAGCTCTTCCGACCAAAGAACAACCAGCTGCCAATTCTTTACAGATGACGCACGTGATCATCGCTCGACGCTCGTCATATTCCCCATCTGCAGAGCAAGCAGAGCGTACGCGGTACTGCTGTAGGTGATGAAATGCCATGAATCGGTATTGAGCGATCTCGTCCACCACCGACCGGATTCCCGCTGATTGGTCCTGAGCCACTGGAGGCCACGGGCCACCTGAGGATCGGCAGCGTACACACCGGATTCACGAAGGACAATAATCGCCAGCCCGGTCATATGTCCGTCACCCGGCGGATCAGCAAAGTCCGGCTCGGACCTCAGCTTCTCCCCGCGATTTCCAGACCCCCACGCTTCTGGTGCGGCGAACGAGCGGATCGACCAGCTGCCGTCCTCCTTTTGATGCCTGCGGACCATCACAGTCATTTCCTGACGCTTAGTGTCCTCCAGAAGTCCCGTCATCCGGGCACTGGCCCACAAAAGTAAAACTCGGCTGTAGTCGTGCTTTGGAGGCTCGCTGCGCAGGTAGGATTTCAGCCGCTCCACACCCGCTTTCAACTTCGCGTTTTCCGACTCTTCCACTTTCGCCAGCCACCCCGGAGCGGCTGCCGCCGCCATCGCAGCCACAGTGGCTTCGTGATACGCATCGGATTCAAATGGAGGCCAGCAGTCGAGCGACCCCCAGGTGCCGTTTTCATTCTGAATCGAGAACATCAGTTCTAACGCTGCCTCCGTTTCCGGAGACAACGACTTCGAAACATGGGCGTCCCATTCCGCAAGACCGTTCGCCAGATAAATCACCTGAGCGGGACGAGTGGATTGGTGCAACTTCTCGACGGGCTCCTGCCGCAGGGTATTGAACGTGGATACAAAGAAGTCCCGAACTTCCGTCTTCGGCTTGCCCAGCGTTGGCGACAATGCCGGTCGAATTGCAAGGTAGGTCCCGTTGGTGTGGCAGCTTACACACTTGCGTTCCCCTCCCCAGGCTACGGCACCGTCGTCGAGGTACCTGGCGGCGGCTTCGATCGACAGCCCATGGCGAACGGGTTCATTCCCGGAGGGACGACCGATCAGGATTTCGCCAAACTTGTACTGATAATCATCACCCACGGAAACGCTGGTCATGATTCCGAAGCAAAACAGCAACGCCAGCAGAACGAACGACTTCATGAAGCCATACTCCGGGTCACGACGTGGACGTAAAAAAGGCTCGGCCTTTCAATCAGGCCGAGCCATCATTCTGTCACATCGATTACAGCGACGCCATCAACTGCCATCGCATCATTCGGCCAGGTTCATTGCAGTGGCCTGATTCAGTGTCATGTTCACGGTCTTTCCGAATCGAGTCACCGCGAGATCCAGCTTGAGACTCAGATCAGACCTCGAAATTCGCCCCTTCTCCACATCAAACTGGACAAGTCCTTTGCCTTCAGACTTTGTCAGCTTCAGCCCCACGACAGCATTGTCCTTCGGTTTGACGTCAATTGATGGCTTCGTCGAAATCTGTGCCATTCCGTCTTTCGTCCCGAGGTAGGTCAGATTTGACGTCACGACCATCGTACCGAAATTCAGATCCACCTGCTGGCTGGTGGACCACATCGCACCAGGCTTGATTGCTTCAGCCGGGAGAGAAACTGCCGACTGAGTCATCATCTCCTTCAGTGAAGCTTCCGTCAGCATGCTGCCCGTTGGACCAGAATCCGTCAGAGCCTTCACGAGCGACTCCGGAACAACGACATCATCAATCTTGCCAGTCGGACGCATTGCAACCTGAAACTCAGCACCGATGATTTTTCCGAAGGCATCGGCGATGGGCTTCTGGCGAGGATCGACGGCTGCCTTGCTCTGCGAGTCATAGGCCATGCTGCCGGCCGGACCACCACTTGAGTCCATGCGAACACGATCCACGACCTGGGTCATCCTTGCAAGGCCGTCACCCTGAACGTCACTGATTTTCCAGAGCATATCCATCGTCTGGTTTGTGCTCATTTTCTGAGACTGCTCACCCGGCACGCTCATGTCCATATCAACCATCGGGACGACGACATAATGCAGCGTCTCACCCGGCTGAAACTTCCACGACAGACTTTCCTGAGCGACACCGGTTGCAGCCATTCCTGCCACAGCAGCCAGCAGCGTATAGAAGGAAGTCATGCGCAAACTCATCAGAAACTCTCCCGGAGAATATGTCCTGTCGTGAAGGGAAATGACCAAGAAAGCCGACTCAGGAAATGGTCATCAACAGGCAAAGCATAGCAGATCTGCAGAAAATGACAGAAGATGGAATTCAGGGCGTTTGGTGTCTCCGACTGATTTTCTCCTGATCCGAGGACGATCCGAACTCACGGTTCTCGTGGGCTCAGGTGCTTCCATTCGACAGTGTTTCCGCATCCTCGGATCCTGCCTGAAGCGAACCAGGGCTACTATTCGCCCGCTTTGCGAACACCCACGGTGAGCAACAGGTTTGCCCAAAGCGCCTGATCTCCGGTCTGAATGGTGAGCACATGATCGCGGGAGTCAACCGCATCATAAAAGTCCCAGCGGGAAATGGGCTGCAGCTCGAGTTTCGCGCCCGCAGCGGCAAGAATTGAGCGATACTCGTTCCAGACGGGAGGATCATGCGGCAGGCGATACGGATCATCCTCCGGCATCCCCATCGTGCTGACTGCCTCCACCGGGATCGCCGTCAGAAGCACTTTCAGTACCTGGGCCACCGTGACCAGTCCCGGGGCGAGATTCAGGCTGACAAGTTCTGCTTTCGGCCCGATCGCTGAGCAGGCCGGATAGTTTCCGTCGGCAATCAGAACCTTCGAACTGTGACCGGCCCTCGCGAGAATGGCGGAAATCTGGGGATGAATCAATTCCGAACGAAGCATGGTGGTTCCTGTCTCAATGGATCGGCACGAAAAACTGCCCACGATGGGAGGCGGTTGATGATATCGGCAACCGTGTTCAGATTCGAGTTCGTCGATCGCGCAGAGGTCGGCAGGGATGCGTCCCTCGGACGGCGATTGCTCCCCATTCGTCACGCACTTCGTCGCCGCGGAGACGACCGAAGATGCTCCGCCGGGGAACAGGACCCACCAGCACTGCTGTGACAGATCGCCGGGTCGACCGATCCGGAGTGTTGCGACCGTCTTTGTTCAGCAATCTCCCTCAGCGTCGCCTGAGGACAATGAACAGGCCACCTGTCTCATCCGGAAGCACGTCCCATCGTTCGGGTTCCGCTTTCAGTTCACGGACATCCTCCAGTTTCCGGACCGTGCTGTAGGGATGGCTGGTATCGATCACGATGAAATCGGTATCTGCCGGAACACCCGGCTGGTAGTTATTGACCGCTCGAAGATAACCACTGTAGTCATAGGAACGCTCAAAATGCGTCAATCGAGTGTGGACATAGTCCGTCGACGCCACTCTCGCCGTTTGCGGGATCAGTTGAACCACCTTCGGGAACTGATCAGCCCGCGGTCCGGGAACATAGCGATTCTTCCAGCCAACCGCCGATGCCTCCGACCAGAACCCGGCGCTCATCGGCATGGTTGAACCGATCACCCCTGTCATCACAGCCGAGAAGAACGCCAGCCTCGCGCGATCGGATGCACAGGGCGATCTCTTCAGCGAAGCCGCAGCAGCCCAGAAAATCACCGGCAGCAGTGGCGCGTGGAAATGATGGTATGGCACTGGAGGCAGTTGCGAAGTCGGCTGTTCGCCCGCCCGGGATTCATTTCCCAGTTGAATCAGACTGAGCATAACGAAGGTCGCCAATCCCGCGATCAGATACCGCGGTCTTCGCAACGGCATGAATGCCAGCGGCCCCGCAATAAGCAGCACGTAGAACATGCTGCGCAGACTGAAGAGCACGCCTGCAACTTTTCCCGGATCGCGGAGCGTCGTCCGAATCAATTCGCCAGGACTGCTTCCAAGATCTCCGAAGTATCGGCTGTAGTGCACGACGGCTCCCCCGCGAAACGCAGGAATCACGACCAGCACAGCGAGCAGCAGATAGATCATGCTGAAGATCAGCACACCCAGAGACCAGGTGGCAAACCGTCGACGCTCATCAGACGGAGGACCATCGCGAGACACGAGGTACAAACAAAACCCAATCGGCCCGACAATTAAAGCAAAATCTTCCTGCGTCGACATCGCGATCAGCAGACACAGTGACGATCGCCAGAACTTTCGACGCTCGGCGAAGTCAATCCCCCAGAACAGAGCCGGCATACCATAACAACTCGGTCGAAGCGTCTTCAGATCGATGGCGATATCCAGATAATGCATCGGGAAGTAAAACAGCCACGCCAGTGCAAGCCACATCGCGGCACGAGAACTGCCTGTGTAACGCTGTGCCATCGAATAGATCGGGATGCAGCAGATCGCCAGACAGGATGACGCCACCAGTTCCATCATCAGATACGAAGGCCAGATCATATGCAGCGGCAGCAGCAGCAGATGGACGACCTGGATGTGCTCGCCAAGAAATAGTCCCTGATCCAGATAACTTCGAAATCCTTTGCCGTGCCAGACATTCCACAGATGCTCTTCGTACATCGCGGAATCACCGTGAGGCACGAGGAGGCCATCATACAGCTGCTTGTTCATCCAGAATGATGTCGCTTCCCAGCACAGCATCGCCAGCAGCAGAAGGCCAACAGCAGGTAGCAGGTAGCAGCTGGCAGT
>JBKDRW010000454.1:0-2020 GCA_046341255.1 Planctomycetota bacterium
CACGTATGAAGAGCATCGGCGAGAACTGCCGCCGGTCGGGGCGACCGTGATCACACGAAATGGCACCGGGCGGATTGTTTCGCAGGAACTGCTGTCAAAAAAATTGGTTGTCGTCTACGAGGATGGGCGGCGAAGCATGACTGATGCATCCGATATTGTCACCGTGGTTTCCCGAGGCGGCAAGGGGCGGAAGTCGGACGCAGAGGACGACTAAAATCGCCAATCGGGACTTCATTCGAGAATCCGGATGTTGTAGAATCGCCTCACTTGGGCAATTGCCGTTTATTTTGAGCAACTGTTGAGCCTGTCCTGGATTGCTCCTCTCATGACTGCCGTTCGCAATCAATCGTCCTCCCGCACGTTTCATCCCCTCGCCTACAAATTTGTCTTTTCGGCCCTTCGATTCACCCAGGAGCAACTGGGGCGGGATCGCAGCTCAGAAGTGACCGGTCATATCTCCGGTCCGGAACTGCTTGATGGCATTCGTCTGCTCGGGCTGCAGCATTTTGGAATGCTGGCGATCTCTGTGTTCCGAAGATGGGGAATTTCCACGACTGCCGATTTCGGACGCATTGTCTTCGAACTGATTGAAGCCGGTGAAATGCGAAAAACGGCCAATGACCAGCTGACCGACTTCTTCGAGGTGTACGACTTTCAGAAAGTCTTCCACGAAGAGTACACGCTCGATACGGCCGAAGCATTCAGCAAGAAGTGAGCAGCGAACGGTACTGCTCTTCAGGATTCGTTCGCGTACTCAAAAACTGTCAATCAAGGTGGTGGCCCACGGTCGGCGGCAGCCCACGTTTTGTGCCATCTGAGTGCCGCGGCCTGCAGCGTTCACAGTGTGTCGCTGTCCCCGCTCCGGACGGTATGAGCCGCTTACTTTTCACGCGGATCGTCGTGTCGGATGAGACCGCCCAAAAGTCCGTCAGCCAAGTGAATCAAAATTCCGGGTCCACGTCGTTCCGGACCACGCAGAACTTGAAGAATCAAAGCGACAGAATGCCCGTACTGATCAAAGGTTCTGAAGGATCGCAACGTCGTCGGAACGCGCATCCGGATCACCAGAATCGATGCCAGAACCCCAATCGCAACGAATCACAGGCCTGTCGCGATGATCACACATGACTCCTTCAGATCTGCCATGCTGCTGCCTTCATGGAGACTTCGTCTGCCGGTCTGGATGAATCATTGATGAATCATTATTGCCTTGCGAATCCAGACAGACTGGGCGTGAACCGATGTGCGTCATTCACGAGTCTGAATTCTCGATCACCCCTCGGACCGAGTGAGTCGTTCCGTTGCAAGTTCAGGGAGACCGGTGTCACTCCCTTCAGGAATTCAAAGAATTGTGCGACATTTGTGCTGCAAATGACAACGTTTGTGAAAGAACCCTGCTGGACGGTTCCTTCCTGCTGAAGGGGACATAATGACCAAAGTGATTCTGACTCGCGCTGATGCGGTCGCTCCCGGTGCTTCGCTCGAAGTCGTAGCTGAAGGGAAAATCTTTGCTGTGTTCAATATCGATGGAGACTTCCATGTTCTTGACGGCATCTGTCCCCATGCCGGCGGACCGCTCGGCAAAGGCACCCTGCGAGGTGGTGTTGTCACATGTCCGTGGCATGGCTGGCAGTTTGATGTTCCATCAGGACGGCATTGTCTGACTCAACGGATCTGTCAGTCTCGCTTTGAGACATTCGTTGAAGACGGAAACATCATGATCATCCTGCCATAATCCGACATGCCGGAGTTCCGCCCTCCTGATGGTTCATCACAAACAGCACTCGAACAGGCCATAGCAGGGTCGGTTTGGCGGCTCAGGGGCACTGTCTTTCCCGGAATCCCCGGCAGCGAGTGCATGGCACTGCATGACATGAGAGCGGGGCGGATGAATTTCTCCGACAATGCCGCATATCCCCGACTTCCATGTGTTCGATATCGTCTGGAAGTCCAGATCGTAACTGCTCCTGGAGGAGTCAAAACGGCTCTTGTGTCAGCATTCCTGCTCAGATGAAAAAAC
>JBKDRW010000455.1:0-4481 GCA_046341255.1 Planctomycetota bacterium
GCGTAAGCGATGAGATCTCATACAGTACTTGCTCTAGTGTCATTTGTTTTTCCTCCGGCCTGATTGTAATGGGAAGCACTTGGCGAGGCAAATCCGCTCCAGCAAGTGATTTTAGGCCTGAGTCGCTACGGTGGGCTTCGCACGCCTTCGGAAACGTTATCGCTACGATGGGAAGACATCGATTGGGAAATGAATCGGATGAGCATTCCAGAGCCAAAAGTCGAGCATCACGAAGGTCGGGGTATTCGTAGCTGCCCGATCTTTCCCGAGCTGCGATCGATCCTCGATGAAGCGTTCGAGATCTTCGGCGACAAGAGCGAATACGTGGTCGCGGCTCCCCAGTATCGAGCTGCCGCCAATACAGCCATGGGCTGGAAGAACGCGAACCTACGCACCGAGATGTTGCGACTGCTGCGCCGCGCCGGCGTCTCGGGGTGGCCACGCTTGTTCCACTCGATGCGCGCCAGCCGGCAGACAGAACTCCAACGCGAGTTTCCACTGCACGTGGTTTGCTCTTGGCTGGGCAACTCGCCTCGCATTGCCCAGCCGAGTTACTTGCTGGTTACCGAGGATGATTTTGCGAAAGCCGCCGGAGTGGCAAAGGTGATGGCGGAGGGATGAACAATTCGGTTTACCGGGTCGCGGTCAATCACAATTGAGTTCAGGACCCGCGCGGCCCGCGGCTCCAGTTCGACCGATTGTTCGTCCAATCTTACTCAGAACCAAGCAGAGTCGGTAACGCTTGAGCGAGAAGTTAGGTGGCTTTATCACAGCCATCCTCCGCGCTTGGCTCGCTCAGCCTCTAGCGCTTTGCGCTGCATATCGCGACTACGCTTGATGTTCTCAGCTACCAGAGAATCGTATCTTGCATGCTTCGCGAAGTAGGGCCCCAACCATCCATCTTCATGAGTGAACGCCATCGACCATGCAAGGTTCCTCGGGAAAACCAGATAGTCAGACACGCTGCATTGATTCGGCAACGAATCAGTCAGCAGGGCCGATACTGGATCATTCGACAGAATGACGACCTCCGACGCAACTTGCTCAGCGTAGCGACGCTCCGCCTCGCGCTTGCAAACGGATGGAAATGCGCCGGAGCTGAACATGTGCCAGAGGAATGCCTCGATATTGGCTCCCGCAGCATTCTTTGCGTATACATCAATCCATTCACCGAGGAGCTGCCGGGCTTCTTGCTCGGTGAATCTGCGGAGAATCCGACCTTGCCCTACTTCGAGATCAGACTTGCGAGGAGTCTTCATGGATGCACCTAACGACCCGCATCACCGCGCGGTGGGAGTTGATGTTGATTTCTGCATCCCCTGGCCATCGCCGCTCCCGTACATGCGACAGTTCGGCCGACACGAATGACGATGATGTTTGCCCTATTCAACTTGCTGCCGTTCGTCTGCGGCCATTGTAGCCTTGAGTTCTTCGATTCTGCTCTTCCACGCTTTGGGATCAGTCAGATACCAGGCGATGGAGTCCGGCTTGTCATCTATGGCGAACCGCACCTTCAGAAGGTCATAGATTGTTGCCTTGCCGAGGTGGTGCTTGGTGAACGTGACTTCGGTGATCGCCTCTAGAGGCACTCGGACGTCGCCTCCGGTTAGGAACCGAAAGAATTGCAGGCAGTCCTTGGTCAGCACTAGCGCCCCGTTGCCGCGCCCCTGCCAGACGCCCCAGGACTCCAGTCCGAAGTTGTTCGCCGTCAGGTCCTTCATGAGAATATCGTCCGGGCCGTAGAAAGCTGCGATCCGGGTCGCAAGGGGGCGTTTCATGAGGTGGAGGGTGAGTTTGGTCACTCCACTCATGACAAGCGCGATAGCAACGACACCCAACACGATTAGACCGATGGTTGTCGCCGTTCCCATACCAATCCTCCGCAGGCCAGCCGAGCTATTAAAAACAAGCGGCATGGCACGATGCCAAGTCCGCTGCGGTGAAAAGTTCATCGGCTTACGCGATAACGGCAATCGCGTTCGACGAAAAACGGAGTGCGAACCCAAACCTCATTACGCTCATGACGCATGCCGACGCTAACGTCCGTTGCGTTGCAGCGACTTGAGCGAGATTAGCATGTCAAATCCGTGATCTCCGTCAAATCGCCGGACGCAGATTGTCATCCAGTCAACCTAAGTCGGATGAACGCTTCGCATCAGCGGGCCGGCGCGAGATGCGTTGATTTCAAAACCGACCCGTCCGCCGGCTCCGTTGCATGCGATTGTTCGGCGTCTTGGGCTACCGATAAAGCCGGTAGAACTTGAACGCCTTGGGCCACTCAGCCCGCGGTCGGAATGCAATTGCGACTTCCGCCCCATCGAGCGCCGACTCGGTCAATATCACATGCTCCTCGAAATGTTTCGCCGCCTCGAATTCGGCGTCGGTAACCCGGCATACAACTTTATAAAATGGCCCCGCCAACCACGCTTGAACCGCAGGCGAGTCTCGAAACTTGAGGTAGCAAGCTAACGACGCATGTGCGGTAGCGAGAACGGCGAATCCGACTGGAACCGACTCCTTTACGAGGATGTACATCTTCATGCCGCAATGCCCTCCGTCGCCGAACGCGTTTTTATGCGGATCATCCTAAACTCTGTAGACCGCACCAATGCAGCCTATCACGCAAGATAGCCATGACCCGAAGTTGAATGATATCAGGCACTTGCGAGCCGATCGAGGATTCGATGAAGTGATAGGCTGTTTCGGCCTAATCCCAACGCTTCAGCCTCCAATCCGTCGCACCCTAGTTGTTCGAATCCTACCGCCTCCACGGCGCGAAACGGCCGGAACTGAAAACCCGAGGTTTTCCCACGACTCTAGCGACCCAGCGCGACGCGAAAAACGACTCGCTTTGGGGGTGCGCGACGCGAAATGCAACGCCGCAGGCGCCATGCACCGAGTTGCATGGGCGCACCAGAAAGCCAAAGCAATTGGCCAGAAATGCGAAAAACCCTGGAAAAACCAGGGTTTTGCAGCGGAGAGGACAGGAACCGAACTCGGAGGGACGGTTGCTGAGCGGATGCACTTCAGTGAATGACTCTCGCGAAGGGTTACGACATTCGAACCGTTCAGGAACTTCTGGGGCACAACGACGTTCGCAGGACCATGATTTACATGCACGTCTTGGATCGCGGCGGCAAGCCGGTCTGCAGTCCTGAAGACCGGCTTGTTAGGGTTATTGGGGGTAATTAGACCGAAACACCCTATCACTCGACAAAATTCTTGCTCCGCTCGCAAGTGACTGATATCGTTCAACTCCGGATCGAGGCCAGCTTGCGTGACAGGCTGCATTGGTGCGCTCTGCAGAGATCAGGCCGATCCGTATAAACATAAGTTAGGTGCCAGATGCAGACCCGGCTATCCCACCTCTTTCTGCGAGCTTCATGCTCAGTCGTCGGTCTACTTGTGTGCGTCGGTAGCTACCTTGACTTCACAGTGAACCGCACTATCAGAGAGTATTACTTCCGGGACTTTAGCTCGTCAATTGGCCCCATTTATTACGCTCTTGCATTGCTTGGCTTCTATCTCATATTGCTAAGCCTGACTGGCCGCTGGCGCCGACTTCACTCCGGAAGAAAGGCTGATGTGTCTGGCAGCTAACTACGCGTTCAAGCCGATTGATCGAGGTGAGCGATATGAAGTCCGCTTCACCACGCACTCGATGGCAAAGGCTTGGGCGAAGTTACGGGCGGCGGTACAATGCCCGCAGAGAATGGTGAGATTTCATATTGTGGCATCGTCTGCCAAAAGGCGAGACTTGAGGTCCTTTCCTGGCCAAGCTGGCGAAGAAAGCGTGCAACCGGAGTGGCCGATCAGCCGGTTTTGAAATGGAACGTTGATTGGCGGCAAACCGGTGAACCGAGTCGTTCAGCACTTCGAAGAGGAAAAAAAAGTGAAACGTTTCATGACGACCGCGTCCGTGCTGATTCTTGCCGGGTGCATGGCGCACGTCCTGGCTCAGGATAAGGAGCAGAACGCGACCAACGACTTCGCCGTCGTTCAGGGGGAGTTGATGAACAGTGGCCCACCGGAGTTTGTGCTGATCAAGGAGGTTGATCCTGCCGCTCAGACAATCACCGGATTCCAAACCAGGGAGTTGCTTGATCCAGCCTCCAAAATCGTCGGGTTTCATCGAGTTTTCAAGTTTGACGAGATCGAAGTAACGAATGCTCGACGGCAGAAGCTGGACAAGAAAGAAGTGGAAAATCTTAAAGGTCGAATTGCTATTGTCGGCCATCAACAAATCAGCGGAGCGTACCTTGGAATGTTTCTGGAAGACACTGTCGTCGTAACATACTCGCCGAAAAATAAATAGGCGGCAGAACCACCCCATGCAGAGAACTCGCGGGCTGGTTGGCTCCGATTGCTCTTGATCCGCCTCGCAGAAAGGTTCGCGAAAAGTCGACTGTTCGTCGAGCCAGCAACAAGGGCTGTCTGTCGATGACGCTGGATCAGTATCTGAAGCTACTCGACTGGACCGG
>JBKDRW010000456.1:0-8948 GCA_046341255.1 Planctomycetota bacterium
GGGCAGCCTGAATCACAACAGCGGATGATCGAATTGGAAATGTGGAATGGATTCCGCAGAAACCGTCAATCAAATCATTCAGTCCGACGGCTTTCAGGGCCTGTCGCCGCAGATCAAGGTTGCCTTGTTCCTCGGCGGAATGGCCCTGATTTCCGCCGCCCTCGTGACGATGACGGCCTTCACCCGGATTGTCATCGTTCTGTCCTTTGTCCGACGAGCACTTTCGACCCAGGAAATTCCGCCCACTCAGGTCGTTCTGGGACTCTCTCTTTTCCTCACCATGTTTGTCATGGGACCAACCTTGACTGCCATCGAACAACAGGCGGTTCGACCCTACCTTGCCAGTTCCATCACAGGAATGCAGGCATGGGAGGTCGGAAAGAGCCAACTTCACATGTTCATGATTCGTCAGACCCGAAAGGCCGACATTGCCCTGTTTGCCCGCATGTCCAACGTGACGCTCATCCAGACTCCTGAAGAAACGCCGATGCAGGTGCTGATTCCGGCTTATGTCGTGAGCGAACTGAAGACCGCATTCATCATGGGCTTCTGTCTCTATATCCCGTTCATTCTGATCGACCTTGTGGTCTCCATCATCCTGATGTCACTGGGAATGATGATGATGCCCCCGATGGTCATTTCGACCCCATTCAAAATCCTTCTTTTCGTCCTTGTTGATGGCTGGCAACTGATTGCACGAGTACTCAGCCTGAGTTTTCATTGATCTGATGACGACTGTTCCACTGACGGCTGTCGCGACTCTGAGATGCCAGTCATTTACTGATCCACTGAAGAATTTATGTCCAATCCCGCCACGACAACATCAGCCATACCGAAGCACTGGTTGAAGCAGAGTGAGACGCTGCTTTCATTCGGGATGCTCATCGGGCTTGTTGTGATGCTGGCGCCGCTCCCGCAGTGGCTTCTGGACGTTCTCCTTGCCGCCAACCTTGCCGCGACGGTACTGCTTCTGCTGGTGACGCTGGCAACGAAACGAGCCATGGAACTTGCAGTGTTCCCGTCTCTGCTGCTGCTGCTCACCCTGTATCGTCTGGCGTTGAATGTGGCGACGACCCGACTGATTCTGCTGGACGGAGACGCGGGCCACATCGTAACGGCATTCGGAAATTACGTGGTTGGCGGGCAACTTGTGGTCGGTCTGACCATCTTCCTCATTCTGATCACGATTCAGTTCATGGTGATCACCAAAGGTGCCGGTCGAGTCGCCGAAGTGTCGGCACGATTCACTCTGGACGCGATGCCCGGCAAGCAGATGGCCATCGATGCTGAACTTTCGGCAGGTACCATTACGAACATCGAAGCTCGCCGTCGTCGAGACGAACTTTCCCGTGAAGCAGAGTTTTACGGAGCCATGGATGGTGCCAGCAAGTTCGTCCGAGGGGACGCAATTGCCGGCCTGATCATCACCGGCGTCAATCTGATCGGTGGCGTCATTATGGGATTGATGAACGGCATGTCGTTCAGCCAGTCGATCCGCACATTCTCCATCCTCAGCGTTGGTGACGGACTCGTCACCCAGATTCCCGCGCTGGTCATTGCGACCTCAGCCGGTATTCTCGTCACGAAAACCACCTCGGACGACAGCCTCGGTGATGAAATCGGCGGGCAGCTGTTTCACTCTCCGAGATCGATCTGGATTGGTGCCGGAATTATCGCCCTCATTGCCATGATGCCAGGGCTTCCAAAACTTCCTTTTCTCGGAGTCGCCGTCGGTATGCTGATGCTGGCCAATCGCCAGAAACCAGAAGAGCAACCGGCAACACCTCCGGAAGGATCTGATCCAGACGGCCAGAAGGCACCCGATGACGACCGTTACCTTGATGAATTTCTTTTGACTGACCGGGCCATTGTGGAAGTCGGCGCTCGACTGGTTCCGTACATTCAGAGCAAACGCATCAAGGGCCTCTCGGATCGTATCACTGCGTTGCGCCGCGAATTCTCTCGGTTGAACGGGATCTGGATTCCGCCGATCAAAGTGCACAGCAGTATCGCGGATCTGCAGCCGGAGGAATATCGCATTCTCGTTGCTGGTCGGCGAGTCGGTGGAGGCGAGATCAGAACGGAAGGCCTGCTGGCCATTCTTCCGGACAACAAAGCGACGACCGTTCAGGGTGAAGAGACCATCGAACCGGCCTTTGGTCTGTCGGCTCGCTGGATCAGTCAGGAACAGCGGCGTCAGGCGGAAATCCAGGGTTGTACCGTTGTGGATCCCCTGAGCGTGCTGATTACCCATCTGGGGGAAATGCTGAAGCGATTCGCTCACGAACTGCTGACTCGTGAGTCGCTGAAGAAGATGCTGGATCGAGTCAAGGAATTTGCACCGACAATCGTCGATGAAATCAAGCCGGAGACCATTCGTATGGGCACGCTACACCAGGTTCTCGTTCAGCTTGCTGAAGATCGCATTCCTCTGGCAGACATCACATTGATTCTGGAATCAATCGTCAACCATGCTCCACAGGCCAAGGGAACTGACCAGCTGATTGATTCCGTAAGAGCCGATCTTGGTCGGCTCGTGTGCGAAAGATTCCGTCAGCCTGATGGTCGCCTGCGCATCCTCTCCATCGACCAGGATCTGCACGAATACATGATGCGAAAAGCTCCGCCAGATGGAATCGGACTGGACCCGATGCAGTTATTCCGTCTGAACGAAGCGGTGGTCAAGGCAGTTCGCGACTCTGAGCGTAAAGGCCTTCCGCTCGCGCTTGTGGCGGACCAGCGGTTCCGACGTCCGCTGAAGCGACTGCTCGCTCGAATCTCAACGGACCTTGGCTTTATCGCCTCACAGGAAATTCCCGGTGAACTACCGATTGATCCAGCATACATCATGATGATGACTGACATTGTCGGGGACGACTCCCGCAGTGCTGCTTCGGCTCGCGCCGCAGCCTGAGTCACTCTATGGCAGACCGTTTCTTAAGATCTGATCTTCAATCCTTCATTCGACTGTCCTCGCAGCAGACACCATGAGTCAAACCGAAGCTTATATCCGAGAACTGGTTCTCGACCGGCGTCCATGGGGTCGCTCATTCGGCCTGTTGATCAGCTGTCTGGTGATTCTGATCGGAATTGCCAGAAGCGTGGCCCCCAATGTGATTGCCATTCGTGCGGTTGCCTCGGGGGTGGTTGCCGCACTATGTGTTCGCGGCTTCGTCAGGATTCTTCAATCGCTGGCGGAGCAGGAGTCGGAAAGTCGATCCGGATAACAGTCTGAGTGGACGGCAGATGTCTTCAAGTCACTGCAATTGTGCAAAGGTGAGAAGCGTCGGTGACTTGTGACCCGAGAACAATGCCACTTCGGATGGTAAAACGATTATGAGAACCCGCATGCATTCAGCAGTCAGAGCCTATAAGAAAGTCTGCACGATGGACGAACGTGATCGTCTCATCATCGAGCACCTTTCTTATGTCCGACACATCCTCGGAAAAATGCTCGGTGGTCTGCCTGATTATGTCGACAGTGAAAATCTTGAATCCGCCGGCATTCTGGGGCTTGTTGAAGCGGCCGGGCAATACGACCCGAGTCGCGGTACCGCCTTCACAACCTTTGCCCATCAGCGAATTCGCGGTGCCATTCTGGATGAACTCCGACGGAACTGTCCTGTGCCGCAGGGAATCCTGCAGAACTGGTCCATCATCCGTAATGTGTCGATGCATATGCCGCCTCCGGTGACCTCAGAGAAACTCGCCGAAGCAAGCGGACTACCGCTCAGAGAAGTCGAAGAATGCATCGCCGCAATGCGATTAACTCGCCCGGAAAGCTGGGCTGATGAACTTTGTGAGCTTCCCATACCAGACAGCCGTCAGGTTCATGTTGATGCGAACCAGAAACGCGAGGAAGAGCGTCAGTTGCTGGCAGATGAAATCGAGGCCCTTCCTGCCAATATGCGGCTCGCCATCACCATGTACTACAACGACAACATGAGAATGAAAGAAATTGGTCAGGTCCTTGGCCTCTCCGAGTCACGTGTGTCTCGATTGATCCAGGAAGCCGAATTGAGTCTCAGAACATCGATGCGACGTCGAGAAGGTAAATAAAGCAATGAGTGCAGCAGCATCTCGTGGTCGGGTTCTGTCGAGCCAGCAGGTTCGCTTCAGTGACTCGCCGGTCCGACTGGGGCCGTCTCTGATGAAGTGCGCCGTCGGTGAACCATCGGTCAGCGTCAAAACAGATCCTGTTTCAGGGGACCTGATTTCGATCGAAGTGCGATGTTCATGCGGCGAGGTCACGGTCGTTGAATGTTCATACGAGGAACAGGATCAGGTCGCCACGGACTAACGTGCGTCGGGCTACCGGCAGACGACTTTCAGTGTGATCAACGGATGGATCGGGATTATGAGCAGGAATGGACTGACAACACTCGGCAACCGCGGAATTCTTCCTTCTGTCGCAAGTCGCGGAATGGCCTCCATCGCGTTCGCTTTGTGCGGCCTCATGGTTTCAGGCTGTGTCGTGGATGGACATAAAACCATCGGGCGAAGCCTGCTGGCAAAAGCCGATCGTTCCAGTGCGTCGGCAGAGATGCATTCATCCCGACACACATGCCCCACATGCAGCGCGCCGTTGCCTGCGGTCGAGGGAGCCGCACCAGTTCCTGCTCCTGCGTCGGCCAGTCACGCTGCCACCGTGCCCGCTCCTCAGCCCGATCCCGCGGTCCCCGCGATTCCTGTTGTGCCCCCGGAACCCTCCGTCAATGCGTTGCAGACTGGAGCTGCGCCCCCGGCCAGCACGATTCCCGCCGCTGTCGGTTCAGCAGCTGCCGCTCAAACCAGCAATATGGCATCGACAGCCAGCTCGCAGCCGCTGCATCCGTACCAGAAAGCCATGTCGCAGCAAGGCGGACCTCACCAGGGAACATGGATTGAGAATCAGACCGCGCGAGCACAGTCTGACAGCCAGAATCAGCAACCTCAGACGAATCCACCGGCCGTTCCCGCACCGCAGCAGGGCACTGTTGGCGGATTCAACGAACCGTGGTGTGCCACAATTCCTCCGGTCCCTGCCCAGAATTGTGCTCCCGTTCCGCAGGTTGCTGCCATTGATGAATGCGAAGACCGGGTTGCCAGGATGGAACAGAAGATGGAAGCACTCCATGAGCAGCTGGCGAAAACCCAGGGAGCACTGGACCAGACGATGGTCGAGCTGGGAAAGACCAAAGAGGCAACGGTGAATGTCCAGAACCTGAAAATGAGCCTCGAGCGTCAGAATCAGGAACTGCGTCAGGAGATGATGAAGCTGCAACGGCAGCAGGATCAACAGCTCGACCTCATTGACGAAGCGCTGACAGACGAACCAGCCGCCGAATCTCGGACCGCTCCGCAGGCTTCGTCTCGTCCAGCGAAGAGGTCAATCTCCTCGAGTTCGATACTTTCTGCGAATCGCACCCGGCCGACTGCCGTCCCTCTGCCAACCGTTGAGGAGTGATGACCTGATGGCCCATCGCGTTGTTCTGACACCCGGATGGCTACGCCTTGTCTGGCTCCTGATCTTTGGAATGATTCCAGGATGCCAGTGGGGACGGCAGCCTGACGTTCGCAGTCCTGCCGTGACAACTCGGTTTACAGCTGGTCCGATGCTGGAGGATTCGGAAGGCAACCTGATTGCGATGCCGAAGCCACAACCAATGACTGTGGGCCTTGCCATGCAGAGCAGCCCTGAACCAGCGCATATGTCATTTGCCGCACAGCTTGGCACGGTGTTGATTCGCGAACTCCAGCTGTCTCCGGGAAGCGTTCGAGTCACTCCGCTGGCGGCTGTGGAACTGCGTTCCGCCGTTCCGGCTCTGGAGACCCACGACTCGCCTGATGTCATTACCGTCTCGCTCCAGGAACCGGCCATCGCGCTGCCTCCAAAGCTTCCCCCCAGCCCATATCTGGACTCCGGAACCCCGCCTTTGGTGGAACAGATCCTCGTCGTGCGCGTCATCGAATATCGTGCCTATTACCCGATGCTGGCCACTCTCGATCTTCGTGTTCTGAATGGCAACGATCAGACCGAAATGTTCAGTACGACAGTCTCCTGGTCCGGTGATGAATATCGCCTCGGCGAGCCATCGTGTCCGCCAAAGAAGCGATGGTGGTTCTGTAAGGATCCTGGTTGCGATCCCGGCCCGTCCCACAACAGCCCTCAGGCATTAATGCATGAGATCGGGAAGGACGTCACTTCATGGTATTGTACATCAGGGGGCGACATGTCCGGACAGTGCCTCGTGATGGCCGACTCGGACCCGGATTCGGCAAAGGCACAGTATGACCAGACGAAGCCAGCCATCGAGGAATCACGGCCCCTGCAGGTGGAGGAGTCACCCGTGCCGACTCAGGCTGACCAGTCTCACGGAAAAACCGTGGCATGGAGGATGCCGTCCGTCGCATCATTCAGGAAAGACCGAACAATCGAAAGAGTCCACGCCGATTGACAACTCAGCGTCTGTTGAGGTCAGAACGGCTCGATCGCGGCTTGCGGTCTTGAGCAATTCCGATTCTGATCGCTCCAAATCCGAAAAGATATTCCGGTTTCTCAGGATGGCCGTCTTCTCCGCGCAGGTTCGCCGTGTGTCTCAGATCGCTAGCTCTCGCGCAGACAGACAGCGTCACAAAGTGTTTGCACGATGCGCTCGACTCACTGCTTGAGCATTGCAGATTCGCGGCGTACACTTCCGGAGTGCTCAGGAATTTTCGGGCACTCATTCATCCTCGACGTTTCTGGACGTCCTGCAGGTTCGGATTCAGGAAGATTCCGATGCCATCAGTTGAACCGCACGAAGAATCACTCCGATGGACGGAATGCTGCAAATTGATCTGACTCCGCACGAACGAGACATTCTCCTGAGAGGGCTGCGATATGTTCGCAGCGCCGTGATGCTGGAAGTCCGAAACCCGACTCGCGACGACGAATATCGCCGATCTGCAATGCTTGACGAGGTACAGAACCTGTGCCAGCGACTGGAGTCTGCAGATCCTCTGAGAGTGCGTGTTTAGTTGACAGACCTGTCAAATCGCCGGTCTGGATTCGTTGAGGAAACAAGCCTCTCAACTGAAGTCCAGCGTCTTGCCGACGCCTTGTCTGCATTCGTCCGGCCAGCATGCTGGAGATTCGAAGTCGGCGGGCTGACCTGAGGCGGTGATCACGATGCTCAGCCTGTCCCGGAAGGGGCAACTTCTCTCTGAAATCAGTTCTGCGATTGAATCACACAGGATCAAGCCGATGCGTCTCAGATTCCTGTGCTCCGTATTGACCATCACCTTCGCATGCACTCATGATGTCGCGGATGCCTGCCACCCGAAGAGCCCGATGGCGGAACAGGCAGCCACCACACCCGCAGATGCAGCGAACACGACGACAGACGTGTCCCTGACTGTGCCCCAGGCCGTCGTGCTTGGGCTTGTGGAAGGGGCCACAGAATTTCTTCCTGTCAGTTCCACAGGACATCTCGTCATTGTTCAGGACGTGATGGGGCTTCGCGGTGATGCCGAGCGTGAAAAGGCTGCAGACTCGCTGACAATCTGCATTCAGGGCGGGGCGATTCTTGCCATTCTGCTCCTGTACTGGAACCGCATCGTGCAGATCGTGAACGGAGTATCTGGGCGCGATCGCAACGGGCTGCGACTGCTGCTGAATCTGATCCTCGCTTTCCTCCCTGCGGCCATACTGGGACTTTTGGCCGGAGATGAAATCAAGGAGCGCCTGTACGATATCAGAGTGATTGCTGCTGCGCTGCTGACCGGAGGAATTCTGATTCTCATCGAATCCATGCGTTCGACACCCGCCGAGGCGAACGCTGGTGTTGAGATGAATGACATGACGGCCAGACAGGCAGTTTTCGTCGGACTGATGCAATGCATTGCCTTCTGGCCCGGATTCAGCCGCAGCTATGCAACCATTCTTGGTTGTCGCGTCATCAGAATGAAAATGTCTGCCGCTGTTGAATTCTCGTTCCTGCTGGGACTGGCGACGCTGACCGCGGCAACAGGATATGAGGGTTTGAAGCATGGACGCGAAATGCTGAATCTCTACGGAGTGTTGACGCCCTCAATCGCTCTGACAGTCGCCTTTTTTGCCGCCGCAATGAGTGTCCGGTTCATGGTCGCTTCACTCACCCGATATGGGCTTGCTCCGTTCGGTTATTATCGGATCCTGCTTGCAGTGGTCTGCCTGTGGTGGATGAATCGCTAACACGTCGACATCAATCGAGCAATGTCGAACGCCCCCCCATTCGATGACTTCCGGCACCTCCTGCCGGCACAGGACCATGGCGAGGTCCTCAGCAACTGACAGAGAGACATTTTGTGTCCGAAACGAACGCAGATGTCGCCACTCATGCAACTCGGCGATGCGAATCTGATCGCAAGGAATCCGACGCCTGAGTGTACGAATCCATCTCAGAGGCAGAAATGTTACCGACGTGCAGCAGTTGTTCGAACTCTTCATCGTCGAAGCCGGCAGACGCGGTCACCATCACACCGAATCCGCCTCCGAGCATGATTACGCCAAAAAGTACGCTCAAAGCAACAAGACTCATTGCAAACCTCCCTGCGAAGTGATGAATATCGAAGACCCGAATCGCGACAAACAGAATCAGCGAGACACCCAGCGTTGTCAGGACAAGTCCGAAGAAAAACCGAAACGGCCGAAATCGACGGTGACGCGTCGGGATCCTTCCGTTGCAACCGCATCGATCATGGCGACTCTCAGACCCGGAGTTCGAGGCAACCGAGGGAAGCTCCGTTCCCGGCAATAGACTCCCGACGTCATCTGACGCAGGCAGTACAGGCCGGTCTGATTCAGGACACTTGTCTTCTGATGTTGCCACAACAATGCTCCACGAGGCCATTCACCTGAGCAAGTCCACGCGGGCTTGCGATGTCATGCCATTCAGGGGAATCACATCCATGAAAACGAAGATGCCGCCTGATCGGATCAAAGCCGT
>JBKDRW010000457.1:0-2093 GCA_046341255.1 Planctomycetota bacterium
TATTCGCTCCGAGCTGGCACGATTTGCCGCTGAGTATCAGGCGAAGGGTGTCGCTGTTGTCGGTATCAGCAGCAACGATGTCACTTCATACCCGCAGGATGGTCCGGAGAAGATGAAGATGGAAGCCGCATCGGCGGGATACACGTTCCCCTATCTGTTCGATGCCACTCAGTCGGTGGCCAAAGCTTATCAGGCAGCATGTACACCGGACATTTACCTGTTTGATGCTGATCATTCGCTTGTCTATCGGGGGCAGTTTGATTCCAGTCGGCCGGGAAACGGGATCCCTGTGACAGGCTCCGATCTTCGTCTGGCGTGTGATGCTGTTCTGGCTGGTCAGCCTGTATCGAACGAACAGCGTGCCAGTATCGGCTGTAATATCAAGTGGCGAGCGGGACAGGAACCGGAATACTTCAACGGGATTGCCGCGGGCTGAGTCGTACGGTGCTCGGGGCATCGAACCACGATGGGTGATCCATTGCTCGGATGGTCAGTGAGGACAGTCACCCGCGAGTGTCAGTCTCAGGTTGAAGCGAACGAGAAACGATTGGAAAGTGATTCTTCATGTCAACAATGTCTGAAGCTCTGAGTTTACTTCACATCCTGCTGCGTGAGTTGGCAGAAGCTGAAGCAACGCTGGCAGAAGGTCCACGTGCTATTGCTCTTGCGGAGAAGCAGGTGGCCGCTGTGGAACAGCACATTGAACAACAGAAGCAGGCCATCAAGTCAGCTCGAAAGCATGCAGATGAGCTGAATCTGAAACTCAGGACTTTTGAGGCCAATCTTCGCAAGCTGGAAGGCCAGTTGAACACCGCGTCATCAAATAAGGAATACGACATCATCAAGGGACAGATTGAAACGGGGCGGAAAGAACGAGGCGAGATTGAAGAAGCTGCCCTTGTTGCCATGGAAGAGATCGACGGCTCTCAGGTGCGATTGAAACAACTGGAAGCGGACCTTGTCTTGAGAAAACAGGCTGTCCAGTCAACAAAGTCCGAGGTCGATGGGAAGCGTCACGACCTGGAAAGCAATATCACAACACTGAATGCACGCATTGCCGAATCAGAAAAAGTCATTCCTGGAGAGCATAAGGCAGCCTATCTCCGTCTGAGAAAGGCGCATGGTGCGGATGCACTTTCACCACTGGAAGACGATTTCTGTTCTGCGTGCGACGGTCGAGTGATCAATCAGGATCTTGTGAGAATTCGAATGAGCGAGTTTATGCCCTGCCGGTCGTGCGGTCGTATTCTCTACGGTGCGCGTTAACGGCTCTTCGCCGACCTGACGATGGATTTTGCCGCCTCGCAGAGCGGACGCGCTCCTGCTGCTGCTGATGCTGCGTCGCCGCTGATCTGTCGTCAGACAGGTGTCTCACGGCAACGAACCGTCAGAGAGTGCTGAGGCCGGCCTGTCGAACCGTTTTGGATCATGTTGAACGGCGTCCTTACGTTCGGTCGTATGATGGTGCGTGGCCTGCCTTCCAGAGGGTACCTCGCCCGACCGGATCGTCATAGGGTTGCAATTTGAGTTGCCGCATGCAGGTTTGAGCGGGCGGGGACGCCTCGTTTCCAACATGGCTTTCTGTTACTACAGTACGGAAAGTTTAAGACCGCGGGAGTAAAGGGATGACACGGGCAAATTGTTGTCAAAGCAAATCTTGCTGCTGCCTGTGTTGCATTTTACTGGTGCTGTGCGGACTTGACGGCATCGCTGCGGCAGATGTCGCGGAAGTGAGATTCAATCGAGACATTCGGCCGATCCTGTCTGAGCACTGTTTTTCCTGCCACGGACCGGATGCCGGGTCTCGCAAAGCTGATCTGAGACTTGATGAACGTGACGCAGCGGTAGCGGCGCGAGCGATTGTTCCGGGACAGGCCGATCAAAGTCTGATGATGGACCGGATTCTGTCTGCCGATCCCGAAATGATCATGCCGCCGCCCGAATCTCATAAGGTGCTCACGGCTGCTCAGAAAGAAAAACTCCGTCAATGGATCAAGACCGGTGCGGTCTATGAGAAGCACTGGTCTGTTGAAGTTCCTCAGAAAGCGGACGTGCCAGCGGGTGTCCACCCGATTGATTATCTGGTTCTGGAA
>JBKDRW010000458.1:0-2708 GCA_046341255.1 Planctomycetota bacterium
CGACACATACAGCACGAAAACGGGAAGATGAAAGGCAGACCGATTCCGGCTGACAACACAGGCAACGACTGATAAACTTCGAATTTGAGCGGTGTCTGCGAATCGGTCGTGCATTCAGCACGAGCGATGTGCTGAGTTCCGTGATGTCAATCCAGCAAGCGCAGGTGCACGACAGAATCCGGAATACACCCACGGGGCAGGCCGTCTTCATGAGGATCATCCGATGAAGAGTCGACGACAATTTCTTTGCACCACTCGAATGGGGTTTGCCAGCGTGGCCGCCGCGGCGATGCTGGCGAGGGATGGCGTGGTCGTGGCAGATTCCGACGCAGCGGCAGGTGGCTGGCAACCTCCGGATGGACAGTCGCATTTTACGCCTCGGGCAAAAAGTGTCATCTGGCTGTTTATGAATGGCGGCGTGTCGCAGGCGGAATCGTTCGATCCGAAGCCGATGTTGTCAAAGTATGCCGGGAAGTCCATCAGTGAAACTCCGTTTGCAGATGTGCAGAACCCGGAAAAGCTGAAACTGGCTCGAGTCACTGTAATCAACGACGCCAATGGTCAGCAGCGAAACAAATTGTATCCGTTACAAGTCGGGTTTCGTCGATACGGCCAGTCGGGCATTGAATTGAGCGACTGGGTCCCGCATGTCGGAGCATGTGTGGATGACATCGCCGTCATTCGATCCATGTACACGACCGACGACAATCATGGCGCGCAGACACAGTTTCATTCCGGAAGGCACATGCTGGATGGAGAATTCCCGACGCTTGGAGCGTGGGTTCATTATGGATTGGGAAGTCTGAACGACAATCTGCCGCAGTTCATCTCCATCGGCAACCGCGAATACTGGAATGCCAAAGACGGACACTATCTCGGACCGGCTCACGATGCGGTGCCTATTCGCATCGATCCTGGCAATCCTCTGGATTATGGTCGACCAGCCTCCGGGATCACGGCGAGAGAACAACGAATCGGATTCGACCTGACAGCAAAGCTGAATCGACTGAAGGCTGTCGACTATCCGGGTGACGACGCTCTGGCCGCGCGGATCAAGGCGTATGAACTGGCCTATCGCATGCAGATGTCAGTACCCGACGCGCTGCAGTTTTCAAGCGAAACCGAGGCGACTCAGGAGATGTATGGTCTCAACGATCCTGCCACGAAGGACTTTGGTCAGCAGATGCTGGCGGCAAGACGATTTGTCGAACGTGGTGTACGGTTTATCCAGATCCAGCATGGTGCCGGCGGTGCAGGAGCATGGGATGCTCATGGTGGTCTGAAGGCAAATCACGAAAAAAACTTCATGGCCGTGGACAAACCAATCGCCGGACTTCTGAAGGATCTCAGGCAACGTGGCCTGCTGGAATCCACAATCGTCATTTTTGCAAGCGAATTCGGTCGAACTCCGGGAACACAGGGATCAGACGGTCGCGATCACCACATCTACGGGTTCTCGGTCTGGATGGCCGGTGGTGGCATCAAAGGTGGAATCGTGCACGGTGCCACTGATGAGATCGGCTTTCATGCCGTTGAAGATCGTCACTATGTCACCGACATTCATGCCACGATCCTGCATCAGCTCGGGCTGGATTCACGACGTCTGGAAATCCCCGGCCGAAAACGACTCGATATCGACCACGGTCAACCGATTCATGCAATCATCGGTGCGTAGAGTTATCGCCTTGTGACGTTGGCATACCAACGGCACGTGATTGCAGGATCCAAACGGCGGGCGACCGGAAGTCGGGCGTTTTGTTGACCAGACGACACGCCGTCAGCGTCAAGCAGAGATCGTGAACAATTCCAGGCCTGACGGCGGCTTCAGTTGTCTTTCATGCTCTCTCAAACGGAGACGGGAGACGTCGGCGATCAACCCAGTCGCTGGCGTTCGATGGCCTCTGCGATCTGGTCGACAATGCCGGCGAGAAAGCGATCGAGATTGGCGGCGGTGGTATTGGTCCGTTCGCGCCAGGAGTTCATGACGGACATCATTTTCAGGCCCTTGAACAGTGTTCCAACGGCCGAGCCAAGAGCACGGCTGCCGGGATGGAACATCAGCGATGCTGCCTGCTCGGGGATTTCTTCATGCATCGCATCAACGATGCCGCGAATGGCGAGGAACTTAAGGCTATGCTCATTGCACACCTGAGCAACGGCGAGGCATCCGGTATCGACCGCGAGGCCCGGATGATGTTGTCGCAAAGATGATTTCTGAGCCGGCGTAATCGGCTGATCGTCCGCCACGATCAGCCTGCCGACATGAATTCGTCTGCGAGCCTGTATCGTACACTTCACGGGAATCAGTTGACCGTGAGTGTCGGCAATCTCATTCGCGATCACGAGATCACCCGGCTGAACATCGTCGGTCAGAGTCGAACTGAAGCCGGCCGAAATGATCCATTGCGGCCGATGTTCCCTGACCAGCAGTTCGGTCCCGGCTCGATGATTGGCAAAACCTTCTCCCGCTTCAACAACGGCAATGCGAGTGATCTCGCCAATAAAGCCACCGCGAACCGTCATCTTGTGTTCGGAGTAGCTTCGCTGCCGGTCGACTCGCTTCAGAAACGGCTTCAGCTCGCCCTTGTGACTGCACACAATTCCAATGTCCGCCGTCGAACGATCGGGTGTCGGTTCCGACGACGATGTTTTGCCAGCCGAGTTGTTTGGATTGGTGGTCATCTTGGACGAATGAAGTGTTTGTGCAC
>JBKDRW010000459.1:0-5594 GCA_046341255.1 Planctomycetota bacterium
TTCCACATGCCACTCAATGATCAAATTCGCAAACCCTGATTCGACTCAAACCTCGTCTCACAACACCCTGGAAACAGAATCTGAGCCAGAGCCGCGGGTCTCCGCGCCGAACACGCGCCAATTTCAGAAGTCCAGGTAGACGATACGTCCCGGAATCAGCCGCACAAATCGAGTTTGGTATGGCTCGATGTCTCTCTCGGAATATCGCGCCTCCACGCGAATGATCTGGCAGGCCCCCGGATCAAGTGGGCGATGAGATTCAAACAGCCAGATCCCGCTCTTCATCCTGATCCCGTCCATGTTCTGAACGCTCATAAATTGAACGGCGCCATTGTCGCGAACCGCCAGCATCCCCGTTCGAGGATGCTCGTTTGCCGGAACAGGATGAGACTTTCTCAGATAAGTCTGCCCGATTGTGCCGGGGGGAATAGACGTTAGCGGAAGGTCGCCATCAGAAACATGGTCGCCACGACGATCTCCATGAGCATGCGAAGGGTGTAGTGCCATGGATCCGAACATCGGCTGTGCAACCGCAAATCCGCCATAACTGGGTACCGCCATGGGAATCACACCATCGATGTCAGAACCATACGCCACGGAACAGGTTCGTGAAGTCATCAAAAAAACGGCACCTGCAGTCAGCAGCAGCATCAATCGTTTCATCACTCTGATCCTTGACGTCAATGTTCAAGATCTGCCGATTCGGGCATGAGCAGTGCGACCATTCCGCCACGCAGAACTGCCCCGAAACTGGTCCGAAACTGGTCCGCCTCAGTAGCCAGTCAATGCGACTCGGCCGGCACTTGAAGCTATCACCGAAACGACGCGCCTCTGCGCAAAAATGATGGCAATCGCAAGATCTGAGAACAGCCACTCACGGCCTTACCTTGTGGGCAGACAAGACAAATTTGCCCTCTCAGGGAAGGGCTTCCGATTGCACGGATCGAAGCACACAACCTCAAATGATCTTCAGGGCCTCCTGCGCCACGCTTCAGACCCGAGATTCCGCGACTTGTCTGACGTTCAGACGATCTTTTCTGCATCACATCAAGGACCGATGACTCACCTCGACTGGCTTGAGCCGATTCGCAGCTGGATCAGTTTTTTTCCCGAAAAGATCTTTTGAAAATCGAAGGAAAAGCCATTTTTGCCAGCGAAAAGACCTATTGACCTGTTCTGCCGATTCACCATACGCTCCTCCCACTCGAACTGTGGTTCCTGCAGTTCAAATCTCCTCTCGTAATCTCCTCTCACATTGCTGATTTCTTCTCTCTGATGACTTAAGGTCGGACAGGAACACTCCGTTCCGCCCTCCAAAGCCAATCATCGAAGTCACGCAATCCCCCATCCCGCCTTGTTACTGTTTCTCGGTAACTCCCCGGAGGATCTCAGATGTCTCGATTTGCACGCGTGTTCGCTGGCATGCTTCTCGTCAGTTCGTTGAGTGGCTGTTGCCTCCTGGGGCACGGTAACCCTTATGGCGGCGGCTACTACGGTGGCGGCGGCTGCAGCCCTTGTGGCAATGCCTGCGGAGCCATGGCTCCGTCGTATCCAACTGCCGGGATGTATAATCCGGGTGTGCCGCAGACCGCGATGATTCAACCCGCCGGCGCGAACTATGCTCCTCAGATGGTCATGACAGACCCACTGGGCACGTTCTGACTGGGCATCCGTCGCGGTGTTGTTCGCCAGACCTCTCACAGATCGAGTGTCCCGTCTGAGCGGCTTGTGGCCGGACGATCTCTGAACGGTATTCACGTGGACCACGTCGTGATGGCGCGGGATCGCGGCAACGTTCGGAAACCTCTCTGAGCAATCTGACCGCCATTCCGAAGCAAAGAAGGATGTCTTTGTGCGCGGTTTGCGCACAAAGACATCATGAACGTATCCGACGACGTGCCTTCCCTTCGTCGACTCTGTCCGGATGCCGAACGACTGTCACCTGAGTCGTTCGGCATTTTCTTGCGCGGCGAATGCCATCACGGCTTCCTGCGGCGCTCGATGCGACCGAACATGTGCCCCCCGACAGGGCCGTGCTGCCATGTCCCGGCATAACGATTTTCATAGAACAGAACTCGCGCGGAAAAGCCTTCGCCAAGGCCAGGCAAACTGGCGTTCGTCAAAGTCACCATCGGAGTGTCACCCGCCCATTCCATCGGTACCTGAACGGGCAATTTCGTATCGAGCTTGCCGTATTTGATGCGTACGTTGAAATTCCAAAGGTTTTCATTGACGTGCGTCACACTTTCAATCTCGTACCGCTCCTCCTTCAGTGGCTTGTCATCTCGTTCACCATCAACGGTGAATGAACCGACCAGCACGCAGTTTTCCATGGACTTGGAAAACGCTTCATTTCGCGCGGCAAGCGCCTCATCCGACAATGTGTCGTCTGCCATCGCCTGTTGGGCGTTCAGCACAATTGCGCTGGACATAGCGAAAAGCGAGCAGAAGACAGCCATGATTGTGGATCGCATCGAATACTCCTCTGAATTGTCAACTTGACGAGGCATCTTAAAAGCACCGCACGCGGGCCCGGATCAGGCTCGCTCGCGGGCTCCGAAGCAGACAACTTCGCCCAATTTCAGGACGAACGACCACGTGGACCGCGGGAACTGTTCGACCCGCGAATTCGGCGAACGAGGACGCAGCCGCATGAGATCGACGAGATGGACGTTCCTCAGACCGCAGGCCCGGATGATCGCCTGAGCGGCTCGTGAAATGCAAGCGAACAGTGGAGCGGGTCTGGAGAGTGATGTCTTGCAGCGTGTTCCTCGGTGGCGTATCTCGCGCCGATTGAGCGGACGGAATCAGAAAATGGCATGAATTTGCTCCGGAATTGCAACGTCAGACTTTGAAAAGCGATGATTGCCCTTCATTCTTCCAACAGTAACTCGACGCGATCCGTAAATCCGCAACCGACCTGCTCCCCCGCACTGACGACATTCAGGCCTCTTCGATGATCGAAACTCGCAACCTGACCAAGCGCTACGGCAACCTGATTGCCGCGAATGACATTACCCTGAAGCTTGACGATGGCGATGTGTTCGGGTTCATCGGACCGAACGGTTCCGGGAAAACGACCACGATGAGGATGATCGCGACGCTGCTGGCTCCGGATCACGGGGAGGCGTACGTCTGTGGGAAGTCAATCTACACAGATCAGGAAGAGATTCGTCGACTGGTGGGTTTCATGCCCGATTTTTTCGGCGTCTATGACGACATGACCGTCGTCGAGTACCTCGAATTTTTTGCGGCTGCCTATCGCATCAATGGGCCGAGTCGCCGCAAGGTCTGCGAAGAGAAACTCGAACTCGTGGACATGAGTTTCAAACGAGATGCGATGGTCAATGAACTGTCTCGCGGCCAGACTCAGAGGATCGGCCTTGCGAGGACGTTGCTCCACGATCCTCAGGTGTTGTTGCTTGATGAACCGGCAAGCGGTCTCGACCCTCGTGCTCGAATCGAAATCCGTAATCTTCTGAAACGCCTTGGCGAGATGAAGAAAACTGTCATCGTCAGCAGTCATATTCTTCCGGAACTTGCTGATGTGTGTACACGTGTGGGTATGATTGAAAAGGGCCACATGATTGTTGATGGCAACGTGGCCGAAGTGATGCGCAAGGCTCGTCAAAGGATTCTGCTGCACATTCGGGTCAGGGATCGCACTGAGGCAGCGGCGAGGCTGTTGGAGCAACTGGACGTTGTTGAAGCCGTCAGCGTAACAAAGGATCAGCTGATTGAAGTCACGATGAAGCCGACGGTCGAGGATTACAGCTCACTGCCGACCGAACTCATCAAAGCAGGATTCGCGATGCTGCTGTTTCGCGAAGAAGAGGTTAATCTGGAGACGGCATTTCTGCAGTTGACCAAAGGGCTGGTTCAATAACATGAGTGGCAGTCCAAAGATCCGAGCCGTCGTGTTTGATCTCGATGGTCTGATGCTGAACACGGAAGATGTTTTTGAGCTGGCAGGTGTTGAACTTCTGGCACGTCGCGGGCTGCAGATGACGGATGACATTCGCCGCGGTATGATGGGACGGCGGGCTCATGAAGCATTTGAGGTTTTGAAGCGAAAAACGGGTCTTCAGGAAGATCTGATGTCCCTCATGCTGGAGACCAAAGAACTCTTTGCAGAGCTGTCAGAGAACCGCCTTGGAGTGATGCCCGGGCTTATAAACCTGCTGGACCTGATCGAGGAACGGCAACTGCCGAAAGCTGTGGCAACCTCGTCTCCAAGAGCTTACATGGAGTATCATCTGGAGAAGTTTCATCTGCGGCATCGATTTCCAGTGACATTTACAGCCGAGGATGTCACACACGGCAAACCTCACCCGGAGATCTATCTGACGGTGGCAGCCAGCTTGTCCGTGGAGCCCTCCGAGATGCTGGTTCTTGAGGACAGCGAGACCGGTTCCCAGGCTGCAGCGTCCGCCGGGGCTTTCGTTGTCTCGGTGCCGACTCGTCACACAACTTACGGTGATTTCAGCCGCAGCCATCTTGTCATTTCCAGTCTCGAAGATGCAGGTCTGATCGAACTGTTTCAGCCGAAATAACTGATCCGGTTGACTTGCGAACGCCGCAGGGGCATCCACAGAACCGTAGCCCGCTTAAGACCCCTGAGGTTTTTGACTTTCATCAGGACTGGCGATCAACGAACGCCCGTCATGCTCCGGACGAGCACACGCGCAAAAATCTGGAATCTTCAGAATTCGCTCCATCGCGACTCATGGTTGTCTTGCTGACCGCTTTCCCTGATCGCCCCTCTGATTCCTTTTAGCATCATCTGGCACAATCCATACAGCCCCGATGTCGTCTTTCTGAACACACAGATTACCGCCCGGGAATCAGAATTCATTGACCAGAGACATCAGTGCGGCATATTGGGATCAAGGCAAGTTCGGTTTCCATTCACCCTGTCGAACGCTGAAGCCATGTTTTCATGTGTGTTTCCCGAGTCCCCGTTTCAATGCACCTCGGCTCCTGAGACGGAGTTGTCCGGCAGAAACAAGACCGAGAGATCCCTCAGGCTGTTCAAGCGCTGTCTCGACGCCCTCTGCAAAAACTGGAATTCGACCAGCTTCACACTTTCACGGAGCCCATCGCGTCGAAAACGACGCGACACAGGACCGGTTGATCACGCACAAGGCCTCGAATTGAGATGTCTTCCAGCCACACTGCCGACGCTGACGATTGCAGACACAGTTCTCTCTGAAGCCGACCATGGTTTCGCGAACGCCGACGTGACCATTTCGCTGAGTGAACCGTCGGCGTTGCCCGTGAAGTTCAGTTACATCACAAGAAACCAGACCGCATTCTCCTCTGTCGATTTCACTGCCGCCCGAGGGATCGTCTCGATTCCACCTGGCCAGACGACAGCGGTCGTCTCCATCCCGATCAAAGGTGATGTCACGTGGGAAGCTGATGAAGTGTTTCAGATTCTTCTCAGCAGTCCGATCAATGCCACCATCGCACGTACATCGGGCACCGTCCTGATCCAGAACAATGATCCGCTTCCCGCCATCTCCATTTCTGACGCGACCGTGATCGAAGCTCAGTCGGCAAGGGTCATCGTCAGTCTGTCCAATCCCAGTTCA
>JBKDRW010000460.1:0-2486 GCA_046341255.1 Planctomycetota bacterium
CAACTGTGAATGTTTTGCCGAATCGACGAACGTCTCTTCAGAGCGGAATCTGACGAAATCACTCGTCCGCTGACCACACCGAACGAAGACGCCTTCTCGACGTAACCTGCACTGGCTCAAACGGTTGCTGATGATACCTTCGAGGCACACGTCCGACACGATCGCTTACCATCCATCGCAAAAGTAAATCTGCACAGTTTGCGTTGCTTGCGAATTCGGCGAAGTTTTTGTCACATGCATCGGTTTTAAACGTTGCACCGCGAATTGGCGATTTGCGGAATCTTACGGACGATAAACGACAAAGATCTTCAGAGCCGATGTGCTCTCACCAAGATCAAATCAGGAGAGACGTTGTGAAAGCAGCCCCCGTACCGCGCTCAGGATCCCTGCGTCGGGCCATTGGTATTTTGTGCCTGTCGCTGGCCGTCTTGATGACTGTGATATCCTCCGATAGGACACTGCACGCCCGGCAGGAATCAACAGCGGGCGTTGCCGCATTATCCGTAGCGCGTCCTGCGGTGATCAGCGGCGAAGCCATCGAGGTTCTCGATCCGGCGATTGTGGGGGTCTTGAATCCCCCGCTCGAAATCCTGTTTGACTCGAATCGCTCTGCCGATGACCGCCGCTCGGCAGCAGCGAACCTGAAGTCCGTGATCGCCTCGATTCCTTCGACGCCGCCAACCAGTCATGAATTGAAGCGAAAACTGGAGCGTATCGTTTCGCTGATGGATTCGGCCCTGTCAGCACTGCAGGTTGAATCAACAGATCAGGCGAACAATGGACAGACCAAAGTGGTTGCAGCCGCAAACGAAGTGAAGAGTTACCTCGCCAGCATCACCAATGGCAACGCATGGCTGGGTTATCTGCTGGCGAATGAACTTGCATCCGGTTCAGCGACCACCGAGGTGATGACTCAGGCACATGCCAATCTGACGTCAATGAAAGATCTCACGCCTGATCAGAAGAGTTTTCTGAGGAAACCCGTTTTTCAGGAACTGAGTGCCGCCCTCGATTCTGCCCTCGCATCCGCGCTCTACAACGATGACTTGTCCAGAGCGCAGGCTGATCGCGGTGAGCGAGTGAATGGGCTCGTCCTGTCACTGCTGGATTACGAGATAGAGCCGGTGGAAATACAGGCCGAGAAAGCCCGTTCCGCATGGCGAACCCTTCGGGCTCGGTATCCGTCGACGGCGAATGTTCTTCGTCCGACAGTCAATTCGCAGTTCTTCAACCACAATATCCACCTCACAATTTCAGAAACACTGCTGTCACGACTGATCTCTGACTATCGATCGGAATCCGGCTGTATCGCAGACTGTGTTCTGGGTGCGTGGGTCACGGGCTCACAGACAACGGACGTGAATGTGAACGTGGACGTTCTGCCGTCAGCTCAGACAGCCAGATTTGAACTCAAGGTCAGCGGTAACACCCGATCCAACACCAAAGCAGTAAAGGACCCGGCGACCGTCTGGACGAATGGAAATCACTATTTCTGGATGAGCCGAGACGTTTCTTTTGACGGTCGAACCGTGTTGGCATCTCCGGCCACTTTTGCAGTGGATACGAACAGCCAGACGGTTGGACTCGCCACAAAATTTGACGGCATTCCGATTTTCGGCGGAATCGTGAGAAACGTGGCAAAGAAGAAGATTGCGGAAAGCAAGCCTCAGTCGGAAGCCATCACCGCCAGCAAAATGCGAGACAAGGCCCTGCCGGAGTTTGAACGCGAGACCGATCAGCAGTTTGCTGATGGTAACAGCACCATTTCAAAGACGCTCGATTCGCTCGAAAAGCGTGGTGTCGCCCCGGACAGCATCAGTGCTCGTTCAAGCAATACTCATGTGGCATTCAGCTCTCGAACGATCGGAACGGGACGCCTCGGCGGATCCAGCCAGCCACCTTCCGCTCTGATCGTATCCGGACTGTCAGCTCAGTTGCATCAGTCGGCTTTGAATAATTCGATCGATGCTCTGGGCTTTCAGGGGAAAATGGTTGCCGAGAAAGATCTGGTGACCGAAATTGAAAAAGCTCTGACCGAACTGTTCCAGCGTGACATCAAGCTGACCGACGGAGAGCCCTCACCTCCACCCGTCGGAGAAGAACCAGAGCCGGAAACCTTCTTCGTCTTCGGAGAACAGGACCCGATCCGAGTGGAATTTCAGAATGGTCGGATTGTCGTCATCCTTCGAACAGGTATTCGCCAGGCAGGCAAGGAAGATATTCCTCAGCAGACCATTCGGATTCCGATTGTGATGACCATTGAAAATGGAAAGCTGATTCTCGATCCCGAGTCCAGCAAGTTCTCGATCAAGGGACCTGGTGCCGCACGAAAGCCTCAGATCAAGCGAATCCTTGATCGAAGGATCGTTCGTAAAGAGCTGAATGCCACCATTGATCTGCAGGCCGCAGGCGACAAAACTCTGCCGCTGACCATGAGCCTTGTCGAACTGACTGATGGCTGGTTGACGATTGAGGCACAATAATGC
>JBKDRW010000461.1:0-3616 GCA_046341255.1 Planctomycetota bacterium
CATCACCATTGCCCGGATGACCTGCTGACTGGCATAATTGTGCCTGCGAGGAAAACTCTGCGAAATGCCGGCAACCAGCTGACAAAGGGAGACGACCGAAATGCTTCATCGCCGCAGGTTTCTGGCAATCGGATTGACTACGGCAACACATCTGGCTGTCAGCCGTTCCTCGACTGTGGGAGCGGTGGATGACATGCCTCAGCCGGAGGTCGGCGAAGATCTGACTCATTATATTCATCGTGTGAAGGGAGGCTGGGATCAGACTCTGTATCGGCAGCTTTACGGAGCTGCAAACGACTTTAAAGAAGGCGATGAGATCATCGGTGTAGCCGCCACCAGTGAGCAGATGAGAGATCTCGCTCGACACTTATTATCGAACACCACGATCCACCAGATTGATGCACATCCACTCCTGGAGGACACTCTGCTGACATACATCTCTCGGGGTGTTGACCACAAAGTTCAGTCAGATCTCAGTGCGATGACGCTGCGGGAACTCAAAGCGTTTCTGCTCGAAAAGAACGACTCGGACATCCACGCTATTCGATCCGGACTGAGCAGTGATGTAATTGCAGGGGTCGTGCGATTAATGACCAACCCGGAATTGATCCAAATCGGCGCGAAGGTCTTCAATCCTCTCCCGAACAGTCAACTTGGCGCGAAGGGCTACATGGGAGCCCGCATTCAACCAAACTCACCGACGGACAATGTTGACGACATCCAGTGGCAGGTCTTCGATGCCTTTGCTTACGCCGTTGGCGATGTCCTGATCGGTACGAATCCGGTCTCGAGCACGCTGGAATCCGTCGCCACGGTGCAAGCCGCCCTGCAGGAGATTCTCGTTTCCTTTGGAATTGCCGATGTGCTTCCTCACTGCGTCTTGTCACATATCGATGTGCAGGCGGAAGTCGAGCAGGAGCAGCCGGGACTGACGGAACTCTGGTTTCAGAGTATTGCCGGGAATGATTCCGCCAACGCCACGTTCGACATTTCCGTCGAGAAAATGATTCGTCATGCACAGCGTCGAGTGGGGCGATTTGGCCTCTACTTTGAAACGGGGCAGGGCGCCGACTTTACAAACGGCCATGGTTACGGCGTTGATATGGTCGTCCACGAATCCCGCAAATACGGCTTTGCCCGAGCCTTGATTGCCGAAGTCTCGACCACCGTGAAGAAGGCGGGATCACCGCGGCAGCCGTGGGTGCACCTGAACGATGTCGCCGGATTCATCGGACCAGAAGTGTTTCGCTCGAAGGAACAACTCGTGCGTTGCTGCCTCGAAGACATCGTGATGGGTAAACTGCATGGGCTCATGATCGGTCTGGATATCTGTTCTACTCTGCATATGAATGTCAGCCTCGATGACCTCGGGTGGTGCATCGATCAGATCATGCCAGCGAACCCGGGATACCTGATGGCTTTGCCGACTCGCATCGACCCGATGCTGGGGTATCTGACAACAGGATACCACGATCACGTCCACATTCGCGAAAAATTCGGCTATCGAGTCAATGACCGGATGTGGCAATTCTATCAATCGCTCGGCATCATCGATTCGTCCGGAAAACCGACAGAGCATTTTGGTGACCCGAAGTGGGTCTATCTGCAGTTTCGCCGACGCCGGAACGACCTTCGCTCCGATGCGGATATCCTTGCCGAAGCGGATCAGAGAATCACGGAGGTTGAGTCTCGAGGCGTTCTTATCGCACGAGGATCCGGGGCATCAATTTCCGACCTCCCCGAATCTCTGGCAAACAAAGTCCATCACATTTACACCGACGCGAAAGCCTGTATCTGGAAAGAACTGGATGACTCATTTATTGCCACGATACCCGATTTTTTGCGACTGCAAACAAAGTCAGCAAATCGAAACGACTATATCCTGCATCCAGTAACCGGCGAACATCTTTCACCACGATCACAAGCCGTTATCGACCGCTTCAGGCAGGATGACAGCGAACGCTCCAACACGCAGATTGTCATTTCAGACGGCCTGAATGCACTGGCAATCATGGACGGTGATCAACTCAGCCAGCTTCTGAGACAACTCCGAGCGGAACTGGTCACTGCAGGCTATCTTGTCAGCATGCGGAATATTGTGGTCAGTTCGGGACGCGTCAGAGCGGGATACAGGATCGGAGAAGCGTTGTTTGTTCGCCGAAAAGAGCGCTGTACCATGCTGCACATCATCGGAGAGCGCCCCGGAAGCGGTCATCACACGATGTCGATCTACATGACTTCAGCCGATGGAGCCACATGGGGAACTCCCGGTAAGGTTGATCACAACATCACCAAAGTTGTCTCCGGAATCGCGAATACGGCATTACTTCCGGGCGCAGCGGCTGCCGAAGCTGTCAAGATCCTGAAGACGATGTGATCCACAAAGCTGTCTTCCAGCATAGTGCCTATGATCATGCCCCGGGACACTTGCCGCAGCCTGTGTTTTTTCTTTCATACAGACTATCGATTTGCGGCGGATCTGCGACGGCAACAATCACCGAAGATATCACATCCACACATGTGAATGCATGCAACTGGAGGCCATACGACCATCTCAGTGCGTCTCAGGAGCGAGCCAACAACATTCTTCCTGAAAACTGCGAAGGCTCAGCCGCATGCACCTGTCAGACAACAGTCGCCGCAACGCCGTCGCTTATCCTTTGCATGGAATACGGCAGAGCATGCTGGCTCTGCAGACATCTGGCTCAGCGGATATCTCACACCGCAGATGCACTGGCTGCAGCTTTCTCTTCAAACAGCAAGTCCGTCCGACAGGACCCGCCGCGGACTCTTACTGCAACTCAGTTTAATGAGAACGGCGATGGAGTTGCCAAAAGCTGAAGGTCTCGCGAAGATTCGCATACCTGACCACACATCCTCTGACAATTGTTCTCTGGGAGACTCGAATGACTCCGTGGCCGATTGGTGTCTTTGCTTCAATCGATGCTGGACTTGGCGTGCATCTTGAAGTGGCTCGTGATCTTGGTGTGCCAACCATTCAGGTGCACGCTCCACACGCGGGGACCCGGAATCCGGCCGCCGCGGAATCGTTTTTAAAGAAGTGTTCTGATGCAGGCATCACGATTACGGCGGTATTTGGTGGCTTCGAAGGTGAAAGCTACGCGGACATTGCGACGACCGCGAAAACTGTAGGCCTCGTCCCGGAATCGACGCGTGCGGCTCGCGTGAAGGAAATGAAAGAGATCAGTGACTTTACGAAACTGCTTGGCTGCAAGACCGTGGCTCTACACATCGGATTTGTCCCGCAGGATTCATCGTCGGCCAGTTACAGAAGTCTGATCGATGCAACTCGCGATCTGCTGGATCACGTCAACAGGAACGGCCAGAACCTGCATCTGGAAACCGGCCAGGAGTCGGCTGATCATCTGCTGCACTTCATCTCCGACGTTCAGCGGGATAACCTGTTCATCAACTTTGACCCCGCCAACATGATTCTTTACGGAACGGGCGAACCAATTGATGCGTTGAAGAAGGTCGGGCATCTCGTTCGCAGCATCCACTGCAAAGATGCGAGGTGGGCAGCTCTGAATGTTCGAGGCACGGAATGGGGCCAGGAGGTTCCGCTTGGTGATGGCGACGTTGGCATGGAAACATA
>JBKDRW010000462.1:0-3326 GCA_046341255.1 Planctomycetota bacterium
AGCCAATCCTGCGGCATGCAGTTGCTGCAGAACTTCGTAGCAGCAACCGCTGCCGCACTGACCTGATCCAGAGCGTTTAAACCACGCGGGCGGAGGACGTGGGTCCCCTGATTCCGTAAGTCGTCAACATCGCGGAGCAACCTCCGTCTCTCGCTGAAGTCTTCTTAGTTCAAAGCCTCCCATCATCATGCTCCAGCTTCTCCCCGCCATCGATCTGCTTGAAGGTCGCTGCGTTCGACTTCGTCAGGGTAACTACAACGACAGCACCATCTTTTCGGATGACCCTGTCGACATGGCCCTTCGATGGCGGGATGAAGGCGCAGAGCGACTGCATCTGGTCGATCTTGATGGAGCGAGGGCCGGCAGACCCATCAATCAGAACGTCGTGCAGCGAATCATCAGGGCGACCGGCCTGCCATGTCAACTCGGCGGCGGCATTCGTGATGAAGCCTCTGTTCGCTTAACAATCGAAGACACAGGCGTCGATCGAGTGATCATTGGCACGAAAGCTCTGCGAGAACCCGACTGGTTTGCCGACATGTGCAGCAAGTTTCCTCACAGGCTCGCGCTGGGATTGGATGCGAAGGATTCCATGGTGGCAACACATGGATGGGTGGAAGTCTCGAGCGTCTCAATTTCTGAACTGGCTCAGCGATTCGTGGGAACGCCGCTTGCTGCAGTCATCTACACCAACATCGCCAACGACGGCATGATGCAGGGGATCGACCAGCAGACTCTGGACGACTTTCGAACTCTGGCCACCATGGGACTCCCAGTGATCGCTTCAGGCGGAGTCACCACGATGGACGACCTTGCCAATCTGAAAGCCATTCACGCTGAGTGCCCCAAACTGATCGGAGCCATCACCGGCCGCGCGATTTATGAGGGCACCATCAGCGTGCGAGGGGCCATCGAGTTTCTCGCGGCGACGTGAAGCAGTCCTCGCACGATGACGACAGCGAGCGACGAAGCATGTCCTGAATCAGCATCAAAGGGCATGTCATCAGATCCGAGAGTCTTTTGGTATATGCTCCAGACGTTTTTTAGGGCGTCATACCAGCGTTTCCTCTGTGCTCTCTGTGTCCACTCTGGTAAATATGCCTTCGAGGATCCCGCACTCAGAACAAAGGGTACCCATGAAGACGGACTTCCTGACTCTCGAGGCCATTGAAGCCTTCGATCGCGACGGTTACATCATTGTGCCGAATCTTCTCGATGCTGCCGAAACCGAACTGCTTGGCATGATTGCTCGCAAAGACCACGCAATGCAGGCGGCACGAACATCTCGGGCGGACGGAGAAGGCGGCTCGGTCGATCTGGTCGTTGAAAACGAACTGCCTGCAGATTCGATTTACTCGGCCATCGTTCAGGCAGAACCACTTGTCACGGCAATGGAAGCGTTGCTCGGCGATGAAGTCTACCACTATCATCACAAGATGATCCTGAAAGAGCCGCGTGTCGGCGGAGCATGGACGTGGCATCAGGATTATGGCTACTGGTATAATAATGGCTGTCTGTTTCCCGACATGGCCAGTTGCATGTTTGCCGTGGATCGAGCAACTCAGGAAAACGGCTGCCTGCAGGTTCTGAGGGGCTCCCATCGTATGGGCCGCATCGAACATCTGAAACGAGGTGACCAGACCGGCGCGGACATGGAACGAGTCACCGCGGCACTCGAAAGACTGGAACTTGTCTACGTCGAAATGCAGCCAGGGTCAGCAGTCCTGTTTCATGGCAACACGCTGCATCGATCGGATCAGAACCTCAGTGAGAATCCTCGCTGGGCATTCATTTGCTGTTACAACGCGAAATCGAATGATCCATACAAAGATGGTCGCCATCCGCACTATTCGCCGTTGATAAAGGTGGCTGCCAACGATGTGGCCACGATTGCTCGTCGTCATCTGACAAAACTCTCGGCCAGCGAATGACATCCCGCGCGGCACTGACGGAACAGCTCAAGTCCCTCGGCGCGAAACTCGGCTTCGCAAAGATCGGGATCGCGCCGGCGGTGACGCCCACCGGATTTCATCGACTGCTCGACTGGATCGCTGACGGTTACGCGGCCGACATGCAGTGGATGGAACGCCGCAGGGATGCATATAACCATCCCAACGGTGTCATGCCCGGCACTCGCAGTGTCATTATGGCCGCGATGAACTATCACGACGGGACGCCCGTCCCCAGCAGCAGAATTCGTCAGAATTCCTCCCCAGGCACGCCGGGAAAAGACACACCGAATTTACACGAATCCAGCGACAAGCTGCCGCGCATCGCTCGTTACGCATCAGGCTCGACTGACTACCACGACGTGCTCAAGCCGCTTCTGAAACAACTGGGCGATCTTATCCGACGCAGCATTCCGGGCGCGAAGACACGAGTCGTCATCGACACGGCGCCGCTGTTGGAGCGGGACTTCGGACGACTCGCCGGACTTGGCTGGTTTGGCAAGAACACGATGCTCATCAGCCGCGACATCGGAAGCTGGTTCTTCCTCGGCGCAGTACTGGCCGATGTGGAACTCGACTATGACGACGCTGTCGAACAAACCTACTGCGGCACCTGCACGCGATGCCTGGATGTTTGTCCGACACAGGCGTTCCCTGAACCCGGCGTTCTGGATGCTCGTCGCTGCATCAGCTATCTCACCATCGAACATCGCCACGCGCCGATTCCGATGGAACTTCGAGACGGCATTGGTGAATGGCTGTTTGGGTGTGATCTCTGTCAGGATGTGTGTCCGTGGAACCGCTTCGCTCCGGAGAAGACTCTGCCTGAGTTCCAGTCCCAGCCGAAACTCACGCACATCGACTGCCGCGCTCTGTTGCGGATGAGCGACGATGACTTCAATCGCGAATTCGGTGACACGCCACTCTCACGCCCCGGCCGATCCGGCATCCTTCGCAACGCAGCCATCGTGCTCGGCAACCTCGGTGACCGATCATCGCTGCCGGAACTGCGTCAGGCTACCGATGATCCTGATCCGCTCATCGTGGATGCGGCCTCTTGGGCAATTAGAAGACTGCATGACGAATGAGCACCACCCCATCGGAGGAGCAACAGGTCTCCAGCACTGCCATCAACTTGTCGGCACAGGACAATCTCGGTTCAACCACAGAATATGCACAAGCCATTCGGGAACTCTCAACTTCCCATTGACGGAACTAGAGAGTCGCGACCGCGATAGGAGTCCCAACGCTTACTGGCGTTCCTGAATTAACGTCTTTCGCTTCGTCGCTCTAGGCACTGTTTGACAAATGGAAATTGGTGTTGTCGGGAGTGAATGACAAATGGCATCCTCCGAGAGCTACTAACCACAGTACTCA
>JBKDRW010000463.1:0-18076 GCA_046341255.1 Planctomycetota bacterium
TCCCTGGCCGATCAGTTCTTCCAGCCTGACATCCTCGAGGAACGGCGACTGCGAAGATGCATGGTCGGCTAGCGAAACCGTGGTCTCCGGCCCGGCTCCATGATGGTTTGTGTAGCTGCCTCCGATGATTTCTCGATCAAACTCCGGCCAGTCAGCTCGTCCTTCCGGAGCCGGTTGATTCCGAAGACAGAACGAATGATTCGCGGTGCGAATTCCGATCAGCGGCTTTCCTTTCCCAAGATACGCTCGAACAATCGCCAGTTGTTCCGGAAGAAGTGTTCTTCGCCGAATGCTGAAGAGAGCCAGATCTGCCGACTGCAATACCTCAAGTCCCGGCAGGATGCTGCCGTCTTTGGCGTCACCATAAACGAGACTGACACGAAACTCTTTGCCTAACTCCGTACGAGCAAACTCTGTCAGCGAAACGTCCGTCCTGTACTCCGGTTCGGACATGACGATCACCACGTGCGGACGATGATCGGCAGCAAAGCGAAACGTAGCCGATCCCGTGAAATCCGAGCTGATGATTGTCGGGCACCAGAACTGTTCGATGTGCTCAGCGACAAGATCATTGCCGGTGAAGTGCGACACAAACGGAGCCTTTGTCGGGTTGTACATCGTGTCCGTCATATCTCGCATCAGCACCACGTTCTGTCCCTGGAGCACCATTTGCCGAATGGAAAACGGACGGCCCAGCACGCACATGTTTGTGTGAACGCCCATCACAATCACGTTGCGAATGCCGCGCTGCTTCATCAGGTAGAATGCCTCGTCGCTGTCCGTGATGGCATCCTGAGGGGCCATTTCAATGGCCGGATGCTGGCGGCTCCAGACACGTTGACTTGCGACGGGCGGATCGCAGTCGCAGCCGCCGTCGGAATCATCAATCGGCAGCGATTTTCCTTCTCGCTCCGGAATCAGCCGCACCCAGCGTTCCAATGGCGTCTGCGTCGTCACAATCGGAGCTTGCAGGGCAAGTCTCCGTTGAGGATGGTCTTTGTAAAACTCCATCGTGTCGCTTGGACAATGGATGATGAAGACTCCACGGCTTCGGGCAAGCCGAATGACGTCATTCATCTTCGGAGCCATCTCAGCCACACGTTGTGCCGACGGTTGACACCAGTGGTCGTCCCACATATCGCACACAACGATGCAGGTTTCCGAAGCCTTCCAGTTCGTCGTCTCTGTCACAGAATGCCATCGACCGCACCCCTGTTCCACTTCAATCCTTCGCCGAGTATTCAGGGTGAGCAGCTCGTCCTGTGCCAGACCTGCGGCCGCCAGCGGAATCAGCATCAGACCCAACGCGAAGCACTGAATGGGAAACCTGAAGGACATTCATTGATCCTCACCACGGCGACGATTCAAAAGATCGAATTCAGAATCTCAGATCAGCTCGGAAGTGTACTCGCCTCGTCACTCAGAAACATGCAGCGTAGGGATCGCATGATGTATCGACAACTCGGCCGCCCCCCCGACCTGCACAAGGAACGCGGGTTTCTGAAGCAACCAGCACTGGGTTGACTGCCCATGCCTGCCTGATTAATCAGGACGATTGTACCGAATGCTGATGGTTGACAGCACGTTTTCACCGATCAGCACCGGTCTGGCGGTCAGCTTTTCCTGAAGGCTTTCGCCCTTCGCTGTTTCACCCACGGATCGAGCCGTAAGTTGGCGGTCTGGCGGGCAGGCTTCCCGAAATTGAACAGTGATGACACCGACGGCTCCCCGACCGATCAACGGAGAAGCCGCTCCCTGGCCGAGTTCCACAACTTTGAAAGAGAAAACATTGTTTTTCACACTCTGATCAATCGTATGCAGCCAGCCTCGCACGAGAACGCTTTGTCCTGCTGGCACAAAATAGCCGGGCCAGTGAATGAGTTTTCCCGTCTCGTCCTCATCAGCGGCAAACGTGTTCGCTACGTCGAGCCCATCGACAGTCAGTGTGGCGACGGCATCAACCTGGTCCTGATTGTGCAGTTCGATTTCGTAATATTCGCTGATGGCAACCGGCACAAAGGCCAATCCCTTCACATTCTCGGGTGGCACAGGCACGCCGGTTCCATCGTGCGAGTGTTTTCTGAGAATTCCCATTGACCATTGCGGAAGTCCAACGGCTGCGACACGGGCTCCGTCCTGAACATCAAACTTCGGTTTCTCCTGTGCATCTCTTGCCGCCTCGTTGTTTTTCTTCAGTTCAACCTGTGACTTCGCAGGAGTGTTTCCTGACTCCGCACTTGACGGGCGAGCCCCCGTAAGTCCAAGAACCTGAAAGATATCGTCGGAATCGTTGACTTCGCGTTCCATCGTCACGACTTCTTTGCCGCGATCATCTTCAATCCGCACGGAGACGAGCAAGATCTTCAGGTTCTTCTGACCCGGATCAGCCGAAGCCACGTAATGATAGCCGCCCGTCAGTGTGAATTTCGCGGAATCACTGAGCGATGCAGCCAGCTCTTCCTGAAGAATCTTTCGAATTCGACCACCGAAGTTTGTCGAGGACGCGGCACCTTTGCCATCAAAGGATCCCAATTGCAGTGTTTGATTCTGCACCCGAGGATCGTCCCTGAGCGCGGCCCTGACATCGTTGGCAAGCCCCTGAATCTGGCCGAGAAACTGGGTGCGGGTCTGAGCGTTGGCTGCGGTGCAGCAAACGACGAGCAACAGGGGGGATAGCCAAAACCGGGGTTTCATAATATTTTCCCTGAATCGAAATGCTGGTCTGATGTCATCGATGCCAATGCCGCCGACAGAAATCCGGGGTCAGAATGAAACGACCGTTATTCTTTGAACTGCAGAGTCGTGTAGTCCAGTGTATAGGCCGTCAGCTGCATCACCGATGTCCCGCCCATCGTGCTTTCCCAGAAGGCTCGTTTGATCTTCCCATCCTGGCGAAGCAGAACACCAAGCCCCAACTGCTGAAGCAATTCGTCCCCTTCGATTTTGCTGCGCAGCCTGTTCACATCGGGTTCGTGCAATTCGGCTGCGATCGTCCGGAGATCCATCTCTTCCTGCAGAAAGCAGCGAGCGACGTCGCTCACAGGTTCAGGAAACTGACTCAGATCTCGATTTCTGTCGTCTCCAGACTTCAGAAAATCGCCGATCGCAGCCTCCAATGATGCTTGAAACTGACGAGCATCGGCGTCAATTCCGGCCTGAAATGTCTCGCGATTCGGATAGAGACGCTGAACATGATCACGAGCCTTCCCGAAGACCTTTGAGTAGTCTCGTATTTCATCCGCCGGCGCGTCGATCATTCCCTGTTTGTGACAAGACATGCACGATAGCCCATTCACAATGACAGGAGTACCCGACGTCTTCAAGGCATCACTGACTACTTCGATCGGGCCGGCATCGATTCGATTGTCCTGACCATCGATCAGCAGATAGGCCTGCAGACCGTTGGGCAGATTGAAAATGATCTCGCCGCCGTCGTGTTCGAATGCCAGCTGCCTGGATTCATTCCCCGGGAAAGCAGGTCCCAGTGGAAATTGCGACAGAATGGCTCGTCGATTTCCAGCCTTGAAGTCGTAACTCTTCCAGTACGCGCCGTATTTCGTCCGATGACGTTCGATCAGACGATTCTGCCCGGACACGCCGCTGGACGTGAATCCGGATCGCATCGCTTTTCCTTCGCCACGTTCGATGTTGGCGATCACATCAACCTGAAGAAACTGTTCAAGATCGCGAGCCGTCATCTGCTTCGGGTTGGCGGCCTGAGAGGTATCGACCAGGCGTTTTTTCAACTCCGGCAGCGAGAGATCATACAACAGAGCGTGATACAGAGCAGGCTGGGTTGCAGTGGCGATAAACCAGTCTGCCCGTACACGATACAAAGGCTCACGATGATCCATCAGACTCAGGATCTCTTCATCGAGGTCTTTCAGCGTGGATTTCGACAGATTACCAAACCCGATGGCATACGGGTACCGGCCTCGAATTGCCAGCCAGTGTTCTCTCAACCAGCCCAGCTGCTCGACATCCACAGCATAAAGAGTCTGCTGTTCATCCAGAGCCCGTGGCAGCACAATGTCACGTTCCCACGACAAGCTGTTCAAGGTTTTCGAAAGTGCAGCCCGTGACAGCTTCAAGGTCTCGTCGCTGATCGCCGGATTGTTCCAGGCCTCGACCAGTGAAAAATATCGCTGACGACCTCTGGCGCCGGGATCCGGCAACTTCTTCAGATCGTCAATGATGATCTGAAGCGTGCTGTCGAGGCTGATGGGCGTTCGAGGAACGACATCAGGAAACTTCGGAGCCCCGGCATTGATCCAGTCCGCAACAATCTGTGAATCGGCCGCGATCAGACGCGATAACTGCGGCTGGGATCGCGGCGGCATCGTGCCACGGTGAGACAACAACCACAACATCGACGACGATGCGTCTTCCGGAACAACGACTCCTGTGTCAATCATTGACTGCACATCCCGAACGTCGAACTTCGACCTCGATGCGGATCCGTCCCCGCGATGGCATTGAACACAATGACGCTCCAGAATCGAACCGGCTCTGGCGGCGAGCTGCTCCTTCGCGTCTTCATCGGCTGAACAAACGCCTGTTCCGATGAACAAGACGGCAACGAAAAGGATCTGAACAGGCTTCATCGTGGTGTTCCAGAGATCGCGACAACCGGAATGTTCTCGTTGGAGAACGAGGCGTGCACTGAATTCTTCCCAACCATTCTTCTTTTGAACGGAAAAAACCAAAAACCGAACGTCATCCTTCGCGAAAGGGTTCATTCCGTTGCTTCAACGGCGTCTGCTGGCCTCAAGATCGTTCAGGGATCAGGACCAGATATGGTTCCTCGTCGATCATTTTTCCGTCGTGGTCCCTGACGTTCAACAGTCCCACGTTGTCAATTCGACCCCGATTCATGTGAATGCCTGCATGGGGGTCGATGGCCAACTTCCTCCCAAACCTGACTGGGAAGGGGAGGCGGGAGGTCATATTGATGGGAAAGTGCAACCGGCCAGGCTCCCTTCATGGCGCCCCGCAGCCACGTTCGAAGCGGATGCCGGGAGAGCGGACTCTATTTGGCCCACGATCGCACCAAAACCGCATCACAATTCCGCCTGTGCAACCGTGGCGTTCTTCAGCGGTGGTCACACGCGTCAGTGATCGCCCGAACCAATCGGCTTGTGGCATGCAACTTTCGTATGTCAGGCCGGCATAACGGAACGGCGGGTTCACACCACATCGGTTGTCGGCCTTTCTCGGGTCGCTTGCCTTTGAAGTTCGTTGAGCGTTCAATATCAACATTCCAGTCCAGATCCCTCCTGTTCACTCCCACCGGCTGTTCCATGCTGAGAAACGTGCCCGCATTTGTTGTCCTGCTTCTGGCATCCGTCGCGTTGATTCGGCCCGGTCAGGTCCATGGTCAGGATGCCGTGGATTTTGCTCACGACGTCGTACCGATTCTGCAGAAACACTGCATTTCCTGTCATGGCGGACGAGAAGCCAAAGGCAGCTTCTCGATGAATCATCGCGAGTTGTTGGTTGATTCCGGGCATGTCGTCTCTGGCAAGCCCGCGGAATCACATCTGCTGCAACTGATTCAATCGACGGACAAAGGCACGCAGATGCCTCCGCCGGAGCGACCGAGAGTCTCTGCGGATGAGCAGACTGTGCTGGCTCGTTGGATCGCCGAAGGCCTGATCTGGGAACAGGGATTTTCATTCGCACCGCAGACGTATGAGCCGCCGCTGAAGCCGCATCGACCGGATCTGCCTGCCGCTGTGGACGGTCGCGAGAATCCGATCGACCGGGTACTCGATGCGTATCTGATGAAGCAGGGGCTTTCGCGACCAGAGCGAATTGATGACGCCGCATTTGCTCGCCGAGCATACCTTGATCTCGTCGGATTGTTACCGGTTCCTGAGGAATTGAATACGTTTCTCTCCGATCCGTCTCCGCGAAAACGCAATCAACTTGTGGAGCGCCTGCTCAACGACAAGATTGGTTATGCGGACCATTGGCTGACGTTCTTCAATGACCTGTTGCGGAACGATTACAGCGGCACGGGTTTCATTACCGGTGGGCGCCAGCAGGTCAGCACCTGGCTGTACGCAGCCCTCGTCGCTAACAAGCCTTTTGATCAGTTCGCACGGGAACTGATCGCCCCGCCGACCCCGGAAAGCCAGGGCTACATCGACGGCATTCGCTGGCGTGGCGAAGTCAGTGCCGGTCAGACGAATGAAATCCAGTTCGCACAGAGTGTCTCTCAGTCGTTTCTTGGGATCAACCTGAAGTGTGCCTCGTGCCACGACAGTTTCATTGACCGCTGGAAGCTCGATGAAGCGTACGGCCTGGCGGCGATCTATTCCTCGCGACCGCTGGAAATCCATCGTTGCGACAAGCCGATTGGCAGGCAGGCTCAGGCGAAATGGCTGTTCCCGGAACTTGGGCAGATTGATTCAACGGCAACGAAGGAAGAGCGTTTACGACAACTGTCAGTCTTGATGACTCATCCGGAAAACGGACGGTTTACGCGGACGATTGTGAATCGTCTCTGGTACAAGCTCATGGGCCGCGGCCTCGTTCATCCGCTGGATGCCATGCAGTCCGAACCGTGGAATGCTGATCTGCTTGATGTGCTGGCCAATCATCTGACCGATCACAAGTATGATCTGAAGTCTGTGCTGTCTCTGATCGCCACCTCGGAGGCCTACCAGTCGAAGACAGTCGCCAGAAACGCTGAATCGAAAGATGCTGCAATCGGCTTTGTCTACCGAGGGCCAACGGCACGTCGCATGACGGCGGAACAATTTCTGGACTGCGTCTGGCAGATCACGGGAGCCGCCCCGACAACCATTGATGCTCCGGTGTTTCGAGGCGATGTCAGTCCGGAGGCGGCAAGCCGCCTTGAACTCACGGGCCAGTGGCTCTGGGGAGACTCGGCCGCCGAAGGAAAAGCTCCGCCGGCCAATGAGACGATCGCCATCCGCACGAAGTTTGCTCTTCCCGACAATGTCACCCAGGGCGGCGCGATCGTGACGTGTGACAACAGTTTTACTCTTTTCATCAACAACCGCGAGGTTCTGAAAGGGGCCGATTGGCAACAACCTTCCGCTGTCTCATTAAAAGGGGTTCTGAAAAAAGGCGACAACACCATTGTCGCCATTGCAACCAACGCGGGGAGCACACCAAATCCTGCCGGGTTGTTTTTTGAAGCTCGAATTCGACTGGCTGATGGATCGGAACAAACAATCGCCACCGATGATCAATGGCAGTGGTCAGCATCAATCCCGATCATCAAGGAAGGACGACTCGGCGCTCAGAGGGGCGAATGGAACCCCGTTGTGATTGTGCATCCCGTCGATGTCTGGACTCAGGTCATCTCCACAAAAGGCCGCGAACTTCTGGTTCAGTCGGTGAACGGCAACACTCGCATGGTTCGTGCGTCACTGGTAAAGAACGATTTTCTGATGAAATCACTGGGCAGACCTCTGCGAGAGCAAATCGTGTCAATGCGACCCGACGAATTGACAACGCTTGAGGCTGTCGACCTCTCGAACGGCGCGACGTTGGCAGGCTATCTTGCGACGGGCGGCCGAAAGCTTGCGGAGTCATGGAGCGGTCGTCGTGAGGCACTTGTCGAGTACGTTTTTCAGTTTGCCTTAAGTCGCCAACCGACGGAGTCCGAGGTGGCAGCCATCCTTGAGGCATTTGGCGAGGAGCCGACTCCACAGGAAATCGAAGACTTGCTCTGGGCGGTTTTGATGTCGCCCGAATTTTTTCTCGTCAGGTAAGTGACGAGAATGACAGGCGTGATTCTTTGTGCCACTTATGGCTCGTTTGCCCCGTCAGCCAAGGCTGGATATCGCAATCGAGTGCGGGAACGCCGGAGTTCATCTGAAGATCGCCTCGCCGAAGTCGTGTTCCCACGCAGGCGACAACCGTGAACGGCTCGAATCCTCTACCAGGAGAACCGGCCCCCGACAGACCATCGTTTCGACAATCTGCAACACTCAGCCAGAATTGTGCCCGGTTTGCTTTCATGACAATTCGCTTCAGACTCTTCACACAATCTTCGAATGTGTTCACGATCTTTCCTCCTTCTGACAACTTCCACACCATCCTGGATCCTTCCTATGCAGCCACTTCGCAGCGTTCCGGCAGGAATTGGACCCGCAGCGGCTCCACAGCCCGTTCAACCATCACGGTGTCCGAAATGGTCACCGTGTTCCATTCTTGCTGCTCTCATCATCAATGTGGGATTCTATTCCCAGGGAGCCATCGCACAGGAATCCGGTGTGGATGCAGCCGAACTGACGGAATCGAACTGGGATCAACTGATTCCAGCCGGGAAGGAAGTGGACGCGATCTATGGCGATGTCGTCCTGCAGAACAAGCATCTTCGCGCGGTGATTGCGCGACCTGTGGCGACTCGGAATGCCAACATGACCGTGCGTTCGGTTGGTGGCTGTCTGATCGATCTGACAGCGCGTCATCACGAAAGCGATCAACTGAGCGCGTTTTATCCGGGACGGCGTGCAGACTCGTTCACAGAACCGGCGACGATCGAATCCGCTGCACCGGGACAGTCTCGAGTGCGAATGATGGCAGGCCGATCCTCCGAAAAACCGGATGTGAGCGTCGAATACTCACTGGGATCGGATTCGCGATTTCTGACGATCAAGTCCGAGTGGCAGAACAATTCCGACAAAGAATTGTCCCTGACGCTTGAGGATGACCTGCGAGCCGACGGCGGCAAAGAGGACATGCAGAAGGCACCAAATGGGAAGCATGATCTGTACTGGTTTCAGGATGTTTACTGGCAGCAGGCTTATGGAATTCACGTTCCCGGATTTGTTATCCGTTCCAACAGTAACGCGAGGGAGTCCGTGTTGTCCTATGAAACTTCGGACGGCAAGCCGATCGTATTGCAGCCAGGCGGATCATTCACGCTGACCAGGCATGTGTTTGTTGAGCAGCATCTCGCGGGAGTCATGGCCGAATACCAACGATCACAGAATGCGGCTTCTGAGCTCAGGGATGTCACGTTGAGCGTGCTGGCCGATGGCAAGCCGGTGGCGCACGCTCGTGTCTCATTGAGCCGAGGAGAAGAAACTCGAGGATCTGTGATGACCGATTCGTCGGGAAAGGCTTCAGTCTCGCTCCCTGAGGGCGAATGGAACACGACAGTGAAGGTCGCGGGCATTGAGTACGAATCCAATGCGATCAGCGCCGGAGCACAGTCCGATGTCGCGATCACGCTGAATAACTACTACCCGGGGATCGCAAAAATCAGCATTGCAGATGGAGAAGGGCATTTGATTCCGGCAAAAGTTCAGTTCAAAGGAGCCGGAGCAGCGGCCACCCCGAACTTTGGACCAGAGTCTGCTGAATTCTTCGTGCAGAATGTCGCCTACACACACAACGGGCAGGTCGAAACGCCCCTTGCCGCAGGAGAATACGATGTCACCATCCTTCGCGGCCCGGAATACCATGCGGAATTCACGAAGCTGAAGATCGAGGCTGGAAAAACGAGCGAGTTGTCCGTTCGATTGCCCCGCGTGGTCTCAACTCCCGGCTGGATCAGTGCAGATTTTCACAGCCACAGTTCCCCGTCTGGAGACAACACCAGCAGTCAGAAAGGTCGTGTTCTGAATCTGGTTGCGGAACACGTTGAATTCGCGCCGTGCACCGAACACAATCGTATCAGCACCTACAGTGATCACATCGCATCACTCGGTTTACAAAGCTTTCTTGCAACCGTTTCCGGTATGGAATTGACGGGAACTCCACTGCCGCTCAATCACCAGAATGTGTTTCCACTGCTCTTCCGGCCCCGGACTCAGGACGGCGGCGCGCCAGTCACCGATGCGAGTCCGGAAACACAGATTGAGCGAATCGCGGCATGGGACAATAACAGCCCGAAACTCATTCAGCAGAATCATCCGGATATCGGCTGGTTATTCTACGATCGGGACGGAAACCAGAAACCTGATGAAGGATATTCTCGCTCGTTTGGCCTGATGAATGTCATGGAGATTCATCCGATCGACCCGTTATTGAACCCCACGCAATACGAGTTCAGGGATGGCAAGCCCATCGGAAATCAGACGTGCGTGAACTGGCTGCAGTTACTCAATCAGGGGTTTCGAATCTACGGCGTCGTGAATACAGACTGCCATTATAACTTTCACGGCTCAGGCGGGCTGCGATTGTGGTTGAAGTCGTCGACAGATGACCCGAGGATGGTCACGTCCGATGAAATGCGGGATTCAGCGCGTGGCGGACAGATTCTCATGTCCAACGGCCCTTACCTTGAAGCCACATTTGCGGAAGACGGCTCCGAAATGACAGTCGTCTCCGGACAGGATCTGATGGCGAAGTCGAAGAAAGTCTCCGCGAAGTTACGCGTGCAATGCCCCAACTGGCTGGATGTTGATACGGTCTTCGTCCTTGTCAACGGCCGTCGTCACCCGGGTCTTGAGTGGACCCGAGAGTCACATCCGGACAAATTCACATCAGGCAAAGACGACATCATCAGGTTTGATCAGACAGTGACCGTCGACCTGAAAGAGGATGCCCATTTGATTGTGGTGGCGGGGCATCGGACGCAGTTGATCGGAGACCTGATGGGGCCACTTTGGGGAAACCAGCATCCAACGGCTGTGACCAATCCTGTCTTTGTCGATCTCGACGGGGACGGATTCTCGCCGAATCGGGACACCCTGGATTTCCCGTTGCCTGTTAAATTTGCTGCACCTTCGGCAAAGTGATTCGGGCTCCGACGCATTTCAGTTGACGGTGCTCATGGGATGGACGGAATTGCCGGAAAGACGAACAACTTTCACGCTGAAATCCCTGCGGCACTTCGGATCGTTGGAAAACGTGATCTTGCAGACAGTAGCCTTCACGATATTGGAATTGGCTGAACCCGACCTGTTCTGCAACAACACATCGGGGCGGACTCAACGAATCACACGCCTGCGACAGCGGATCGTTGTTCGTCACGCTCATGCGGAAACTTGCTGTTTCGAACCGAACGTGATACACAGGACTCCATGAGGGATCAAGTCTGATTGATGTCACAGCCGATTGGTCGCACGTGGGCGGTTCGCGAGACGAAACCGTAAAACCGCGCAGATTGCGTTTTACGTCCCGGGTGTTGCCGATGCGGCGAGAGATTTGTGATGAAAAGTGTCTTTGGCAATGCCGCCCGGCAGTTTGCCAAAGTGTGCGACGGGAGTAAGCAGCGTGTCGGAAATTGATGTCTACAAAGAGTGGCTCGGCATTCCGGAAGGCGATCGACCACCCAACTACTACACACTGCTGCGTGTTGTTCAGTTTGAGGACGACATCGAAAAGATCCGCGGGAACTATCGGAAACTGAATGCCCACGTACGCAAGTACGCGACGGGTCAGTATCTGGTCAGATCGCAGGAACTCCTGAACGAGATGGCGAAGGCGATGTTGTGCCTGACGGATCCCGATGGCAAGCGTGAATATGATCTCAGTCTCGGCCGCGACCCTTCAGACGGCGGTGACGACGAGCCGCATACGACACTGGAGTATCTGGTCTCGAAGAGTCTCATCAAGCGATCTCAGGTCTCTGAGATTGAACATTTTGCTGAAGCTCGCGGGTTGAATCATCGCGACGCGGTCGTCCAGATGAAACTGGTCGAACCGATCGAGGCCACCCGGGCATTGGCCGTCGAACTGCGATTACCGTACGTGGATCTCGACGACATGCTCCCGGAAGACAGCGTGCTCGATCAGGTTCCACGTCGAGTCATCAAGAAGCATACGTGCCTTCCACTGTTTGAAGATCGGGGGCGGCTGCTGGTGGCCTGTGTGGATGAGCCGGGGCCCGCATTGGAAGACGAAATGCGACTGCGTTTCGGAATGCCGATGCGAGCCGTGCTGGCCGTTCCCCGTGCAGTCAATCAGGCGATTGCAAAGTATTACGCACCGGGCGTCCGGGAAGAAGCCGCGGAAGAGCCTGTCGTCGAAGCGGCCAAAGGTCAAGGAAACGCGAAATCCGGGAAGGCGAAGGCGGAGAAGCAGGAAAAGACATCTCCGAAGCCGAAACCGGGCAAGCTGTCGCCTGAAGAGAAGCAGCAGAGAACGTCGATTGCAGCGATTGCAGCCTGCTGGGCGACGATTGGCACCGTTGGGCTCGGTTACGTCACCAATAACCAGACGGTCCCGATGCTGTATATGATTCTGGGGCCGCTGTTCGGAGGTGCGGTCTTTGGGATCCTGAAAGCCACGTGGGCTCGTTGATTTCGTCTGTGCACCGCTCCATTTGACAGTTCGAAACCGCGGTACCATCTGATGACGCTTCTCTACATGGACAACCGGTTTCTTCTGCACGAAACGGGCCAGCATCCGGAAAACGCGGCGCGCCTGCGGCGAGTTCACTCAAAGCTGCAGGCGTCGGGACTGCTTGACGTTGTCACGAAGTGTGAAGCTGTGGCCGCAGCGGATGCCGATCTTCTTCGGGTTCATCCACAGACCCATCTGGACCATCTCCGGGATTACGCGGCAAAGGGCGGCGGGCGTATCGAGGTCGATACCGTGATGAGCTCCGAGTCCGCCAACGTCGCATGGCTGGCAGGCGGAACCGCCATCGATGCGGTCGAACGCGTTGTTGCTGGAAACGATTCATCAGCACTGTGCCTCGTGCGGCCTCCGGGGCATCATGCGATTCCTGGTGGCCCGATGGGCTTTTGCCTGCTCGGAAATGCTGCGATTGCGGCGAAGACCGCGATTGAGCGTCTTGGCCTGAATCGAGTGCTCGTGATTGACTGGGATGTCCACCACGGGAATGGCACTCAGGACATCTTTTATGAAAATGGACAGGTCGGCTTTTTCTCGGCACATCGGTTTCCGTTTTATCCCGGGACAGGTCGTGTCTCCGAGACCGGGCGAGGCAAGGGACTCGGAACCACGTTCAATCTGCCACTGGAATTTGGAATCACCCGAAAAGATTATCTCTCCGCATTTGAGAACATGCTGACCAAAGCTGCGGATGTGATTCGCCCAGAACTGGTCATCATCAGCGCCGGGTTCGACGCTCATGCGGAAGATCCTGTCGGATCGCTCGGACTTGAAACCGAAGACTTCGAACCGATGACCAGAATGGTTCAACAAATCGCAAACACTCACGCCAGGGGTCGTCTGGTGAGTGTTCTGGAGGGCGGTTACAACGCTGATCGACTGGCGGATTGTGTTGAACTCCATCTCAGTCTGCTTCTGAACCCGCCCTGAAATCAGACGGAAGGTCGCTGGACTGCGAGAACTCGACACCTTTCTTCACGTCACACAGAAACATGCCTCCACCGCACCGTTACCTTCGGCGCATATAGGCGCCTGCAGTAGAGAGTACCAGATCACCAGACACTCTAACGGCTCTTATCCATTGCGTTCTCGGTTACGGTCTGGTTTTCCCCTGGCGTCTCACAGCGTAATTTTTGTTCCCTGATCGTCTGAATTCGATCCACCGTCATCGCCAGCATGCTGAGTACGATCACGACAACAAATTCAGCCAACAGCAGCGCATTGCCGTGCCGATCGAGGAACCGGGCGACCGGGGCTCTTGGATCACTGAACACGACGGCAATCAGGGCCAGCACTGTCATTGCAAAGACAGCCGTCGATGGGACGACGAGCTTGAACAGCAGACTGGGTTTCGAGCCTGGACCACGCATGAATTCTTACCCATCGATCACATTGAGGAGAACGCTGGCTTCGATGACGCGACGTTTCGACGAATCATGGCCTGCATCAGTGATTCTCAGCGGAAAATCACCGGACTGAACTCCGCAGACACACCAGACTTGTGTTATTGTAGTCGCGTCGCTGAAGAATCCCACGGAGCATGATGCAAGCCGTCATTCTCCGCAGTCCTGATGCGGATTTCAACATCGTTCCGAGCCGTTGAATATGTCTCCGCCATGGAGTGTTCATCGCCGTTGTTCTCAGGAGTATGGTCGTTCATGAGCCCGCAATGGATCGACAAGGATCGCCTGAAGTCCGAAGTACTGGCCGGCACATTTCTGAATCTGGGATCCTCGACCTCTGTCGAGATTGCGGCTCATACGGGATTCGACTGGTTGCTGATTGATCTGGAGCATGGATCAGGCACGTTTTCGGATCTACGTTCACAATTGCTGGCAACACGAGGTTGTCAGGCGTCTCCGATCGTGCGTCTTCCGTCGATCGATCAGGACCTCGTGAAGTTCGCAATGGACAGCGGTGCTGCAGGAATCATGTTTCCCTATGTCGCAAACGCCGAGGATGCTGCCCGAGCCGTCAGTTACATGACATATCCGCCACAAGGAGTGCGCGGCGTCGCTCAGGTGATTCGTGCATCGGATTACGGCCGGGATTGGAAAATATATCTGTCGGAAGCCAGCCGGAAAGCCTTGACGGTCATTCAGATCGAGACACCCGAGGCCGCTTTGCAGGCCGATCAGATCGCCGCAGTGCCGGGGGTTGATGTGCTGTTCGTCGGCCCCATGGATCTCTCGGTGAATCTTGGTCATCCCGGAGACTTTACGCCACCAGGCTTCATTCAACATCTGAAACAGGTCGTTGCAGCCTGTGCCAGGCATGGTAAGTCGGCCGGGATCCTCTCACGCCCGGAACTTGTGTCCCAGCATAAGTCGCTCGGATTTCGACTGCTGGCGCTGGGTTCGGACGCAGGAGCGATTGTTCAGGGAATGACGCAGAATCTGAATCTGCTTCGGCAGGCCTGACGGATTTGCATATGGAAACCCCGGAGTGCCATTCCGAGCAGTCTGCGGACTCTCATCGACAAACCGGGCTGCCATCCCAAAAAGGCACGGCAACCCATTGATGAAATGGCTGAGGCGGGATTGTCAAGTGGGTTCAGAAGTTGCCGAGCGGCTCTCCATCCTGATGTTCGATCATGCGTCGAAGCGTGACGTCATCAATGTCGGCTTCCATGAACCTTGCGGAACCGTCGCCCATAAGAATCATCATTTTCTCGCCGATGTTACCCAGACATGCTTTTGGATCTTCAGGGTCGTATTCGAGCCCCGAAGGTTTCGTCCAGAAATCAGCCTTATCAGATCCCGCCTGAACCACCATCAACGTGTTGGAAGTTCCATCGGTGATATCCACGATCCCACGGGGTTCGTCACCTCCAAACGGCGTGCTGTCCCCCAAAAACACATGGAGGCTGGTTTTTCCAGGCTCTTCCACTCCGGCTGTCTGGTAAACCTTTGGCATTTTCTCGATCAGAGCCTTGTTGTGTTCACTGTCCCATGGCTCATCAAGATGGAATTGGTTGTAAAGTTCCGTCTCTTCGAGGAAAGGCAGAAGGTAAACCCGCCAGCTCAGCCCTCGATTTTCCTTGTTTCCCTGCGGTGTATTCCATGAAGGAAAACCACTGTAGACGTCGTGATAGTTGAACATGGCAAGTCCGATCTGACGAATGGAATTCAACTTTTCAAACTCCTTCGCGCGAGCACGACCGGCACGAATCCCTTCGGCCAATTCCTTGATCGCAGGTTCCAGATCGGTCATCAATTTCCCTGAGTCGTTGACCTTCGGAATCTGGATTGCGACAGCAGATTGCTCAGTTTCAATTGTGACGCTCTCGACAAGTTCAGAAAGAACCTCAACCACATCTTCCGGAACACCCGATCCTTCGCGAGAAATCTCGCTCAGCATCTGGCCTTTGAAGATCTGAAATCCACCATTCAGCACACCCTGGATTTGCTGTGCCGACTGAGCATTTTCTGTCTCAACAGTCACCTGCAGAAATGACTTGTTATCACCGGTCGCATCAACAACAGCCGTTGCTTTCACAAGACTCTGCAGCATCCCCATAAACGGAGTTCCCGGAAAGAATTCCTTGATCTCATCATCTTCCAGATCAAGTCGACTCACCGCCACGCCATCATTGGCTGGGTACAGTTTCAGAAACTCCTCCTTGACCTCGCCCGGATTGCCACGTTTTGCAAGCATCAGCTTCAGTGTGTCTTCACTGGACCACAGGATCGTTTTCCGGTCAGCAAACAGGATTGAGACATAGGAATCGAGGCGAAACGCGGGGCGACCGTCAATCTCAATGGATTCCGGCGAGATTTCATTGATGAACGCCTGCTGATCAATCTCTTCGGCATATCGAATGATCATCCCGGGAGTGGGCATGGATGGTTGAAGTGATTCGTAGGGAATGTCGATGGCGTAACCATCCTGATGCTGAGCCGCATGAAGAAATGTTTCGGGATCCATTTCGGCATCCAATCCTGTCACGCTGCCATCCATGAACCCAACAAGGATCTTATCCTCCAGTGTTCCCAAAGCTTTCAGGGGGGCTTCCGGATCAATCTCGAGGCCGCCCGGCTTCGTCCATTCCTCGGCCGTATCTGCTCCCGCGGCAATCATCAAAATGGTGTTGGAAGTCCCGTCAGTCACCTGTCGAAAACTCACCGATTCTTCGGACCCAAATGGCGTCCCGGGTCCGGTCAGCACATGGATCGATGTTTTCCCCTGCTCCTCCACTCCAGTCACCCGGAAGACTTCTGGCATTTCCTGAATCAGCGGTTTGTTATTTTCACTGTCCCACGGCTCGTCGAGACGGAATTTCTCGTATAATTCCACGTCTCCAAGATACGGCAGCAGATGCACTCTCCAGCTCAGATTGCCTTTGGAATCCTGAAAGCCATCAGCGTCAGGAAAGCTGTTGTGGACGTCATGAAAATTAAGCATCGCCAGCCCAAGCTGTTTCAAATTGTTCACCGCCCGGATGCGTCTTTGAGAACCCGTCAGGCCGCTGCGATATTTACTGAGCATCTCCTGATCAATGAAAACAGTGATCTCGTCCACCTTTGTGGGATTGAGGACAAACTGCTTCGTCGCCTGAGCGATCATGTCGTCAACAACATCGTCAGCACCAGCCCTGCTGATCGCTTCACGAAATAACTTTGCGTTCATCATTCTGGCCGGTTGAATGGCTCCCACAACGAACACCTCATCGGGAATGAAATCAGCCACCGAGACTTCACGGACTCTCGCAGGCTGAATTCTGGCCAGTGGTACGGTCGCACCCGGCGCAGCGACCTTCGGAGCAACGCCTTTGTCTGCGACCACAATCCCCCTGTTCAAGCCCGTTCGATTCGTTAACGTCGCTTCTCCGCGTTGATCGGTGGTTTGTTGATCTGTACTCGAATCACCTTTTTCCGATACAGAGCTCTGCCCCGACTGAGCGTTCGACGAAACGGATCCCGCCAGCACTGCAACGGCCATTGCCAACACGATGAACCATCGACGCATGGAACTCTCCCTGAAATCATCTGATAAGACGCACAGTCTTTCGAAACTCGATGCCGTCACGCTGTCAACTGCTGATTCGTTCAGCAACACATCAGGCATGTGGAGCGTGGCGGGCAACAGCCGTTGAGCGATACTCTGCTGTCTGAGTGTCTCAGTCGTGTTCAGATTTGCAAGGTTCAATCATGCTGTCAGTGTAAAAAGTGCCAGACGCCGCGCTCGCGGCTTCCCTTTTCAGGCCAACGACTGCACCATTTGACCGAAAGCAAGGCGAGGGCGAAATGAGCAAACTGGAGATGATCACAAACAGTATCGGGTACGAACTGGCCAGAATCCCGGCGGGCATCTTCATGATGGGTTCGTCACCGGAAGAAAAAGGCCGCTTCGATGATGAAACTCCGCATCAGGTGACGGTCGGCCAACCCTTCCGTATCGGTCGCACCGTGATCACCAGGATGCAGTGGGAACGTGTCATGGGCACTAAACCGTGGGAGGGCGAAGAAAACGTCGAGGAAGAGAATGACGCCCCGGCTGTGCAAATCAATTGGTACGATGCGATCGAATTCTGCACGAAACTGAGTGCTGCGGAGGGAAAGGCTTATCGACTGCCGACGGAAGCGGAATGGGAGTATGCATGTCGGGGAGGAGCACAGACAGCCTTTCACTTCGGCAATAGCGCTGAAAAACTGGATCAGTACGCGTGGTTTGAAGGAAACTCATGGGCCTTCGGTAAAAAACACCCGCACCGAGTGGCGCAGAAGCGTCCGAATTCCTTCGGCCTGTACGATATGCATGGTAACGTCTGGGAATGGTGCAGCGA
>JBKDRW010000464.1:0-5022 GCA_046341255.1 Planctomycetota bacterium
GCACTACCACGAGCCCACAATCCAGTCGAGGATCGACAACAGCAACAGTCCCGGCAAGGCGCTCGCGATGCCGCAGATCAGTATCACCAGACGAACCTGGTCGGGATTTCGACGAGCCAGCTGATACGCGATCGTACCACCGAAGACTCCCGCGATAGCCTGAACAATCACACCCCCGAGAGCGGCGTAAAAAAACGCTGCAATCATCGCTGCAAAAAGCGCAGCCGGTCCGCTCAGATATCCGACAAATGGAACAGGAAATCGAAAGCACAGGCCTATCACACCTGCGAGCGGAACAGTGGACACGATGGCAGTGATCGCTGTGTGCAATAGACACCGCCGGAGGCGGATGTTTTCTTTTTCGCTGCTCACAGGCATCGCGTGCAGACTGTCTGCAGATGGCGATGCATACGGATTCTCATCGGTCATCAGAAATACCTTTCCATCGCTCTCAACTCTGCTTCCGCAGGGCAGGGCGGATAAAAATTCCGTCGCACTCTGATGACATGCCTTTCAGGACCCATTCGCCCAGCACGCAATGATGCTAAGCACCAGGAACCCGGAAACATGGCTGTCCTTTGCCACGACGGGTTGCCTCCTGAATCCTCGCGAGATCCTCCAAAGCACTCAACGTTGCCTGACGGAAATTCGCAAACGAATTGTCAATGCAGGCGTGAACGTCAATGTTATGCATCGGACCACGACGGTCTTCAGCCGTCATTCCATCCGCTCTCAGAAAAACCTGCAACATCATCGCCTCACCAAAAGCGCCCCTTGCGTCTCAGTTCGTCAGGCCGAGGGATACGGATCAATGCAGGAACACACGAGAGAAACGAATCGAAAAATCCCATGCGGGACTGATGATTCCGGTGGCTTGCATTCAAATCGGCCGGAACCATTATTCGGTCGTAGCTGCGAACGTTCGTTTCAGACGAAACTGAGGGCTTGCAATGACCGCATGGACTGCGGCGCGAATCGATCCCGATTCAGACTTCATCGCCGATTGAATTGAGCGAATCGTCTGCGTATCCGACAACTGCAGGGATCTCCCCAGACTGAAACTCAGCAGTTTCTCTGTAAAATTCCGCTCGAAGTGCTCAAATCTGGATTGCATCAGATACCTCTTCAGATCCTCCAGCGTGCTTCCGCGAGTTCCATCAGGAAAGATCGCTTCTGTTTCGACGGGATTGCCGGCCAGATCCAACTGACGAAGATCACCGACTGGACCATACGCTTCAAAAATCAATCCCACCGAATCAAAACGATCATGGCATCCCGCGCAGGCAGGATTGTCGCGGTGGCTCGCCAGAATCTTCGCCAGAGTCTGCTGTCCAAAATGAGCTTCATCCCTCGGCAACTCCGGAACATTTGGTGGCGGCCCCGGTATGTGCTCACCCAGCAATCGCCGAACCACCCAGTAGCCCCTCTTGACCGGACTGGTTCTGAACCCGGGGGAATTCTGCGTCAGGAAGACCGACATCGGTAATAAGCCACCCCGACCATACGCGGCCGCCCCATCAATCCTGTACCAGATGTTTGAATCATCATTTTGTTCGGGATCCTCATGATGACTTTTCACTGAGACGCCGTAATGTCTCGCCAGCACTGCATTCACAAACGTGTGGTCCGCATCGATCAGTTCATGAACGGAACCATCGCGAGCCATCAAATCGACAAAAAAACGCAGGGGTTCCTCGAACATTGCCGACCGCAAATCTGGATCAAACGACGAGTATCGCTCTCGATCTACAGCGTTATGTTCTTCAAACCGTCGGAACTGAAGCCAATGTCCAAGAAATTCCCTGGCCAGCCCCATGACCTTCACATCATTGAGCATCCGATTGATCTGAGCTTCCAGGATGACGGGCTTTGACAGTTCGTTTCGCGCGGCAAGCATCAGCAGTTCTTCATCCGGCAGGCTGGCCCAGAGGAAAAAGCTCAGCCGGCTGGCAAGTTCCAGATCCGTCAGTGCCCGGGCTGGAATGCCGGCTGTTTCCGGAGTCGAGCCATCGGCAGCGCGGTTGCCAGTCGACGAGGCATCAGAAACAGCCGCTTCACTTTTGAAACAAAACCGAGGCGATAAGAGAATCGACGCAATCGAATCCCTCACAGCATCCTCGTGTGACAAGCCGTCGGAGTTGCGCAATCTGCGGTAGAAGTCGTCGATGTCCATCTCATCTGCGGCATGCAGCGGACCTCGCCACGCTCGAGATGCGAATCGCTTCAGGTCTCTGAGATGCGCGGCTTCAGCGTCCGGACGCTTCTCTTCGATCCAGCGAATTCGCTGCTGAATACTCACGAAGTAATCATCAATCGCCTTCAGGGCTGTCTCCGAAGCATTCCTGTCTGCGGCAGCCTGTCGATAGACACCGTGCATGCGTTGAAGCGATGCATCCGTCGTCACGTCTTTGTTTTCCGGACGAGCAAAATCAAACTCCGAGCCCGCCGAAAATTGAGGCGGTTCCGCGCGTTCGAAGAAGAGAAAATCCTTGTATTGTCGAGTCGGAGCGTCCGTTACGAATTCGAGATCGTCCCACAACTGATCCAGTTCCAGAATCTCCGAAGGCGTCAGCACGAGTTCTCGCAGTGGCTGATCGTCACGGAAATAACCCTGCATCAGGTGGAATCCGGCAGACAACAATCGAACATCCGCGCCCAGATCCGCGTTGGAATAATGACCACGACTCGCCACAAAAAACGCACTTGGAAAGATATCGCAGAATTCACGACGAGCCTCATCCAGCGCCGGATCTTCACCGTCTCCGGGAAATCGACGTCGCCCGCCGGACTGCTGTTCGTTCCACCATGTGATCAATGGCTGGCTTCCCACAGAGATCCCATCGACCTTCAAAAGCGGAATCGGATCGCTGAGGTCTTCCCGAATCTCGCGAATCAATCCAGATGCCTTCAGACACGCGATCCTGGCTTCTTCCGGATCCCTCGATAACACAATCTCGTCTCGCCACGCGTTTTGAATTTCCGCAAAAGGCCCGATCGGATTTTCCTTTTGCATTGAGGCTCTGATCGTCTGGAGATAACGGATACTGAGCCGTTCGACGCCGCCGACTTCATTGAGTCGTTCTTCCGTCCTTTGCTGAACCGCCAACTGCTCGAACTTCCAGAGCGCCAGGAGGTAGTCTTCGTAACGAACGTCATGACGACGGTAAAAGTCCACAATTCGCTGCACGCAGAAGTGATCGCGATCCGTCTCTGTGACGCAGGGGAACGGAGCAAAGACCAGACCGCGCGGCGTCAGGACCGCATGGTCCGCAACGTTGCGAACGGCTGCGACATACTTCATCAGCAGCGACGGTGTCATCGACAGCGATTCGGCCGAGTTATCAAATCCCGCTTCGTTTTCCGGATCAACAGGAAACTCTTTCGCGGGCCGAAGATCGACACCGGTGAGATCACGAACACAATTGTCGAACTCAGCATGGCTCAGTCGCCGCGGAGCCACTTCGCCAGGATCCATGGAATTTCGCGTCGCTTCCGCCTCGAAGAGTTCTTTCAGCCAGTTCGACAAGCGAGTCCTTGAGGCCTCCGGCAGCTGTTCCGGAGCATCCGCAGGAGGCATATCGCCCTGTTCCAGCCGATCAGCGACAAGCGACCACATCCGATGATGCTGCACAATCGATCGATCCGAAGTGTCTCCATCAAGATCCAGAGACGCTGCAGATTTGTCTCCGGAATGACAACGGAAACAATATCGTTCCAGCAGCGCTCGCGGATTCTCCGAGCCCGAATCATCTTTCTCGACGCGGCTGCCGGGTTCATCGGCCCGAATTGAACTGAGTGCCGAGGCAGAAAACAGAAGGACAAGCTTCGCGAGGAAGTTCAAAGTCAGAGCACATCGTCGCCTTCGCGCGAAATCGCTCTGCTGACGCGAACCTCGCCGCACCGGACCATGCTCAGCAGGAACACCCGATGGATTCACATCCTTGCATGCGGTGTACGCCGACAGTTTCCGTAATGTCTGCCGAATCATGAAGAGCAGTCTCGGCGCAAGCTTCGCTAATTGAGTTCGATCGAAAAACTGTTGGCCCCGCTCCTGACATCAAACGACAGGCCAGACGTCATCGCGTTGCCGTATTGTGCAGGGATTGCAGACTTCGCTGGGCCACCGATCGACTTCGGCATCTTGCCAGACATCATCATTTTCTGTCGATCGGATTCCGACATCTTCTCCAGTTCTGCCTGACCATTTCCTGACGATTCTGCTTTCGAAACGGTCACAGAGCAGGGGCCCGGAGCAACACCGTCCTCACCACCCGTCTGAATCCGATACGAACCGTCCTCAGAGGTGACCGCAACGCCAAGGGAGCCCTCACCCGTGGGGATGAACGTGACCGTCGCGTTCGCCAGCGGTTTGCCCTGATAAGTCACTGTTCCTGTCACCTCAGCCAGATTCAATTTGCTGCCACAGCCCGGGAACCCCAGAGCACAGACCAGCACTGCAAACGCCGAACATCGCTGGAACACGTTCAGAATTCTCCAATCACGTTGCCGTCGGCACGCCCGCCGAGGTGCTGATACGTCGCATGATTGACGTTCTCGCTGATAAACCGAACGGAACCGTCCGCCAGCAGGAACTGCGCACCACCGACATGTCGAGACCGGAAGCCGTGAGAGATATTCCAGTTCGACTGAGAAGTACATAGAGGAAACAAGGCCGGCTTTCCGCCTCGGAAACGACATGTCGTGAAATCGTTGATCTTCACTGCAGTCGACGCATGAGTGTTGCCATGTCCATTGTACAACCACCATCCGGCATCATGATCCGAACAGTCCGGAAGCGTCTCTCCGACAGCAATGGTGTTCGACAAGCCATCGGTAATCATCTGCAACTGGATTGTGACACCCAGACGCCCAAACAGTCCCGAGACCTCTGAAGGACTTGTGGAATCGGCAAAATGAGCATTGTTGGACAGCGGCTGAATGAACTGGAGATAGGGATTGCAGTTCGGATCGACAGAATTGAATCTCTGAGATCCCGGAGATCCCGTGTAGTTCGTCTGCGCC
>JBKDRW010000465.1:0-6823 GCA_046341255.1 Planctomycetota bacterium
GCCCTGGAACACGCGCCTCGGTACCGGGATGCCCACCGTCTGCTGCTGAGTCTTCCCGAGCAGCGGGGGGCATCATCTGATCAGAATGTGTCGGAGGATGATGCGTCGGGCATGAAGTGAGGAACGCCCATCTGACAGACCCTGGCCGACCACAAGCCATTCGATGGAGAAAGCTTCACGACGGATTACCGGAAGAGTCTTCCTCGAAACAAAACGACTCTCTGCATACTGCTGCGTGGTGATCGAGATGACTGCCGAAGCTGATTCAGATGTCAGTATCGGCAGTGGCTCGATGGTCCTGTTGCCATCCTGATCGTGGTTACATCCGGGATGTGCTTCGTTTCGGAAAAAACGATGAGCGGCCCGATTGCAACTGGAAGTGCGGGCGTAAGGAATCAGGAAATTTTCTGCAGCTTTGTCACACGACCTGTCGCGACCCATTCGGCAACAAAAATGTCTCCATTCGGTGTGAAGCAGGCGTCATGGGGGTGCACGAACTGGCCGTCGAGCCATTTGTCCGGTTGACCGCGAAGATCCTTGATCTCGTCGAGACGTTCGACGGCTCGTCCAAGCCTTGCCACGACTTCATTTTGTTCGTTCAGAATGGTGACGCAGGACTTCAACTCGGGCACGAGCATCAGATTCTTCCATGTATCGATGTTGGCGGGCAGCCCAAAGCCCGTGAGCGTTTCCTTGTAGATGCCGTCCATTGAGAAAATCTGCAAAGTGTTGTGGGCTCGATCTGTCACCACAATCGACGGTTCGCGACCAGGCCGACGGTCAACCCAGAGTCCATGGGCCGTGTTGAAGGTGCCCGCGCCCTGACCCTCTCCGCCGAAGGAACTGACCCATTTCGCATCTTTGTCGTATCGGTGAATTCTGAACGTGCCGTAGCCATCGGCCAGAAGGAAGCCACCGTCATCGAGGAATGCAAAATTTGTCGGAAGAAACCCCTTGCGATTCCAGGTAGGCTCTGTGGACGTGTCCTGACCAGGTTCGTACGCACCAGACTCCATGGGTGCCTTGCGGAACCAGACAATTTCACCGTTGAGCGTCAGTTTTGCGAACGCCTTGACCTGCTGGTATGCGGCGACGTACAGGAACTCTTCACCGCCCTCGTCGCGGACTTCGATTCCATGGCCACCACCCTGGAACATGGCTCCGAAGGCTCGGATAAACCTGCCTGTTGAATCAAAGACGAAGATGGACGGATGATCTTTCTGATCACGGCGACCCTCGTGGATCACATAGAGATTGCCCGCTCTGTCGACAGCGACATTATGCGTTGTCTGCCACGTGAACTTGTCAGGCAGCTGAGCAAACGTATGGTTCACTCGATACTGGAATTCGCCTTCGCCAACAATTGTCTCCTGAGTTGTTCGACTGGATGTTGCAACGGCTGGCGCCGCAATCACTGCGGCTCCAAGGGCTGCCGAAGATTTCAGAAACGCGCGTCGATTTTTGGACGAGGTTGGCATGGAACACCTTTGTGGAAACGTGGTGGCAGAGTATCAGGACGAAGAGGGACAGTTCCGCATCACCGCAGAACCGGTCAAAACTGAGAGTCTGGATGTGTATCACTGACAAATCTTCGTTGCCAGTGAGTCTGGCATTCTCTTTCGTGTGTCGTTACAGATGTCGATTGTTTGTGAAAATAGGAGGGAAATCCGTCTGCGAAGTCATCGTTCCGCAGAGTTCGGCCGCTGAACGGGTCTCCTGTGTGAAAGAAATCGACACGGACCCGTGATGGCCTGAAATTCACAACCGGACTGGTTGTCATTCCCCAACCCGGAAAACACGAGACAGTCTGGATATGAAGGCTTAAACTTCGTTGAAAGCCAGTTCAAACGAGCTTACGTTGTCCGCCAGATCGCAATTTCCCTGCCTGCCGCTGCCACTGATTGAGCCTTTCCCATGTTCTGCAACACTGCACGGCCTCTGCTGATCATATTTTTGGTCCTCGCGACAGGATGTGTTGAGCAGCAAAAAAATACACAGGCACCTCCGACACCGACCGTCTTGTTTGTTCAGCCAAATACGGAAGTGGTGACGGAGTTTGAGGAGTTCACCGGCCGCACGGTAGCGTCGGAAGTTGTTGAGCTGCGGGCTCGAGTGGGTGGCTACCTTCGTGATGTGAATTTCACCGAAGGTTCGATGGTTGAAAAAGATCAGGTGCTGTTTCAGATCGACGACCGTCCTTTTCTGGCTGATCAAGAACGCGCCACGGCGACCGTTGCGCGAATTGACGCTCGCATCAGGCGTCTGGAAAGCCAGCTTCGTCGAGCTCAGGAGCTGATGCAGAAGAAAGCCTTGTCGGAAAACGAATTTGACACAGCTCGATTTGATCTCGATGAGGCGAGGGCCGAGTTACTTGAAGCGAAAGCTGCGCTGCAGATTGCCGAGCTGAATCTTGAGTTCACTCGGATCAAGGCGCCTCTTGATGGTCGTATCGGCAGACGCATGGTTGACCCGGGGAATATAGTCCTTGCCGATCAGACTTCCCTCGCGACGATTGTGCCGACCGATGTGATTCATGTCGACTTCGATATTGACGAACGGACCGTGCTTCGTCTGCGACGACTCGAGTCTGCCGGAGCTCTGGTCTCTGCTCAGAGTGAGCCGGTTCCGGTGTCGATTTCTCTGGCAGACACAGACCACTTTGACGTCGAAGGTACGGTGGATTTCCTTGACAATCGGATCGACGCGGCGACGGGGACACTCAGAGCTCGAGCGACTGTGCAGAACAGGGACGGATTGCTGTCGGCAGGTTTGTTCGTGAGACTCAGATTTCCCATCGGAAAGCCCGGGCCAGCGTTGATGATTCCCGAGGAGGCATTGGCGTCCGATCAGGGGAGGCCATTCGTCTATGTTGTGAAGGATCACGAGGGGAAGACGATTGCCGACGCCCGAAACGTGGAGTTGGGACCGTTGTTTGGGGGGAAACGGGTCATTCGCAGCGGATTGACTGGCGATGAGAAAGTCATTGTGACAGGACTCCAGAGATTGCGACGAAAAATGGAGATTCAACCAAAGCCGCAGCCTGTGACCGAGCCGGACGCGGCCAGCGATCTCGGTTTGCCTGCCGGACCCGCGCCGAGGGCGACCGCCGCCAGAGAATGACGATCGGCCGAAAGCATGACACACTCTGCGTGGTAATCCGTGGAAACTGTGCGACTCTTCAGCGAGGTTTGAGATCAAAAGCCGGCAATTGAGGCTCGTGTCCTTGTCGCATCCCCTGTCCTCGGATCAAATTGCAGCCCCGATCAGGAGCATCACCTTCAGTCTGCAAAATCGCCGCTCGGCAACGTGCCGGATCGGCGATGAAACGGCAAATTGTTTTGGTCCATGATCACTCCGCTGGATTTCGAAACAATCACGGAGACGTGGCACGCACTTGTCCAACGACAATGGGGAGAGGCCGGGGCTTCGTCAGCTTTAAGGGATCTCCTGATTTGTCGAGGTCGCTGAATTCGTTCTGACAGCAGAAGGTGTTCAGATGAATGGGTTATGATATTGTCGTTTGCATCTTCCGGATGGCTTTGAATCAGTCATGCTTCAGATGAGACTTCGTTCTGGTCAGGTTCACGGACAATACTTCAGATGATCAGAGTCGGGCCCTGAACGGTGTCGAGACGCGGGGCGACAACGCGCCTGCAGCCAAGGGCGGTTCATATCCGGATCCGGTGATCATCACGCTTCGAAGACGACCGGATCTCGTGATTCGACGACATGACGAAGGGCAATGGGTCGTGAAAGATCCGCTGACACTTCATTATTCGATGCTGTCTGATCCGGAAATGTTTGTCCTTCGTTCGCTCAACGGAAAAATGGCGCCCGTCCATGTGCTCAGACAACTTCGTGAGACATGGCCGGCGAGCGGTTTTACGATGCTCGATCTGCGTGACCTGATTCAGCAATTCCTTGCCACTCAGCTTGTTCTCGGATCTGCTGCGTCAGCGAGTGCAGTTCAGATGCGTCGCGGCATACTGTTCTGGTTCGCGAAACTGGCTGAAGTTCTTCGTCTCCGCATACCACTGATTAATCCGGATCGATGGCTTGATCAGATCAGTCCGTGGCTGCGACTGCTGTTCCATCCGATCGCTCCTGCGATACTGGTTTTTGTCATGTTGCTGGGGCTCACTGTTGTGTGCGTCCGTTTTGGCGATTTTATTCGGTGTCTCCCGGGGCTGAATGGTGTGACCACGGGTGACAATCTGCTGATGCTGTTCGTGGCGTTTGTCGTGATCAAGGGCTTGCACGAATTCGGACATGCCGCGACGGCGAAGCATTTTGGGGCGGAATGCAACGAAGCGGGGATCTGGCTGCTGATGTTCACGCCGATTCTGTACACAAACGTGACGGACTCGTGGCTGCTCCCGCAGCGTCAGCGACTGCTGGTCACTGCGGCCGGAATCCTGACGGAGTTGATCATCGCTTCTTTGGCCGCAATTCTCTGGTCAATGACAAACCCGGGGATGATTCAGTCTCTGCTTGCCAACATTGTTGTGATGTGCACGATCAACACCATCTTGTTTAATGGAAATCCTTTGTTGAGATATGATGGATACTTCTTGCTCACGGATGCAATTTCGCTGCCGAACCTCGCGCAGCGTTCCGCGTTCAGCGTGCAGCAATTCATGGAAAGGCTGCTGCTGGGGCCGGTTGTCGTGGAGCCGGATGCAAAGACGACGGACTGCTCGACTGTTTCCGGGCGACACGGATTTATTCTCGGCTATGGTTTGTTGTCGATGGTGTATCGTGCTGTGCTGACGCTGACGATTCTGGTCCTGTTCATGAAATTGTTCGATCGCTGGAATCTGCGCGTTCTCGGAGTTGGTCTGATGACGTTGGGAGCAGTCTCGATGGTGCTTCTGCCGGCGACTCGAAACGCAACATCATTTCTGGGCGCGTTGTTTTCGAGACGGAATCCGCGCGGCAGTGGTCTTCGAGCGATCAGTATTTGTGCGGCGATCGTGGGGATGTTTTTCATTCCTCTGCCTCGGTCTGTCGTTGCCCCGGCTGTGATCGAACCGCATGGAAAACCGGTCTTTGCTGTGCTGACGGGACAGTTGCGGCAGGCAATTGATTATGGCACCCCGATTCGCCGCGGAGACGTGATCGCGACGCTGTCGGAACCACAGCTTCAACGCGAGCTTCTGCAATTGCGGAGCGACGTGACTGTCCGCGAGCAGCAACTTCGCGCCCTGGAGCTTTCGCGTGACAGTGCATCGCAGTCGATGATCCCGGAGATCAGGTCTTCTTTGGAGGGAACTCGCAGTCGGCTGAAGCAATTTGAAACGGAAGTTGGCCGTCTGACGATCAGAGCCGCCGAGGATGGAGTTCTGCGGCCACCCCGTCCCATGTCGCGATCATGGCTCAATTCCGACGATTTATCGTTCTGGACCGGGCTTGTGCTGGATCAGCGTAACCTTGGAGCGACGATTGCCGAGGGAACACTGCTGGGGTATCTGGACCCTTCCGGGGTGATCGAAACGAAACAGTTCGAGTTGTCCGCCGGCGCAGATTCAGACCCGTCGAGGAACGTCTCGCAGGTTCAGCGGTCCGAGAGATTTGAGCTTTTGCTGAGTCTGACGGATCGAAATCGGCAGCGAGTCCTGCCGAAGCAACTGGTCGAATTCTGCCCGACCGGCAATCCCGGCGTCTCATGGCGAGGTGTTGTTCGCGAGGTGGCATCGCTTCAGGTCTCCGAGGTGTCTGCGGAACTGGTTGCGGCTGGGCTGGATTCAGAACCCACAACAATGCTTCCTCAGGACGAGGGTCGTCGCTGGCAGGCAATTGTTGATGTGATCGTATCGGACAATCAAACGTCACCAATACTGTATTCTACTGGTGAGGTGCGGATTCACATCGCGCCTGCATCCATCGCAGCACGGCTTGAAGAGTTCATTCGCGAAACGTTTCGTTGAGTGTCGTTCCGGTTGATGATGAGCCAGTGAACGACAAAACGTCGTATCGCACCAATATGATTCCTGTAATATCCTCAGGCTGCAGTTTGAAATTGCATGCATAGCTCAGACGAATGATATCGGATTGACATGACGTCTGCTCTCACGATGGCCAGCAAAACGCATATCGCCGGAACTCCCGAGGTCTGGTCAGCAGGGCGAATCGGTTCGCTGGATCAGTTTCGCGGTTACTGTGTCGCGGTGATGCTTGTCGTTAATTTCTGCGATGGGCTGAAGGCAGTTCCTGAGTGGATCAGGCACCACGACACATACTTCAGCTACGCGGATTCCATTATGCCTGGTTTTGTGTTTGCTGTCGGTTTTTCGTATCGACTGACCATGCTGCGGCGTATTTCTCGAGATGGTGCTGCGAAAGCGTATCTGCATGCGGTTCAGAGAGGGCTGGCACTGGTTCTCGTTTCGCTCGTGATGTACGGCTTCAATGATTCGTTTGTCAGTACGTGGGCTGACGTCAGCAGGAGTCAGGTCCGGGATTTTCTGGCGGGTCTGGTGAAGGCAAATCTCTGGGAAACATTGGCCATCATTGGCGTCAGTCAGGTCGTGATTCTGCCGTTCATCGGTCGAAGACCATGGGTTGTGCAGGTCGCCATGGTCGGGCTGATGGTTACTCACATGCTCGCCTGTCACTCGTTCAACGTTGCGTTTATCTTCGGACAGCCGAACTGGATGAATGATTTCTTTGGTGTTCCGACCCTGACATGCTGGGACGGTGGTTGCTTCGGGCTGATCGCATGGGGTGCCATCATGCTGGCGGGCGCTGTGGCTCATGATCGGGTGACTGGCAGAACGGCGTCTCAGATGTTGTCGCGTCTGATTCTGCTGAGCAGTGTGTTGAT
>JBKDRW010000466.1:0-3149 GCA_046341255.1 Planctomycetota bacterium
ATGTTTTACCGAAGGCTGGTCGGAATGTTTTTGTCGTCGCCCGGTTGGAAGCCGCAGTGGAGAAAAAGGTCAGACACGGTCAGCCACGCGGACAGTCAGGTCGGCGGCTCATCATCCGGCCCCTCAACGAAGCTGATGCCATCACTGAATTGACGCAGTTGGCAAGAGCGATTCTCGGAGAATGAGTTCTGCCGCCGCGCGAGATGTCAGGAGACCTGAGTGGAAGGCAAACCCGCCTGTTTCTGAACCATTTAATACGACAGATTAATACGACAGAATTTTATTCCTGATATTACCCCACCAGTTGCCCACACCTCCACCGGCGGTGGAGACCCCGACGATGATAGCCAGCAGGATCCCGCCCAGCAGCACAGCGTATTCGACAGCGGCCGTTCCATCTTCGCTGAAAAAGAACTGTCGAGTTGCCTCAGTTGATTTCATCGCTCTGGCCCATAAGTGTTTTGCAGGAACTCAGTCATCAACCCTACCTCGACTTCTCTTTTCCGACTTCAGAAAGGTAAGAGAAGGTGCCGTTTCCATGAGGAAACCAAAATTCTCAAGCCGTCAAAGTCGACAAATTCGGTCAAATCATCACGATGGTGAGTGAGGTTACTGCAAACACGTCCACTCAGGACTTCTAAAATCCTACGCTCGACTATGTCTCCGACTTCCTACAGCAATCGATTGAATCAACGAGTCGTTTTACGAAAAACGCCCGCATTGGTCGGAATCGACCCCCGCTGGGAATCATTGCCAGATTCACTTCGCGCGGAGGCCACGCGGAGGCAGGGCGATTGTCTGGAACAGACTGCATGGGCCTTTGAGGCGTTTTCAAAACAACTGATCGATATCGTCGGGCCTCTTGTACCGGCCATCAAACCGCAAATCGCATTTTTTGAGCAGTTGGGAGTTCCGGGGGTTGCTGCGTTGCGATCCGTCATTGCATACGCACGTCGTTCAGGTTTAATTGTCATCGCGGATGCCAAACGTGGTGATATCGGCAGCACAGCAGAAGCCTATGCGGCAGCATGGCTGGCTGGTGAGGATCCCGCTGCAGCACCGTTCGCTGCTGATGCCCTGACGATCAATCCTTATCTTGGAACGGATTCGCTGGAGCCCTTCGTCAAGCTTGCCGCAACACGAGGGGCCGGGTTGTATGTTCTGGTTCGAACCAGCAACCCCGGGGCTGCCGACTTTCAGGATCGACGGACGGAGGGAATTCCGCTGTACTCCAGGGTTGCATCAACGGTGGAAAGTCTGAGTCAGGCGACTCGAGGCGACGGTTCTGAATATGGACTGGTCGGGGCCGTTGTGGGGGCAACATGGCCGACGCAGCTGGCCGAGCTTCGTCAGGAGATGCCTTCTGTTCCTTTTTTGATTCCCGGCTACGGCGCTCAGGGAGGGACATCATCTGATGCTGCTGCGGCATTTCATGTCAGTGGACTTGGAGCTGTCGTAAACAGTTCTCGCGGCATTAACTTCGCGTGGCAGCGGAAACCTTATTCCGAACACTACGGGGAGGGACGCTGGCAGGATGCTATCGAGGCTGCGACTCGCGACATGATCGCAGACCTTGCTGCCAACACTCCTGCAGCCGCACTGCAGTAGATCGCGTCGGTTGCGGGCGGCCCGGACAGAGTGCCTTACGCCGTTTCGAAATAGATTGTGATAGCCGCTTCAAAGTCGAGTGTGATTTCGTGCGCTCGTGGAAAAGGGACTTTCGCTGATCGAATCGTTGCTTTTTTGAATTCCACCTTCAACGGATACCCCGTTTCTCCATGGGCGTCAGTTTCGGCAAGACTGTCAGGTGATCCGTTTCAATTCAAGCCCGGGTGGTCTGAGCAGCCTCCGAATGTCGGGGATGCAGACGGAGACTTCGAATGCATTTGTAGTTTGCGTTTCAAAAAAGGCTGACCGACCGCACATGCTTCCAGGTTGGCCTCTGATCGGAGTGTTTAGCTTCGGCTCAGGTTATCCTCCACTGTGAATTCCGGTTTGAGAACACGGATTTCGTCCGAAGAGTCGCGTGTTGGCCTCAAAGACAGACGCAAACCATCGACTTCGATTTCCGAGATGCGATACATGGTTCGGTTCTCACGCCGTGCAGCAGGCGGCGGTCCGCCGAACAGCGGAAATCGACCTGTGCCTCGCTGATCGCTCATCGCGACGTCATCGGAAGAGTCCTGAGAAAGCACGATCTGAATGGGCGGAGTCGAGGGGTACCTCAGTGTCATCTTCAATGTTCGACCGAGTTCTCCATCGGAACGGGAATCGAGTGACGGCGTGAAGCTGACCTCAAGCCCATCATCCATTGCGCGATGTCCGGCGTATTGGAACATGGCTTTGCCATCAGAAATCGACGCATCCGCATCATTCAGCTTCCAGCCGCGAGCAGCCGCGACCGAAATGGCATTGGAACGTCCAGATGTGCGAGGAACAGCCGTAAGAGTTGATGCAAGATAAGTCTCGGCGTTTCGCGGCAGATCACCAGGACCAAGGAGTTTTGCGCACAGCAGCAACCCGGGAATCGGGATTCGCTTCGCGATGGTGTCGTCCTCGAGCAATCGCTTCAAACGGGGTTTATCCTCTGAATGAAAGTACAAGGAGACCAGAGCGATCGTGCTTTGGTCAGTTTCAAGATCTTCGTCGAGATTGCAAAGAATCAGGTCTTCGGCATCTCGATATTCGGCGTGTCGACCCAGAACCCAGGCACAGACGAGGTTGGCCTCCCAGTTTCGAGTTGAGAACTCAAATGCTCTGGCAGCCGTGCGCGGAGCATCGGGATCTTTTTGGCTTTCCTGAATCAGGGCCATGTTAGCCATACTGCTGGCCAGCATGTCATCCTGTCGAAAATGTCCTCGGCCAATTTCAGCCAACCGTTCGAAAGTCTTCACCGCTTCATCGGTGCGCCCGAGTTGTTGTTGCGTTCGGGCTACGTAATACCAGTACGGAGGATAGCATTCCATGAACCGTTCCGAACGGGTCAGCATCCTCAGGCGACGTTCCGGGTCTTGTTCTTCGAGAATATCTGACAGTTGATCCAGATCCTGATCCCGAAGCAACCAGCGGTCGGGGATCTCGTTCTTTCGACTCAGCTTCCAGAAGCTGTCAAGAAACGTTGATGATCGAGACATGAGCGTCGTAAATTG